>NZ_CP107551.1:1812935-2115091 GCF_025837095.1 Rhodococcus sp. Z13
AATCGATGAGCTTCCCGATCTTCGTCAAGGCCGTCGCCGGTGGTGGCGGACGCGGCATGCGCCGTGTCGCCGAGCCCGCCCAGCTGCGCGAGGCCATCGAGGCGGCCTCCCGCGAGGCCGATGCCGCCTTCGGTGACCCGACCGTCTTCCTCGAGCAGGCCGTGGTCAACCCCCGCCACATCGAGGTCCAGATCCTCGCCGACAAGTACGGCAACGTCATCCACCTGTTCGAGCGCGACTGCTCGGTCCAGCGCCGCCACCAGAAGGTCATCGAGCTCGCCCCCGCCCCCAACCTCGACCCCGCACTGCGCGACCGCATCTGCGCCGACGCTGTGGCCTTCGCCAAGGAGATCGGCTACCAGTGCGCCGGCACCGTCGAGTTCCTCGTCGACGAGCGCGGCAACCACGTGTTCATCGAGATGAACCCGCGCATCCAGGTCGAGCACACGGTCACCGAGGAGATCACCGACGTCGATCTCGTGCAGTCCCAGCTGCGCATCGCCGCCGGCGAGTCCCTCGCGGACCTGGGCCTGTCGCAGGAGAACATCACCATCCGCGGCGCGGCGCTGCAGTGCCGCATCACCACCGAGGATCCGGCCAACGGTTTCCGGCCCGACACCGGCCGCATCACCGGCTACCGCACCCCGGGTGGTGCCGGCATCCGTCTCGACGGCGGCACCTCGGTCGGCGCGGAGATCTCCGCGCACTTCGACTCGATGCTGGTCAAGCTCACCGCCCGCGGCCGCAACCTCGAAACCGCGGTGGCCCGCGCCCGCCGCGCCGTCACCGAGTTCCGCATCCGCGGTGTGGCCACGAACATCCCGTTCCTGCAGGCCGTGCTCGACGACCCGGACTTCCGTGCCGGGAAGGTGACCACCTCGTTCATCGAGGAGCGCCCGCAGCTGCTGACCCTGCGCTCGTCGGCCGACCGCGGCACCAAGATCCTGCGCTATCTCGCCGACGTGACCGTCAACAAGCCGCACGGCGAACGGCCCACCAAGGTCTACCCGCACGACAAGCTGCCCGTCATCGACCTCAGCGTCGCCCCACCGGCCGGGTCGCGTCAGCGGCTGCTCGAGCTCGGCCCCGAGGGTTTCGCCCGGGCGCTGCGTGAGCAGAAGGCGCTCGGCGTCACCGACACCACCTTCCGCGACGCGCACCAGTCGCTGCTCGCCACCCGCGTGCGCAGCAAGGACCTGCTGACGGTCGCCGGGCACGTGGCCCGCATGACCCCTCAGCTGCTGTCCATCGAGGCGTGGGGCGGTGCGACCTACGACGTGGCGCTGCGCTTCCTGCACGAGGACCCCTGGGAGCGGCTCGCGGCGCTGCGCGAGGCGATCCCGAACATCAACCTGCAGATGCTGCTGCGCGGCCGCAACACCGTCGGCTACACCCCCTACCCGGAGGCCGTCACCCGCGCCTTCGTGCAGGAGGCCGCCGACACGGGCATCGACATCTTCCGCATCTTCGACGCACTGAACAACGTCGACCAGATGCGCCCGGCGATCGACGCCGTCCGCGAGACCGGCACCACGCTCGCCGAGGTCGCCCTGTCCTACACCGGAGACCTGTCGAACCCGAACGAGACGATCTACACCCTCGACTACTACCTGCGCCTGGCCGAGGAGATCGTCGAGGCCGGTGCCCACGTCCTGGCCATCAAGGACATGGCCGGTCTGCTGCGCGCCCCCGCCGCCGCCAAGCTCGTGTCGGCGCTGCGCAGCAACTTCGACCTGCCGGTGCACGTGCACACGCACGACACCCCGGGCGGGCAGCTCGCCACCTACCTCGCTGCCTGGCAGGCCGGTGCCGACGCCGTCGACGGTGCCTCCGCGGCCCTGGCCGGCACCACCAGCCAGCCCGCTCTCTCGGCGATCGTCGCCGCCGCGGCGAACAGCGAGTTCGACACCGGCATCGACCTGCAGGCCGTGTGCGATCTCGAGCCGTACTGGGAGGCGCTGCGCAAGGTGTACGCGCCGTTCGAGTCCGGACTGCCGGCGCCGACCGGTCGCGTCTACACCCACGAGATCCCCGGCGGGCAGCTGTCGAACCTGCGCCAGCAGGCCATCGCCCTCGGTCTCGGCGACCGCTTCGAAGAGGTCGAGGCCGCCTACGCCGGCGCCGACCGTCTCCTCGGCCGCCTGATCAAGGTCACCCCGTCCAGCAAGGTCGTCGGCGACCTGGCCCTGCACCTCGTCGGTGCCGGGGTCTCGGTCGAGGACTTCGCCGCCGAGCCCGGCAAGTACGACATCCCCGATTCGGTGATCGGCTTCCTGCGCGGCGACCTCGGCACCCCCGCGGGGGGCTGGCCCGAGCCGTTCCGCAGCAAGGCCCTGGCGGGCCGCGCCGAACCCAAGCCGGTCACCCCGCTCGCCCCGGAGGAGGAGAAGGCCCTGGCCGGCACCGCCCACGAGCGGCGCCGGATGCTCAACCAGCTGCTGTTCCCCGGACCGGCCAAGGAGTTCGAGCAGCACCGCGAGGAGTTCGGCGACACCACCGAGCTGTCGGCCAACCAGTTCTTCTACGGCCTGCGGCACGGCGAGGAGCACCGCGTGCGCCTCGACAAGGGTGTCGAGCTTCTCATCGGCCTCGAGGCGATCTCCGACGCCGACGAGAAGGGCTTCCGCACCGTCATGTGCATCCTCAACGGGCAGCTGCGCCCGGTGTCGGTGCGCGACCGGTCGGTGGCCGCGGACGTCCCCGCCGCGGAGAAGGCCGACCGCAACAACCCCGGCCACGTCGCCGCGCCGTTCGCCGGCACGGTCACCCTCGTGGTGGCCGAGGGCGACACCGTCGCCGCGGGCGACACCGTCGCCACCATCGAGGCCATGAAGATGGAGGCCGCGATCACCGCACCGCGCGGCGGCCGCATCACCCGCGTCGCCATCGGGGCCGTCCAGCAGGTCGAGGGCGGCGACCTGCTCGTCGAGGTGTCCGCGGGAGACAACGCCGAGTGACACGGATCGTCGCCGGCCGGGCCGGGGGGCGGCGCCTGAAGGTGCCGCCCCGCGGGACCCGGCCCACCTCCGAACGCGTGCGCGAAGCACTGTTCAGCTCGCTCGAGGCCCGCATGGACCTCGACGGCGCCGCCGTCCTCGACCTCTACGCGGGGTCGGGGGCGCTCGGCCTCGAGGCCCTGTCTCGAGGCGCCGCCCAGGTCGTCCTCGTCGAGTCCGACGCCAAGGCCGCGGCGGTCATCCGCGACAACATCGCGGTGGTGAAGCTGCCGGGCGCGGTCGTGCGGACCGCACCCGTCGCCGCCGTCCTCGCCGGCACCGCCGACCGGGTCTACGACCTCGTCCTCGCCGACCCGCCCTACGCGGTGACCGACGAGGCGGTCACCGACGTGCTCGAGGCGCTGGTCGCCGGCGGCTGGGTCGGCGACGGCTCCGTGGTCGTCGTCGAACGGTCCTCGCGATCGCCGGAAACGGTGTGGCCGCGAGCATTCGAGGTCGGCAAGGCCCGCCGCTACGGCGAGACGCGGGTGGAGATCGCCACCTGCTACGGTGCTGGGTCATGAGCCGCGCGGTCTGCCCAGGATCCTTCGACCCGGTCACCAACGGACACCTCGACGTCATCGGCCGGGTCTCCGCCCAGTTCGACGAGGTCGTCGTCACCGTGACGATCAATCCCAACAAGCAGGGCATGTTCACCATCGACGAGCGCATGGAGATGCTCGCCGAGGCCACCGCCCACCTGCCCAACGTGCGGGTGGACTCCTGGCAGGGTCTGCTCGTGGACTACGCGCAGGCACACGGGATCTCCGCGATCGTCAAGGGCCTGCGGGGTGCCAACGACTTCGACTACGAGCTGCAGATGGCGCAGATGAACCACAAGCTCACCGGCGTCGACACCCTGTTCGTGGCCACCAATCCCGTCTACAGCTATCTGTCGAGCTCGCTCGTCAAGGAGGTCGCCACCTACGGCGGCGACGTCTCCGACATGCTGCCGCCGGCCGTGCACGAGCGGCTGCTGGCCCGCCTGGCCGAGCGACGCGCCGCCGCCCGGTAAGACGCTGACGATCGGTGGACGCCGCTGCGGTGCCGCGTCGGCGGTGTCTGTGACGGCCGCATCCCGACACACCGGGCGCAGGGCACACTCCCGTGCCCTGCGCTGCGGCAGACTGGACTTCGGCGCGACCGCACCGGCCGCGTCGAGCGAGTGATTGGGGTTGGGCGTGTATCGGGTTTTCGAGGCACTCGACGAACTGGTTGCGATCGTCGAAGAGGCACGCAGCGTTCCGATGACGGCGAGCTGCGTGGTTCCGCGCGGCGACGTCCTCGAGCTGCTCGACGACGTGCGTGACGCACTGCCACCCGAACTCGACGACGCCCAGGACGTCCTCGACCACCGCGACAAGCTCATCAACGACGCCCGCGCCCAGGCGGACAAGACCGTCGGTGACGCCGACGAGGAGGCCCGCACCCTCCTCGAGGATGCCCGCGCCGACGCCGACCGGATGCTCGCCGAGGCGAAGGCCCAGGCCGACCGGATGGTCGCCGAGGCCCGTGCCCACGCCGACGAACTCGTCCGCGACGCCCAGGCGGAAGCCGACGACCTCGTCGCCGACGCCAACCAGCAGTACGAGAGCGTCACCGGGCGGGCCCGCGCCGAGGCCGACCGGATGATCGAGGCCGGCAAGGCGTCCTACGACCGGTCCGTCGCCGACGGCGAGGCCGAGAAGGCCCGCCTGGTGTCCCAGACCGAAGTGGTGCAGGCGGCACACGCCGAATCCGCCCGTGTCATCGACGCCGCGCACGCCGAGTCCGACCGCCTGCGCAGCGAGTGCGACGAGTACATCGACGGAAAGCTCGCCGAGTTCGAGGAGCTGCTCGGCACCACCCTGCGGTCCGTGGGCCGCGGCAGGCAGCAGCTGCGCACCTCCGGGGTGCCGGACTACGCGGAAGCGGATCACCGCGCCTCCCGGCGGCGCTGAAGCGGATCACCGCGCCTCGCGCCGGCGCTGAGGGCGGCCTTCGGTACCGCCTTCACCTGCGGGATTTCCTTCCGCATCGTCTATCGCGTACCATAGTGCGGTTGCCCAATCACACGAGCTTCCCGTCGTGTGATACGACGTCGTCCGAAGAAAGTGAGTTCCCGTGTCTGCCCGCAGTACCAGCACGCCGCGTCCCGAACGGGAGGCCGGTCTGGTGTTCGACACGTTCTCCCTGGGCCGTCGGCCCGGATCGATGCGCACGGTCGAGCGGGTCGTCGCATCTCCCTCGCGGATGGGTCTCGAGCTGATCGCCATCCAGGAGGGAGCGGAGATCGCACTCGACCTCCGGTTGGAGGCGGTGTCCGAGGGCGTCCTGGTCACCGGTACAGTTCGAGCCGACGCCGTCGGTGAATGCGCGCGATGCCTCGAGCCGTTCACCGAATCGGTGGACCTGTATCTCACCGAGCTGTTCGCTTACCCGAACAGCGTCACGGATCAGACCACCGAGGACGACGAGGTCTATCGTGTCGAGGACGATCTGATCGACCTCGAGCCGGTCCTCGTCGACACGGTGGGACTGGAGCTTCCGCTGCAGCCGTTGTGTAGCGACGACTGTGCGGGATTGTGCCCCGAATGCGGCATTCGCCTGGCGATTGCGGAATCCGGGCACCGTCATGAGACAATGGATCCTCGCTGGGCTGGGTTGGCAGCCAAGTTCGGCGCGGGCTCCGAAGAACCCAGCAGTCAAATCGACAGCTTGAACAACGAGGAGAAGTAGACGTGGCCGTCCCCAAGCGCAGAATGTCGCGTTCCAACACCCGGTCGCGGCGGAGCCAGTGGAACACCACTGCGCCGACGCTCGTCACCTGCCCGAACCGCGGTTGCGGCGAGAAGAAGCTGCCGCACGTGGCGTGCCCGTCCTGCGGCACCTACAACGGCCGTCAGGTGACCGTTCCCGCCTAATCGGAACTCTCACGTGACGAGCAAGTCTTCCGAGACGGCTGCCGAGGGCGGCGAGGAGAAGCACGACTCTCTCCTCGCCGCCCTCGGTGTGCCTCTGGACATCGAACTACTGACCCTTGCGCTGACCCACCGCTCGTACGCCTACGAGCACGGCGGGCTGCCCACCAACGAACGTCTCGAGTTCCTCGGGGACGCGGTCCTCGGCCTGGCGGTCACCGAGAAGCTCTACCTCACCCACCCGAACAAGTCCGAGGGTGAACTCGCGAAGATCCGCGCCAGCGTCGTGAACATGCACGCGCTCGCGGAGGTCGCACGCGGCCTCGGTGAGGGTGGCCTCGGCGCGCACCTGCTGCTCGGCAAGGGCGAGGAACTGACCGGCGGCCGTGACAAGGCCTCCATCCTCGCCGACGGCATGGAATCCCTGCTCGGTGCGGTGCACCTGCAGCACGGCATCGACACGGCCCGCGAAGTGGTGCTGCGCCTGTTCGCCGAACTGCTCGAGCGCGGTCCCCGTCTCGGTGCGGGTCTCGACTGGAAGACCAGCCTCCAGGAGCTCACCGCCGAACGCGGCCTGGGTGTGCCGGCCTACGAGATCACCGCCACCGGCCCGGACCACGACAAGGAGTTCACGGCCACCGCCCTGATCGGCGGTGCTCCGCACGGCTCCGGTGTCGGCCGCACCAAGAAGGAAGCGGAGCAGAAGGCCGCCGCGACCGCCTACAACGCGCTCACGGCCGACGACGCCGAGTCCGACGCCGCCACTCCCGACGCCGCCACCTCCGAAGCCGACTGAGGGATCCGTGCCGGAACTCCCCGAGGTCGAGGTGGTCCGTCGCGGTCTCGACGCGCACGTGGTCGGCGCGGCGATCGAATCCGTCCAGGTCCTGCATCCCCGCGCGGTGCGTCGGCACGAGCCCGGTCCCCGCGACCTCGCGTTGCAACTGACCGGGCAGAAGGTCGCCGCGGTGCAGCGGCGCGGCAAGTACCTGTGGCTCGTGCTCGAGCCCGCCGACGTCGCTCTCGTGGTGCATCTGGGGATGAGCGGACAGATGCTCGTGCAGCCGCCCACCGTCCCGGACGAGAAGCACCTGCGCATCCGTGCCGTCCTCGACAACGGCGCCGATCTGCGGTTCGTCGACCAGCGCACCTTCGGCGGGTGGGCGCTGGCGCCGCTGACAAAGGTCGACGGCGACCGGCTGCCCCTGCCCGTCGCACACATCGCCCGCGATCCGATGGACCCGCGTTTCGACCGTGAGGCCGTCGTGGCGGTGCTGCGCGGCAAACACACCGAGATCAAGCGCGCACTCCTCGACCAGACGGTGGTCTCGGGCATCGGCAACATCTACGCCGACGAGGCGCTGTGGCGGGCGGGCATCCACGGCAACCGGCTCGCCGACGGCCTGACGCGGCCGAAGCTGCGGGCGGTGCTCGACGCGGCCGCGGAGGTGATGGGGGAGGCGCTTGCCCAGGGCGGTACCTCGTTCGACGCGCTGTACGTCAACGTCAACGGCCAGTCCGGATACTTCGAGCGGTCGCTGAACGTCTACGGGCGCGAGAATCTCGGGTGCCGCCGCTGCGGCGCCCCGATCCGCCGCGAGAAGTTCATGAACCGCTCCTCGTACAGCTGCCCGAAATGCCAGCCCAGACCGCGAACGACCCGGTAGCGCAGGGCGTACCGGGTCGTTCGGGGCGAATCGCTCGTCAGATGTCGAAGAACACCGTCTCGGCGCCCCCGTCCGGGGTGTCCTGCAGACGGATGTCGAGCGTGTAGACGGTGCGGCCGTCCCGCTCGGAGCGGGACGCGATCAGGGTGTCGCGGCGGACCTCCCACTCGATGCCGCTCAGGACCGGATCCTTCGCGTTGAGTTCGGCCTCGTCCTCGAAGTAGATCCGCGTGTGCAGGCCGATGTTGATGCCGCGCGCGAAGATCACCACCAGGACGTGCGGCGCGGACACCGACCCGTCGGGGTTGGTGACCGGGCCCGGCTTGATCGTCTCGAAGGTGAACACGCCCGTGTCGAAGTCGCCGCCGGTGCGTCCCCAGCCGCGGAAGGTGGGGTCGGCCTCGCGGTCCTGCCGGTCCTCGGGGTGGGCGTAGCGGCCGTGGGCGTCGGCCTGCCAGATCTCGAGCAGCGCGTCGCGCACCGGGGTGCCGGTGCCGTCGAACACGCGGCCTTCCAACAGGATCCGCTCACCGACGGTGTCCTCGGAGACCAGCACGTTGCCGAAGTTGTTCTCGAAGATGTCGAAGCCGGCCTGCTGCGGTGCCAGGCCGATGTGCACGTACGGGCCGCCGGTCTGCGAGGGCGTCTCCGGGAAACGGGTGACCATCGGGCGCGGCAGCAGCGAGGGGACCGGATCGAAGGGGTTGGGGGACAGGCTCATCGCGGGGCTCCCGGCAGGTTGACGTTGTCGAAGAAGGTGGCGCGGCGGCCGCGCAGGGTGATGTCCCAGCGGTAGGCGCGCGCGTCGAAGGGTGCGTTCGAGGCGGGATCCTCCTGCGCGATCAGGCTGCGCAGCTGGTCGAGCGTCGGGATCGTCCGCGCGATCGGGCACTTCTCGATGAGCGGGTCGCCCTCGAAGTACAGCTGGGTGATGAGCCGCTGCGCCCAGCCGCGGCCGAGGATCGACACGTGGATGTGCGCCGGCCGCCAGGCGTTGCGGCTGTTGCCCCACGGATACGCGCCGGGCTTGATGGTGCGGAAGTGGTAGTAGCCGTTGGCGTCGGTGACCATCCGCCCGCAGCCGCCGAAGTTCGGGTCGATCGGTGCGAGGTAGGTGTCCTTCTTGTGCCGGTACCGGCCGCCGGCGTTGGCCTGCCAGACCTCGACGAGGGCGCCCTCGACGGGATTGCCGAACTCGTCGCGCACGAAGCCGTGGACGATGATCCGTTCGCCGATCGGCAGGCCGTCCTTGGCGAAGTTGAGGATCAGGTCGTTGTCGAGGTCGCCGAGCTCGTCGCTGCGGAAGATCGGGCCGGTGATCTCCGAGAGGGTCGGTTTGGGGGTGATGAGCGCGTTCTTCGGGGCGCGCAGCACCGAGGTGCGGTAGCCGGGTGTGAGCGCGGGCGGATGCAGTGTGTGGTCGCGCTCGACGTATTCGCCGGTGGACATTCGAACTCCGATCTGTCGGGCTGTTGCCACCACCCTAGGTGTGACAAAAACTCATGTAAATTGACGAAATGGCAGAATTTACATAACTTGGAGTGATGGATCTGGAGTTCGACCTGCCCCGCACCGAACCGGACCTCGCCGCCCGCATCCGCCTGCGCCACCTCCGCTGCTTCGTCGTGGTCGCGCGCGAACAGCACGTCGGCCGCGCCGCGGACCTGCTGCACCTCAGCCAACCCGCCGTCACCAAGACGCTCAACGAACTCGAGACCCTGGCCGGGGTGAAACTGCTGGACCGGGGACGCCACGGCGCGCACCTGACCGCCGCGGGGCAGCGCTTCCTGCGGCACGCGCGGGAGGTCACCGCGTCGCTCGACGCCGCCGCCGCGGCCCTGGCCGGCGTCGGTGAGCCCACCCCCGACCCGCTGCGGATCGGCGCCCTGCCCACCGTCGCCGGCTCCCTGCTGCCCGAGGTTCTCACCCGGCTGCGCGCCCGGCACCCCGAACTCGACGTCCGGGTCCGCACCGACCCGAACACCGTCCTGCTCTCCGCCCTGGCCACCGGTACCGTCGACGTCGTGCTCGGCCGCATGGCCGAGCCCGCCCGGATGGTCGGGCTGTCGTTCGAACTCCTCTACGCCGAAACCCTCGTGTGCGTCGTGCGCCCCGGACACCCCCTCGCCGGCCGGCCCGTCACTCTCGCCGACCTGCTCGACCACCCACTCGTCGTCGCCACCCGCGGCACGGTGCCGCGGCACGCCGCCGACGCCCTGTTCGAACGGCACGGTCTGCGCCCGCCCGGCGGTCGCCTCGAGACCCTGGACCTGTCCGTCGCGCGCGGGGTGGTGCGTCGCAGCGACGCCGTGTGGATCACCACCGAACGCGCCCCCCGCGACGACCTCGCCGACGGAACCCTGTGCCGCCTCGACCTTCCCGCCGCCGGAACCGTCGAACCCGTGGGGGTGCTGCGCCGCAGCGCCGACACCCCGTCGGCGGCCCTCGACAACCTGCTCACCCTCCTGCGCGACATCGCCGTGGGGGAGACATGGCAGGATTTCCCCCATGGCTGACCAGACTCCCGATCTTCCCCCGACCGAACTGTGGGTCGAACGCACCGGAACCCGCCGCTACACCGGCCGCAGCTCCCGGGGCGCCGAGGTGCTCATCGGATCCGAGAACGTCGAGGGCGTCTTCACACCCGGTGAGCTGCTGAAGATCGCGCTGGCCGCGTGCTCGGGCATGTCCTCGGACTTCCCGCTGTCCCGCCGCCTCGGCGACGACTACGACGCCACCATCCGCGTCTCCGGTGCCGCCGACCGCGAGAACGAGGTGTACCCGCACCTCGAGGAGGAACTGGTCCTCGACCTGTCCGAACTCGACACCGAGGCCCAGGCCCGCCTGCTCGCCCTCGTCGAACGTTCCATCGACAAGGTGTGCACCGTGGGCCGCACCCTCAAGGCCGGCACCAAGGTCTCGCTCACCATCACCCCCGAGTCCTGAGGCCATGACCACGAACCCGGACACCGAACGGCTCACCGCGTGGGTGCACGGCCGGGTCCAGGGCGTGGGTTTCCGCTGGTTCACCCGGGCCCGCGCCCTCGAACTCGGACTCGTCGGACACGCCACCAACCACCCCGACGGGCGGGTGCTGGTCGTCGCCGAGGGCCCGCGGCCCGCGCTCGAACAACTCCTGGCCTGGTTGCGCTCCGGCGACACCCCGGGCGAGGTACGGCTGGTCGTCGAATCGTGGGACCCCGCGCGCGGCGGCCTCACCGGTTTCGTCGAACGCTGATCCCGGCCCGTTCGGCCGCGCGGCCTGCTATCTTGCAGCGGTCGTAGGCAACAGCGGCCGACGGGGGTCCGGGCGCACTCGGTGAGTGGGGGAGACCATGGCGAAGCGTGTGCGCGTGACGATCCTGGCGGCGGCCGCCGCGGTGGCGACGGCGCCCTGGACGGCCGGCCCGGCGGCGGCCGATCCCGACGATGCCTGTGCGCTGCGGCCCGTGACCACGGTGACCTCCGGCCTCGGAGTGCTCGAGAACCTCGCCTTCGACGGCCGCGGCGGCCTGCTCGTCTCCGACACCTCCTTCGTCGGCCCGGGCGCGCTGCGCCGTGTCGCCCCCGACGGCACCGTCACCACCGTCCTGCCCGAGGTGACCGGACCGGGCGGCATCGTCGTCGACGGCTCCACCGTCTACCTCAACGTCGGCAACACCACCGTCTCGGGTCTCGCCGGGATCCCCGACGGCACGATCGACGTCCTCGACCTCGACACCGGCGATCGCCGCACCGTGGCCACCGGCCTGGTGATGCCCAACGGTCTCGGCCTGCTCCCGGACGGTTCGCTGCTGGCCTCCCGCGACATCGGGCAGGTGGGCCTGACCCACGTGCCCGCCGACGGCAGCGGACCCCGCGTGATCCGCACCGACCTCGGCTCGGTCAACGGCATCGCGGTGACCGGCGACACCGTCTACACCGTCACGACCTTCGAGGCCGTCAACCGCCTACACGTCCTCGACGCCCGCGACCTCGAGGGACCGGTGCGCAGCATCGACCTCCCCGGCCCGGGTCTGCTGTCGATGCCCGACGACCTCGCGATCGGACCCGACGGCGCGCTGTACATCGCGCTCAACCTCGGCGGTGCGGTGCTGCGCGTCGACCCGCGGACCGGCGAGAGCTGCCGCATCGCCGAGGGGATCCCGCTGATGTCCTCCCTCGCCTTCGGCGCGGGACCGGGCTGGGACCCGAACACCCTGTACACGACCGGTTTCGACGGAACGGTCCGGGCGGTCCACCCGGCGTCGTGAAGCCGGTCGGAGCCCGCCGGTAGAGTTTTTCCCATGTATCTCAAGAGTCTGACGCTGAAGGGCTTCAAGTCCTTCGCCTCGTCGACGACTCTGCGTTTCGAACCGGGCATCACCTGCGTCGTCGGCCCCAACGGCTCCGGCAAGTCGAACGTCGTCGACGCCCTGACCTGGGTGATGGGGGAGCAGGGCGCCAAGGCCCTGCGCGGCGGCAAGATGCAGGACGTCATCTTCGCCGGTACCTCGGGCCGGCCCCCGCTCGGCCGCGCCGAGGTCACGCTCACCATCGACAACTCCGACGGGGCGCTGCCCATCGAGTACTCCGAGGTCTCGGTGACCCGCCGTATGTTCCGCGACGGCGCGGGCGAGTACGAGATCAACGGCAGCCCCTGCCGCCTCATGGACGTGCAGGAACTGCTGTCGGACTCCGGTATCGGCCGGGAGATGCACGTCATCGTCGGGCAGGGGCGCCTCGCCGCGATCCTCGAGTCCCGCCCCGAGGACCGCCGCGCCTTCATCGAGGAGGCCGCCGGCGTCCTCAAGCACCGCAAGCGCAAGGAGAAGGCGCTGCGGAAACTCGACTCGATGCAGGCCAACCTCGCCCGCCTCACCGACCTCACCGCCGAACTGCGCCGCCAGCTCAAGCCGCTCGGACGCCAGGCCGAGGTCGCGCGGCGCGCCCAGACGATCCAGGCCGAGCTGCGCGACGCCCGCCTGCGCCTGGCCGCCGACGACCTCGTGACCCGCCGCGCCGAACTGTCCGGCCACGACGAGCAGGAGAAGGTGATCCGCGAGCGCCTCGACAACGTGCTCGCCACCCTCGACGACGCCAACGCCGAACTCGCCCGCTTCGAGAAGGCCCTCGCCGAGCTGACCCCCGCCGCCGAGGCGTCCTCCCAGAGCTGGTTCCGGCTCTCCGCCCTTGCCGAACGGGTGTCCGCGACCGTGCGGGTCGCGCAGGAACGCGCCCGCCACCTCCACACCGAACCCGAGGACCGGTCCGGGCAGGATCCCGACGAGATGGAGGCCCGCGCCGACCGCATCGCGGTCGAGGAGGCGGAACTCCTCGAAGCCGTCGAGATCGCCCACGGTGCACTGGAGGCCGCGCGCGAGCAGCTCGCCGACCAGGAGGAGGCCGCCGCGGAGGCCGAACGCGCCCACCTCGCCGCCGTCCGCGCGGTCGCCGACCGGCGCGAGGGCCTGGCCCGCTTGACCGGCCAGGTGGAGACGATGCGCACCCGCGCCGACTCCATCGACGCCGAGATCGGGCGGCTGACCGTCGCCATCGAGGAGGCCCGGCTGCGCGGTGTCGCCGCCCGGGAGGAGTACGAGACCGCGCAGGCCCGCATCCCCGATCTCGACGCCGCCGAGGTCGAGGCCGACGCCCAGCACGAACGGGCCCTGGAGGCCCTGCGCCTCGCCGACGCCCGGGTGACCGAACTGCAGGAGGCCGAACGCGCCGCGGGCAAGGAGGTCGCCTCCCTCACCGCCCGCATCGAGGCCCTGTCCATGGGTCTCGAACGCACCGACGGCGCCGCCTGGCTGCTCGAGAAGCACGGTGAAGGCCTCACCGGGCGCATCGCCGACCGCCTCCGCATCTCCGCCGGATACGAGGCCGCGGTCGCCGCCGCACTGGGGGCGGCCGCGGACGCCCTCGAAGCCCGCACCGCCGACGCCGCGACCTCCGCGGTGACCGAACTCGCGCAGGCCGACCAGGGCCGGGTGGCCTTCGTGATCGCCGGTGCCGCGGGCGGCCCCGCCCGGGGAAGCCTCCCCGAAGGAGCGCGGTGGCTCGGCGAGGTCGTGGACTGCCCCGCCGAACTGCGCGGTGGCCTCGACGGCCTGCTCGCCCACACGATCGTCGTCGACGATCTGCCCACCGCCCTGGAGATCTGCGCCGCACGTCCCGATCTGCGGGCGGTGACCCGCAGCGGCGACCTCGCCGGTGCCGGCTGGGTGATCGGCGGGTCCGACCGCGCACCGAGCACCCTCGAGATCCAGGCCGCCATCGACACCTCCCGCGCCGCCCTCGACCAGGCCGTGCGCCGCTCCGAGGAACTGGCCGCCGCGCTGGCCGGTGCGCTCGCCGAGCAGGCCGAGCGCGCCGAGCACGTCGAACAGACCCTGGCCGCCCTCAACGAGTCCGACGCGGCGATCTCCGCCCTCTACGAGCAGCTCGGCCGGCTCGGCCAGGCCGCCCGCACCGCCCAGGCGGAGGCCGACCGTCTGACCCGGCAGCGGTCCGAGGCCGAGAGGCAACGCGATGTCGCCCGCCAGAAGGTCCTCGAACTCGAGGAACGGCTGCGCCACGCCGAGGACGACTCCGCGGGTACCGGCGAGGGCTCGGCCACCGAGCACACCGCGGCCGAGCGGGAGATGGCCGCGGCCGCGCTCGCCGAGGTGCGGGCCGTCGAGGTCGAGGCCCGGCTCGCCGCCCGCACCGCCGAGGAACGCGCCGAGGCGCTCCGCGGCAAGGCCGACTCGCTGCGCCGGGCCGCGCAGGCCGAACGCGAGGCCCGCGCCCGCGCCGAACGCGCCCGGATCGCCCGCCGCCAGGCCGCCGCGGTGGCCGCCGCCGTCGCCGAGGCCGGACAGCGTGTGGCCGCGCAGCTCGACGAGGTGGTCGCCACCGCGCTCACCCGCCGCGACGAGCTGAACCGCCGTCGCGCCGAGTGCGCCGAACAGCTCGAACGGGCCCGCGAACTCGTGCGTGAACTGTCCGCGCAGCGCGACCAGCTCACCGACGCGGTGCACCGCGACGAGGTCGCCCGCGCCCAGGCCGCCCTGCGGATCGAGCAGCTCGAGCAGGCCATCGTCGAACAGCACGGCATCGCCCCGGACGATCTCGTCGCCGAGTACGGCCCTGACGTCCCGTTGCCGCCCACCCCGCTGGAGATGGCCGAGTACGAGCAGGCCAAGGAACGCGGGGAACAGGTCGTCGCGCCGCAGCCGATGCCCTACGACCGGGCGACGCAGGAACGCCGCGCCAAGCGCGCGGAGAAGGACCTCGCGACCCTCGGCCGGGTCAACCCGCTCGCGCTGGAGGAGTTCGCGGCGCTCGAGGAGCGCTACAACTTCCTCGCCACCCAGCTCGAGGACGTCAAGAGCGCCCGCAAGGATCTGCTCGCGGTCGTCGAGGAGGTCGACGCCCGCATCCTGCAGGTGTTCACCGAGGCGTACGCCGACGTCGAGCGCGAGTTCGAGCAGGTGTTCGCGAAACTGTTCCCCGGCGGCGAGGGCCGGCTGGTCCTCACCGATCCCGGCGACATGCTCACCACCGGAGTCGAGGTCGAGGCGCGCCCGCCGGGCAAGAAGGTCAAGCGCCTGTCGCTGCTGTCCGGTGGCGAGAAGTCGCTGACCGCCGTGGCGATGCTCGTGGCGATCTTCCGGGCCCGTCCGTCGCCGTTCTACGTGATGGACGAGGTCGAGGCCGCCCTCGACGACACCAACCTGCGCCGGCTGATCGGGCTCTTCGAGCAGTTGCGGGAGAAGTCCCAACTCATCGTCATCACGCACCAGAAGCCGACGATGGAGATCGCCGACGCACTGTACGGCGTGAGCATGCGCGGCGACGGCATCACCCGCGTGATCTCGCAGCGTCTGCGGGGACGCGACGTGACGACACCCGTCCCCGAGCCGGAGGAGGAGCTCCAGGCCTGACAGTATGGGTACGTGAGTACCGGAGCCTGGATAGTCATCGCCGCCGCCCTGGCGGTCGTTCTCGTCGCGCTCGTGGTCGGGCTGACCCTGTACCGCCGGCGGCAGGTGTCACTGAAGGCCCAGCCGAAATCTCAGGAGACCCCGCAGCTCGGCACCGCCGAGACCAAGGATCGTTCCGGCGGGTACAAGGCCCAGAGCGGGTTCAGCTTCTCGCAGGGTACGGCGGCACCGCCGAAGCCGGCCCCGAAGCCGACACCGAAGCCGACGCCGAAGGCGGAACCGGAGCCCGCGCCGAAGCCGCGCACCGTGCCGCTGCCGGAGGAGGTCACCGAGGCGCCGCCGGCCACCCCGGCCGCGCCCGCGGAACCGAAGCCGGCCCCGAAGCCTGCCGAGCCCGAGCCCGCCGAGCCCGAGCCCGCCGAGCCGGAACCCGTCGAGCCCGAGGTCGCACCCGAACCGGCCGTCGCGGAACCCGAACCCGTCGAGCCCGAGGTCGTTCGGGAGGCCGCACCGGCACCCGAGACCGTCACCGAGCCGGAGACCGCCCCTGAGGTCGCTGAACCGGAAGCTGCCCCCGAGATCACCGAGCCGGCCGGTCCCGCGGCCGTGCCGCCCGCCCCTCCGATCGAGGAGATCGAACCCACCGCGGGCCGTCTCACCCGCCTGCGTGGGCGTCTCGCGCGGTCGCAGTCCGCGGTCGGCAAGAGCCTGCTCGGCCTCCTCGGAGGCGGTGACCTCGACGAGGACTCGTGGGAGGAGATCGAGGACACCCTCCTCATCGCCGACCTCGGCGCCGCCACCACCACCAAGATCGTCGACCGGCTGCGGGAGGAGATGGCCGCGCACAGCGTGCGCACCGAAGCCGACGCCCGCGCCGTGCTGCGCAGCGTCCTCGTCGACGAACTCCGTCCCGAACTCGACCGTTCCATCCGGGCGCTGCCGCACGACGACCACCCGGCCGTCCTGCTCGTCGTCGGTGTCAACGGCACCGGCAAGACCACCACGACCGGCAAGCTCGCCCGCGTCCTCGTCGCCGACGGGCGGCGCGTGCTGCTCGGCGCCGCCGACACCTTCCGTGCCGCGGCCGCCGACCAGTTGCAGACCTGGGCCGAGCGGGTCGGGGCGGAGGTCGTGCGCGGCAAGGAGGGCGCCGACCCTGCGGCTGTCGCGTTCGACTCGGTGTCGAAGGGCATCGAGAACGGGGTCGACGCGGTCCTGGTCGACACCGCCGGCCGCCTCCACACCAAGACCGGTCTGATGGACGAGCTCGGCAAGGTCAAGCGCGTCGTCGAGAAGAAGGCCGTCGTCGACGAGGTGCTCCTCGTGCTCGACGCGACCATCGGTCAGAACGGCCTGATGCAGGCACGCGTGTTCGCCGAGGTCGTCGACATCACCGGTGTGGTGCTCACCAAGCTCGACGGCACCGCCAAGGGCGGCATCGTCTTCCAGGTGCAGCACGAGCTCGGTGTGCCCGTGAAGCTGGTGGGGCTCGGCGAGGGCGCCGACGACCTCGCCCCGTTCGAACCGGAGGCCTTCGTGGACGCCCTGCTGGGCTGACCGAGTTCCTCCTCCAGCCGCCCCTGCACCGGTCCCGGACCGGCTGTTCCTCCCTCCCGGAGGAGCGGCCGGTCCGCTCTTGTCACGGCCGTGTGAAATACGTTCGGCTCCGTGCGAAACAAGGACGAAACACGTCCCGTTCGTCCGTTCACGCCCACGAAACAGTGCGGCGCCCCCACGGAAACATCGGCCCAGCAAGCTTTCCCTCGACAACGCGCCGCTCGGCGCGGCCTACAGGGAGGTTGCAAGTGGAGGAAGTGGTGAACACCGGCGACGCAGCATGGATGCTCATGGCGGCGTCGCTCGTGCTTCTGATGACCCCGGGCCTGGCGTTCTTCTACGGCGGAATGTCCCGCTCCAAGTCCGTGCTCAACATGATGATGATGTCCTTCGGGGCGATGGCCCTCATCGGCGTCATCTACGTGCTGTGGGGCTGGTCGATGTCCTACGGCTCCGAGAGCGTGCTCGGGATCTTCGCGAACCCGTTCGAACAGTTCGGTCTGCAGGGCTCGATCTACGACGACGAGGGTGGGTTCCTGCCCGGTATCGGTGACTACCCCCAGATCATCGACATCGGATTCCAGGTGACCTTCGCGATCATCACCACCGCTCTGATCAGCGGTGCGCTCGCCGAGCGCGTCAAGTTCGGCACCTGGATGGCGTTCGTGGCGATCTGGGTCACCTGCGCGTACTTCCCGCTCGCCCACATGGTCTGGGGCGGTGGCCTGCTCTCCGGTTCCGAGGACAGCATCGCCGCGTCCCTGTTCGGCACCGTCGACGACGGTGAGGGTGGCCTCGTCGCCGCGGTCTCGCCGATCGACTTCGCCGGTGGCACCGTCGTCCACATCAACGCGGGTATCGCAGCTCTGGTCCTGGCCGTGATCATCGGCAAGCGCATCGGTTTCGGCCGCACCGCCTTCCGTCCGCACAACCTGCCGTTCGTCATGCTCGGCGCCGCTCTGCTGTGGTTCGGATGGTTCGGCTTCAACGCCGGTTCGGCCTTCGCCGCCGACGGCACCGCCGGCCTGGCGTGGGTCAACACCACCACCGCCACCGCCGCCGCGATCCTCGGCTGGCTCGTCACCGAGCGTGTCCGTGACGGCAAGGCCACCAGCCTCGGTGCCGCCTCCGGTGCCGTCGCCGGCCTGGTCGCCATCACCCCCGCCGCCGGTTCGCTGAGCCCGGTCGGCTCGATCGTCCTCGGTGTGATCGCCGGTGTCCTGTCGGCTCTCGCGGTCGGCCTGAAGTACAAGTTCGGCTACGACGACTCGCTCGACGTGGTCGGCGTCCACCTCGTCTCCGGACTGTGGGGCACCGTCGCCATCGGTTTCCTCGGCACCGAGACCGGTCTGTTCTACGGTGGCGACTACAAGCAGCTCGTCATCCAGATCGTCATCGCAGTCGTCGCCCTGGTCTTCACCGCGATCGTCACCGCCGTGATCGCCTTCGCGCTCAAGCCGATGGGCTGGCGGGTGTCGGAGGAGGAAGAGGCACGAGGCATCGACGAGGCCGAGCACGCGGAGTCCGCATACGACTTCGCAGCCGCCCTCAAGTGATAAGAAGACCGAGACAGCGCGCAGTGGCAACGCCCAGTGGGCACGGGGAAGGATAGAACATGAAGCTGATCACGGCGATCGTCAAGCCGTTCACGCTCGAGGACGTCAAGGCAGGCCTCGAACAGGCGGGCGTACTGGGCATGACCGTCAGCGAGGTGCAGGGCTACGGCCGGCAGAAGGGCCACACCGAGGTGTACCGCGGCGCGGAATACTCCGTCGACTTCGTGCCGAAGGTGCGGGTCGAGGTCGTCGTGGACGACTCCGCGGTGGACAAGGTCGTGGAGACCATCGTGGAGGCGTCGCGTACCGGGAAGATCGGTGACGGCAAGGTCTGGGTCACCCCGGTCGAGTCGGTCATCCGGGTCCGCACCGGAGAACGAGGTTCGGATGCGCTCTGACCCCCAGGGGTCCGGCACTCGAGGCCCTGGTCCCGCTGCTTCGGCAGCGGGGTCGGGGCCTTCGGTGTCCTCGGACCGGAACGCCCCGCCCGGCGGTGCCGCGGATCTGGCCGCGGCCCGCGACACCCTGCTCGCCGGCGGCCCCCGAAGCCGCCGCCTCGACACCGCCGCACTGCGGCACGCCCTCGTCGACCTGCACGAGTTCTGGCTCACCACCAAGGGCGCCGAACTCGGTATCCGCGAGGAGGGCGGCTTCGCCATCGTCGCCGTCGGGGGCCTCGGACGCCGGGAGATGCTCCCGTACTCCGACCTCGATCTCATCCTGCTGCACGACGACATGGCCCCGGCCGTGGTCTCCAAGGTCGCCGATCAGCTCTGGTACCCCCTCTGGGACGCGCACATCAAGCTCGACCACAGCGTCCGCACCGTCCCGCAGGCCCTGCAGGTGTTCTCCTCCGACCTCACCGCCGCCCTCGGGATGCTCGAGGCCCGGCACATCGCCGGCGACGCCCAGTTGAGCAACCTGCTGATCGGAGGGGTGCGCCGCCAGTGGCGCACCGGGATCCGGTCCCGCTTCGACGAACTCATCGAACTGACCGAGACGCGGTGGCAACGCAGCGGCCAGATCGCCCACCGAGCCGAACCCGATCTCAAGAGTGGTCGCGGCGGGTTGCGGGACGTGCAGTTGCTCAACGCCCTGTCCGTCGCGCAACTCACCGACGGCATGCCGGGACTCGGACCGGACGTGCCCGGCGGCGGACTCGCCGCCGCCCACCGGCGGCTGCTCGACGTGCGCACCGAACTGCACCGCGTCGCGGCCCGCCCCCGCGACCAGCTGCGCGCCCAGGACGCCGACGAGATCGCCGCGGCCCTGCGCATCGGCGACCGCTTCGACCTCGCCCGGGTGCTCACCGAATCGGCACGCACCATCAGCTACTCGGTGGAGGTCGGTCTGCGGACCGCCGCGAACTCGCTGCCCCGCAAGGGACTGTCGCGGTTGCGCCGCGGTCCCGTCCGGCGCCCCCTCGACGAGGGCGTCGTCGAACACGGGGGAGAGGTCGCCCTCGCCCGCGACGCGCATCCGCGCCGCGATCCCGGGCTGACCACCCGGGTGGCGGCCGCGGCGGCGCAGGCCGGGCTCCCGATCTCGGCGGCGACGCTCACCCGGCTCGCCGACAACGCCCCGGAACTGCGCGAACCGTGGCCGCGGGAGGCACTCGACGACTTCCTGGTGCTGCTCGGTTCCGGGCGCCGCGCCGTCGACGTCATCGAATCCCTGGACCGTACCGGCCTGTGGGGACGGCTGCTGCCCGAATGGGGTGCCGTGCGCGACCTGCCGCCCCGCGACGCCGTCCACATCTGGACCGTCGACCGGCATCTCGTCGAGACCGCCGTCTACGCCAGCGAGCTGACCACCCGCGTCGCGCGCCCCGACCTGCTCGTCCTCGGTGCGCTGCTGCACGACATCGGCAAGGGACGCGGCGGAGACCACAGCATCGTCGGAGCCGAACTCGCCCTGCAGATCGGCCGGCGGATGGGGCTGTGGCCGTCCGATCTCGCCCTGCTCACCGCGATGGTGCGGCACCACCTGCTGCTGCCGCACACCGCGACCCGCCGGGATCTCGACGACCCGGCGACCGTGGAGTTCGTGGTCGACACGCTCGGCGGCGATCCCGTCCTGCTGGACCTGCTGCACGCCCTCGCCGAGGCGGATTCGCAGGCCACCGGGCCGGGGGTGTGGGGCGACTGGAAGGCCTCGCTCATCCGTGAGCTGGTGCGCCGCTGCCGGATGATGATGGCCGGCGACGACCTCCCCGCACCGGACCCGATCGAGCCCGGACTCGCCGCCCTCGCGGAGGAGGGTGCGCTGCACGTCTCGCTCGAACCGCGCAAGGACGGCCGCAGCTTCACGGCGACCTTCGTGGCCCCCGACGAGCGCGGGGTGCTGTCCGACGAGGCCGGGGTGCTGTCGCTGCACGGCCTGCGGGTGCTGTCCGCCTCGATCGCCAGCCACGCCGGGAGCACCGTCAACACCTTCGTCGTGGTGCCGCGCTTCGGCGCACCGCCCGAAGCGGCGCTGCTGCGGCAGGAACTGATCCGGGCCCGCTCCGGCGACCTCGATCTGCTGCCGGCGCTCGAGGAGAAGGACCGTGCGGTGCGGGAGAGCCGGATGCCCGAGAGGCCCGCGCGGGCGGTACCGGTCACCGCGGCGCACGCTCCGCCGCGGATCATCTGGTTCGACACGCCCGATCCCGGGCAGGTGGTGCTCGAGATCCGCGCGGAGGACCGGATCGGCCTGCTGTGCCGTCTCGCGGACGTCTTCGAGCGGGTCGGGGCGGATGTGCGGTGGGCGAAGGTCACCACGCTCGGGGCGACGGTCGTCGACTCGTTCTGCGTGGACTTCGACGGCGCCCACACCCGGATCTCCCGTGAGCATCTCGAACGGGAGCTGCTGGCCGTGCTGCCCGCACCCGGACCGGAGGCACCTGCGACGGGAGCCTGACCGCGGCGGTGGTCTGCCCGGGGAGGGGAGGCCACCCGCGGCCGGGCCCCGAGGCGAGCGGTTACCCTGGTTCGCAGCATTGTCCGCACATTCGTCAGAGCTCAGGAGCGCATTCGGTGTTCGAATCCCTTTCCGACAGGTTGACAGGGGTCCTGAAGGACCTGCGCGGCAAGGGACGGCTGTCCGACGCGGACATCGACGCGACCTGCCGCGAGATCCGCCTCGCGCTGCTCGAGGCCGACGTCGCGCTGCCGGTGGTGCGCGAGTTCATCAAGAAGATCAAGGAACGCGCGAAGGGCGCCGAGGTCCACGGTGCGCTCAACCCGGCGCAGCAGGTCGTCAAGATCGTCAACGAGGAGCTCGTCGGCATCCTCGGTGGTGAGACCCGCCGTCTGAAGTTCGCCAAGAACCCGCCGACCGTCATCATGCTCGCCGGTCTGCAGGGTGCCGGTAAGACCACGCTCGCCGGCAAACTGGCGAAGTGGCTCAAGGGCCAGGGTCACACCCCGCTGCTCGTCGCCTGCGACCTGCAGCGCCCCGGTGCCGTCACCCAGCTGCAGGTCGTCGGCGAACGCGCCGGTGTCGCGGTGTTCGCCCCGCATCCGGGCACGTCCATCGGTGGCGGCGACAACGAACTCGGTGTCACGGCCGCCGACCCGATCGCGGTCGCCGAGCAGGGTGTCGCCGAGGCCCGCAACAAGCAGTACGACGTGGTCATCGTCGACACCGCCGGACGCCTCGGCATCGACCAGGAGCTGATGGCGCAGGCCGCCGGCATCCGCGACGCCGTGAATCCCGACGAGGTGCTGTTCGTCCTCGACGCCATGATCGGCCAGGACGCCGTGAGCACCGCCGAGGCGTTCCGCGAGGGCGTCGGCTTCACCGGCGTGGTGCTCACCAAGCTCGACGGCGACGCTCGCGGTGGTGCCGCGCTCAGCGTCCGCGAGCTGACCGGTCAGCCGATCATGTTCGCGTCGACCGGTGAGAAGCTCGAGGACTTCGACGTCTTCCACCCCGAGCGCATGGCCAGCCGCATCCTCGGCATGGGCGACGTGCTCACCCTCATCGAGCAGGCCGAGCAGGTCTTCGACGCCAAGCAGGCCGAGGCCACCGCCAGCAAGATCGGCTCCGGTGAGCTCACCCTCGAGGACTTCCTCGAGCAGATGATGGCCGTCCGCAAGATGGGTCCCATCGCGAACCTGCTGGGCATGCTGCCCGGTGCGGGGCAGATGAAGGAGGCCCTGGCCGCCGTCGACGAGAAGCAGCTCGACCGCATCCAGGCGATCATCCGCGGTATGACCCCGGAGGAGCGTGCCAACCCGAAGATCATCAACGGTTCGCGGCGCCTGCGCATCGCCAACGGTTCCGGTGTGAAGGTCTCCGACGTCAACCAGCTCGTCGACCGCTTCTTCGAGGCCCGCAAGATGATGGCCGCGATGGCCGGGCAGATGGGCATGCCGGGCGCCCGGAAGAACCAGCGCAAGAAGGGCAAGAAGGGCAAGAAGGGCGGACGTGGCCCGACCCCGCCGAAGGTGCGGGGCGGTCTGCCCGGTGGCTTCCCGGGTCTGCCCGGTGGCATGCCGGCCGGGATGCCCGACCTGTCGAACATGCCCAAGGGCCTCGACGAGCTGCCCCCGGGCCTCGAGGGCTTCGACCTGTCGAAGCTGAAGTTCCCGAAGAACTGACCCCGTCCGGTGTCGGCCCGTCCGGCACCGGACTCCCGAGCTCTCCGAGGAGGCCGCCGTGGTCGGTGCCGAGCAACCTGGCCCGTACGTGGTGCGGGGACGTCGTCTGCAGGACGACGAAACCGTCGAACTGTGGATCGGATCCGACGGCGCGTTCTCGGCCGAACCCCTGCCGGACGCGCAGGTGCTCACCGACGACGGGTGGATCCTGCCCGGTCTCGTCGACGCCCACTGCCACGTCGGTATCCGGTTCGGCGGGGGAGCGGAGGACGCCGAGGGACTGCTCGCGCAGGCCGTGACCGAACGCGACGCCGGGGTCCTGCTGCTGCGCGACGCCGGTTCACCCGTCGACACCCGCGGCCTCGACGCCCGGACCGACCTGCCGCGCATCATCCGGGCCGGACGGCACATCGCCATGCCCAAGCGCTACATCCGCGGTCTGCCCGTCGACCTCGAGGACGAATCGCAGCTGCCCGAGGAGGTCGCGCGGCAGGCCCGCGCCGGTGACGGCTGGGTCAAGCTCATCGGTGACTGGATCGACCGGAGCATCGGCGACCTCGCGCCGCTGTGGAGCGACGAGATCCTCGCCGAGGCGATCACCGCCGCGCACCGCGAGGGCGCGCGGGTCACCGCTCACGTGTTCGGGGAGGACGCGCTGCCGGGGCTGCTCGCCGCCGGTATCGACTGCATCGAGCACGGCACCGGCCTGACCGACGAGACCATCGCCACGATGGCCGCGCAGGGCACCGCGCTCGTGCCGACCCTGGTGAACATCGAGAACTTCCCCGAGATCGCCGATTCGGCCACCCGTTTCCCGGTGTACGCGGCGCACATGCGCGAGCTGTACGCGCGGCTCGACGCGACCATCGGGGCCGCACACGAGGCCGGTATCCCGATCTACGCGGGCACCGACGCCGGTGGGCAGGTGCGGCACGGGCGGATCGCCGACGAGATCGCCTCGCTCGTGCGGGTCGGCCTGAGCCCTACCGAGGCGTACGCCGCCGCGAGCTGGCGGGCCCGCGCATGGCTCGGGCACCCGAGCCTGGAGGCCGGCACCTCCGCGGACCTGATCGTCTACCGCGACGACCCGCGCACCGATCCGGCGCAGGCCCGGCCGTCGCTCGTGGTGCTGCGCGGACGCGTGGTCGCGAGCGACGACGCTCTCGTCCGATAGGTCCGAAAGCCCTGGTCCGGCGCCGGTTTCGTCCTGGCTCGCGGATCTGGCACAATGGATGGCTGTCGTCGCATCCGGTGTGGGCAACCCTGCCCACGTACCGAGCGACGGTCACAGGTAGAGGCAAAACCGGGCGTGCCAGAAGGGCGCGCTGTCCGAATTGCACGTGACACGCGCCTCGGCGCACCCCGAAGGAGAACACAGCAGTGGCTGTCAAGATCAAGCTCACCCGTCTCGGCAAGATCCGCAACCCGCAGTACCGCGTCGTCGTCGCGGACTCGCGCACCCGCCGCAACGGCCGGGCGATCGAGACCATCGGCAAGTACCACCCGAAGGAAGAGCCCTCGCTGATCGAGATCGACTCGGAGCGTGCGCAGTACTGGCTGGGTGTCGGCGCGCAGCCGACCGAGCCGGTCCTCAACCTCCTCAAGATCACCGGCGACTGGCAGAAGTTCAAGGGCCTGCCGGGCGCCGAGGGCACCCTGAAGAAGGCGGAGCCCAAGCCGTCCAAGCTCGAGCTCTTCCAGGCCGCGCTCGCCGAGGCCGAGAACGCCCCGGCCGCCGAGGCCATCACCCCCAAGAAGAAGAAGGCCGCCAAGGACGAGGCTGCCGAGGCTCCCGCCGAGGGTGAAGCCACCGAGGCCGAGTCCACCGAGGCCGCCGAGTAATGAGCGCCGTGGTCGCCGATGCCGTCGAGCATCTCGTTCGTGGGATCGTCGCCCATCCCGACGACGTCCGCGTCGACCTGATCGCGGGCCGTCGGGGCCGCACCGTCGAGGTGCACGTCAACCCCGACGATCTCGGCAAGGTCATCGGCCGTGGCGGGCGTACCGCCACCGCCCTGCGGACCCTCGTCACCGGTATCGGTGGCCGGGGGATCCGGGTCGACGTCGTCGACACCGACCGCTAGGCGAGCGCCGATGGAGCTCGTCGTGGGCCGTGTGGTGAAGTCCCACGGCATCAAGGGCGAAGTCGTCGTCGAAGTTCGCACCGACGAACCCGACGAGCGCTTCGCCGTCGGTGCGGTCCTCCGTGGCCGCAAGCCCCGCGACAAGCGTCTGTACGACTACACGGTGGAAGCCGCCCGGGAACACTCCGGGCGGCTTCTGCTGCGCCTGAAGGGCGTCGACAGTCGCGATGACGCGGACGCCCTCCGCGGCGTGATCTTCGTGGTGGACAGTTCCGAGCTGCCGCCCTCCGACGATCCGGACGAGTTCTACGATCACGAACTCGAGGGTCTGACGGTGCGGATCGTCGCCGACCGTCCCGACGGCGGCACCGAGGTCGGCACCGTACGCGAGGTGCTGCACACCGCCGCCGGCGAACTGCTGTCCATCCGGCCCGCCGGGCAGGACCGCGGGGAGATCCTCGTCCCGTTCGTCACCGAGATCGTACCGACCGTGTCGGTCCGCGAGGGCGTGATCGAGATCGATCCGCCGGAGGGTCTGCTCGACCCCGATTTCGGCGAACCACCGTCCAAGAAGAAGTCGAGCGAGGGGAAGAAGTAGTCCGTGCGGCTCGATGTCGTCACCATCTTTCCCGAATATCTCGAACCCCTCCGCGTGGCCCTGCTGGGCAAGGCGATCGACAAGGGCCTGATCTCCGTCGACGTCCACAACCTGAGGGACTGGACCCACGACGTGCACAAGTCCGTCGACGACTCCCCGTACGGCGGGGGACCGGGCATGGTCATGAAACCCACGGTCTGGGGGCCGGCGCTCGACGACGTCCTCGCCGGACCCGACGGTGAACCCGATCCCGACGTGCTGCTCGTCGTGCCCACCCCGGCCGGGCGCCGCTTCGACCAGGCCACCGCGCAACGCTGGTCGCAGGAGAAGCGCATCGTCTTCGCGTGCGGCCGCTACGAGGGCATCGACCAGCGTGTCTTCGACGACGCGGCCCGCCGCGTGCGCGTCGAGGAGGTGAGCATCGGCGACTACGTCCTCATCGGTGGGGAGGTCGCGGTGCTCGTCATGGTCGAGGCCGTCGTCCGTCTCATCCCCGGTGTGCTCGGCAATCAGCAGTCGCACCAGGAGGATTCGTTCTCCGACGGCCTGCTCGAAGGCCCCAGCTACACGCGTCCGGCGGTGTGGCGGGGACTCGAGGTGCCGCCGGTGCTGCTGTCCGGCGATCACGGCAAGGTCGCGCAGTGGCGGCACGAGCAGTCGCTGGCCCGCACCCGCGAACGCCGCCCCGACCTGCTGCCCGCCGACGAGGCCTAGCCTGCCGAGGCCCAGCCCGACGAGGCGCGGCCCGGACGGTCAGGGGCGCGCGCCGCTGCCGAAGGCCGTCTCCACCGCCAGCGTCAGGGTCCGGCGCGCGTGTTCCGCGCTGCCGTCCTCGGTGGCGTCGTAGACCCCCGTGTCGGGCAGGAAACCCGTCTCGTACAACGGATCCGACTCGTCGTACAGCACCGACTCCTGCGCGGCGGCGACCACGACGAAGCGGTGGTCGTCCCCGAAGAAGCCGGTGGACAGGTGCATCCACCGCCCGTCCACACAGCACATCCAGCCCTGCTTGACCCCGAGCTCGGAGGCGTCGTCGTCGAGCCCGTCGGGCAGGCCGAACCGCTGGTCATAGCCGTCGACGCCCTCGTCGGTGTACTCCATGAGGTGCCCGACGATGCGGGCGGTGGCCTGCGCGCCGAGAGCGCTCCCACCGAGCAGGTCGTCGTACCAGGTGAGCAGGTCGGAGGCCGTGGTGGTGGTGTTCCACCAGCCGGTGCCCGGCACCGGTGGGGCCGTGCCCGTCAACCGGTGCCGCTCCACGACGTGCTCGACGATCTCCGGGCCGCCGTACAGATCCCACAGCAGCGACGCCGCCGAGTCGTCCGAGGACCGCAGCATGGAGCGGATCAGTTCGTGGTCCTCCTCGCCGAGGGTCGCCTCGCCCAGGGCCTCCCGGTAGAGCACCTCCTCGGCGATGAACAGTTTCACCACCGACGCGGTGGCCACGGGTGCGTCGCCACCCCCGACGACCCGGGCGCCGGTCTCGCGGTCGAGCACCGCGACGATCAGATCCGCACCGCGGTCGGCGGCCGCCGCGACCGCCGCCTCGATCCGACGGGGCAGGGCGTCCATCGACGGGACAAGGGAGGTGTCCGCGGTCGCGGACTCGGCGGTCGGGGCCACCGCGAGTGCTTCGGGGCCGAAACCCTGCGGGGCGGCGGAGGTGGCCCAGGACGCTACCACGGTGGCTGCCACGAGCAGTCCCACAGCGCTCGACCGGGCGCGACCGCGACCACGCTTCATTGTTCTGTTGCTCCTGCGTTCCATTGTGCGGCGACCCGACGCCGCAGTCCATGCAGCTGTGGGCACCCGACACCGTGTGACACGGGGTACCCACTTGCCGGGTCAACTGTAGGGTCGTTCGACGTGACGACCGAAATCGACACCGTGAACCGGCGCATCGCCGAGGAACTCCAGGTCCGCGAACACCAGGTGGCTGCCGCGGTGGAACTGCTCGACGGCGGCGCGACCGTGCCGTTCGTCGCGCGGTACCGCAAGGAGGTCACCGGCGGCCTCGACGACGCCCAGCTCCGCCTGCTCGAGGAACGCCTGCGCTACCTGCGCGAACTCGACGAGCGGCGCGCCGCGATCCTCGAATCGATCGAGGCCCAGGGCAAGCTCGACGACGCCCTGCGGCGGCAGATCGTGACGGCCGAGACCAAGGCGCGCCTCGAGGACATCTACCTGCCCTTCAAGCCGAAGCGGCGCACCAAGGCGCAGATCGCCCGTGAGGCCGGTCACGAACCCGTCGCCGATGCCCTCCTCGGCGATCCCACCACCGACCCCGCCGGGTTCACCGCCGAGCAGCTCGACGGTGCCCGCGCCATCCTCGTCGAACGGTTCGCCGAGGACGCCGACCTCGTCGGTGAGCTGCGCGACGCCATGTGGAACCGTGGCCGGCTCCGCTCCTCGGTGCGCGCCGGCAAGGAGACCGACGGCGCGAAGTTCGCCGACTACTTCGAGTTCTCCGAACCCTTCGACGCACTGCCCTCGCACCGCATCCTGGCGTTGTTGCGCGGTGAGAAGGAGGAGGTGCTGTCGCTGTCCTTCGAACCCGACAGCGAGGAACCCGCACCGGGGGAGCGCAGCTACTACGAGGGCCGCATCGCCA
Organism: Rhodococcus sp. Z13; assembly: GCF_025837095.1. Taxonomy (NCBI): domain Bacteria; kingdom Bacillati; phylum Actinomycetota; class Actinomycetes; order Mycobacteriales; family Nocardiaceae; genus Rhodococcus; species Rhodococcus sacchari. Next base: position 1,841,401 of record NZ_CP107551.1, read on the forward strand.
CCCGTTTCGGCATCGCCGACGAGGGCCGCCCCGCCGACAAGTGGCTGCTCGACACCGTGCGGTGGGCGTGGCGCACCAAGCTGCAGATGTCGCTGGCGCTCGACATCCGGATGCGGCTGCGGCAGTCCGCGGAGAAGGACGCGGTCGACGTGTTCGCCGCGAACCTCAAGGACCTGCTGCTCGCGGCCCCGGCCGGCACCCGCCCGACCATGGGGCTGGACCCCGGCTACCGGACCGGCACGAAGGTCGCCGTCGTCGACGCGACCGGCAAGGTCGTCGACCACACCACGATCTATCCGCACCAGCCGCACAACAAGCGTGAGGAGGCCCTCGCCGTCCTCGCCGCACTCGTCGCCCGACACGGCGTCGAACTCGTCGCCATCGGCAACGGCACCGCCTCCCGCGAGACCGACGCCCTCGCCGCAGACCTGCTGTCGCGGGTGAACGTGCCCGGCCTGACGAAGATCGTCGTCTCCGAGGCCGGCGCCTCGGTGTACTCGGCGTCGGAGTACGCCACGAAGGAACTGCCCGACCTCGACGTGTCCATCCGCGGGGCGGTGTCCATCGCCCGGCGCCTGCAGGATCCCCTCGCCGAACTCGTGAAGATCGACCCCAAGTCCATCGGGGTCGGCCAGTACCAGCACGACGTGTCCGAGACGCTGCTCGCCCGGTCGCTCGGCGCGGTCGTCGAGGACGCGGTGAACGCCGTCGGCGTCGACGTCAACACCGCCTCGGTGCCGCTGCTGTCGCGGGTCTCGGGCATCACCGGTTCCCTCGCCGAGAGCATCGTCGCGCACCGCGACCAGAACGGGCCGTTCCGGAACCGCAAGGCGCTCATGGACGTCCCGCGGCTCGGGCCGAAGGCGTTCGAGCAGTGCGCGGGCTTCCTGCGCATCCCCAACGGCGACGACCCGCTCGACGCGTCGGCCGTGCACCCCGAGGCCTATCCGGTGGTGCGCCGCATCGTCGACCGCACCGGCAGCACCGTGCGTGAGCTGATCGGCAACACCGCCGCCCTGCGGACGCTGCGGCCCGAGGAGTTCGCCGACGACCGGTTCGGTGTCCCCACCGTCACCGACATCATCGCCGAGCTCGACAAGCCCGGCCGCGACCCGCGTCCGGAATTCAAGACGGCCACCTTCGCGGCCGGTATCGAGAAGGTCGCCGACCTGAAGCCCGGCATGGTGCTCGAGGGCGTGGTCACCAACGTCGCGGCATTCGGGGCCTTCGTCGACATCGGTGTGCACCAGGACGGTCTCGTGCACGTGTCCGCGATGTCGCGCAGCTTCGTCAAGGACCCGCGCGACGTGGTCCGCTCCGGTGAGGTCGTCAAGGTCAAGGTCCTCGAGGTCGACGTGGCGCGCCAGCGCATCGGCCTGACGCTGCGGCTCGACGACGAATTGCCCGCCCCGGACGCCGACGGCTCCCGCGGTCGCGGCGGCGTGCGGCGCCCGGCCGGTCAGGGCGGACAGCGTGGTCAGGGCGGCCGGGGCCGTCAGGGGCGCGACGACCGCGGCCGGCAGGGCGGCGACCGCCGCTCCGGTGCGGCGGCCTCCGGCTCGATGGCCGACGCCCTGCGGCGCGCCGGCTTCGGTAACTCGTAGACACCCGGCGGGCGTGGTGCACCCGTCACCACGCCCGCACCTGCGATTCTGTGTTCCGTGAGAGGTCGTTCTGTGGGACAAACTTCCGTGCACACGGGATCCGTGACGGGGTGATCGGGAGATGTCGGACTGGATACGCCGCGAGATCGTCGACCAGGGACGGCTGCCGCTGCTGTGCTTCCTGCTCGGATTCGTGCTGGCGTTCGTCTTCATCCGGATCAGCGTGCGGCTGATCCGCGCCGAGGTGCGCTGGTGGCCGGGCAACATCACCCCCAACGGCCACCACGTGCACCACGTCGTGTTCGGCGTGATCCTCATGGTCCTCTCCGGTGGGGGACTGATCGCCATCGCCGAGGACGACAACCGGCTCGGCGCCGTCGTACTCGCCACCCTCTTCGGGATCGGTGCCGCGCTGACCCTCGACGAGTTCGCGCTGATCTTCTACCTCAACGACGTGTACTGGGAGGAGCAGGGCCGCGTCTCCGTCGACGCGGTCTTCGTCGCGATCGCCGTGACCGGCATGTGGCTCATGGGCCTGCGGCCCCTCGAGCTCGGTGACGCCACCAACTTCGACGACAGCGGCGACTGGGTGGAACGGGCGGCGCTCGTGTTCGTGGTGTTGTTCAACCTCGTCCTCGCCGCGATCGTCCTGGCCAAGGGCAAGATCTGGACCGGATTGGTGGGGATGTTCGTCATCCCGCTGCTGTGGGTCGGGGCGATCCGCCTGTCGCGGCCCGGTGCCCCCTGGGCGCGATGGCGGTACGCCAAGCGCCCCCGCCGGATGCAGCGCGCGCTCGAACGGGAGCGCCGCCTCAGACGCCCGGCGGTCCGCGCCAAGATCTTCGTGCAGGACCTCATCGCCGGCGCCCCCACCCTCGAGACCGTGCGCGAGAGCGTCGAGCACTCGCGGGCCGCCACCGAGAGGGAACTGGACCGCCGTGTGCGGCCGGCACCCCCGCCGATTTCCTCCCGGCGTGATCCGTCTGGCACAATGGACGGGTTGCCCCGTTCGGGCACGCCTACCTGACCTGGGCACGAACCGGTCGAGCCCGCCGACACCGGCGGTCGCCGCCAGGTTCCTCTGCTCGAGCGAACAAGAGGATGAACAACCGATGAACACCCTGGACTTTTTGGACGCCAAGTCGCTGCGCGACGATATCCCGGACTTCCGTCCCGGCGACACCCTCGACGTGCACGTCAAGGTCATCGAGGGCAGCAAGGAGCGCGTGCAGGTCTTCAAGGGCGTCGTGATCCGGCGTCAGGGCGGCGGCATCCGCGAGACCTTCACCGTCCGCAAGGTTTCCTTCGGCGTGGGCGTCGAGCGCACCTTCCCGGTGCACAGCCCCAACATCGCCAAGATCGACGTGCTGACCCGCGGCGACGTCCGTCGCGCCAAGCTCTACTACCTGCGTGAGCTGCGCGGCAAGGCTGCCAAGATCAAGGAGAAGCGCTGATCTTCGGGCGCTGACCCAGAACATCCGCCGACCCGGCCCGGACTCCACGTCCCGGCCGGGTCGGCGTCTTTCCGGGTCGGATACGTCTTTTCCGGCCGGTGCGGACCGCTCGGCGTGGGCCGGTGTCGACACGGTCGTCCTCGCCGGAGGGCGGCCCGGCAGAGGCTAGTCTGTCGAGGTGGCAGATTCTCCGCACGACCCGGCCGGGCCGGGTGTCAACCGCGACGACGTCCGAGGTCCGGCAGGCAGCGATCGGGCCGACGGCGCCCATCACCGACGCGAGGAACCCGCGAGCGAGACCGCGCCGAAGGAGAAGAAGCAGAAGTCCTTCTGGCGCGAGCTGCCGATCCTCCTCGTCGTCGCGCTGGGCCTGAGCTTCCTGCTCCAGACCTTCGTCGCCCGCGTCTACCTCATCCCCTCCGAGTCGATGGAACCGACGCTCCACGGCTGCCCGGGCTGCACCGGTGACCGGATCGTGGTGGAGAAGATCGGCTACCACTTCACCGACCCCCGCCCCGGCGACGTCATCGTCTTCGAAGGACCCGAATCGTGGTCGGCCGGATACGTCTCCACCCGCTCCGACAACGTGATCATCCGCGGCATCCAGGAGGTCGGCTCCCTCGTCGGTCTCGTGCCGCCCGACGAGAACGACCTCGTCAAGCGCGTCATCGCCACCGGCGGTCAGACCGTCGAGTGCTGCGACGACCAGGGCCGCGTGCTCGTCGACGGGGTGCCCCTCGACGAGCCCTACATCACCATGGACTTCCCGTTCACCCCCGGCGTCGTCACCTGCGACACCGAGATCCCGTCCGGCCGCTGCTTCGGCCCGATCACCGTCCCCGACGGACACGTCTGGGTGATGGGGGACAACCGCAGCAACTCCGCCGACTCCCGCTACCACGTCGGCGACGAGCACCAGGGAGCCATCCCCCTGGAGAACGTCATCGGTAAAGCCCGCTTCATCGTGCTGCCCCCCGGCCGATGGGGCATGATCGACTCCCCGGAGATCCAGTCCTCGTGAGTGCCTGGCCACCCCGCCCCGTGATCCGACGGTCCTCGGGGCTGAAGACGATGGAATCCGCGCTCGTGCGTTGCGGACTCGGTCCCGTCGCCGGTGTCGACGAGGCCGGCCGTGGCGCGTGCGCGGGACCGCTGGTCGTCGCCGCGTGCATCCTCGGCCCCAGGGTGCATCCCTCCCTCGACCGGCTCGACGACTCGAAGAAGCTCACCGAACGCCTCCGTGAGGAGCTGTACTCGATCATCGTGCGGCGCGCCGCCGCCTGGAACGTCGTGGTGATCCCCGCGCAGGAGGTCGACGACCTCGGCGTCCACGTCGCGAACATCGAGGGCATGCGCCGCGCCGTCGCGGGCTTGTCCACCCCGCCCGGATACGTGCTCACCGACGGGTTCCGGGTGCCGGGCCTGCCCGCCCCCTCCCTGCCCGTGATCGGCGGCGACGGTGCCGCCGCCTGCATCGCCGCGGCCAGTGTGCTCGCCAAGGTCACCCGCGACCGCATGATGGTGGAACTCGACCGCGAGCTACCGGAGTACGGTTTCGCTGTACACAAGGGCTACAGCACACAGACGCACATGGCCGCCCTGGCCGAACACGGCCCGTCGCCGCACCACCGGTGGTCGTGGGCCAATGTGCGTTCGGTGTGCGGGCAGCCCGCGATCCGGCGCCGCCTCGTCGCGGACGAGGCCGATGCGGGATGATTGCAGGACACACCAGACTGGGAGGACACCGAGACCGATGAGTGCCGAGGATCTCGAGAAGTACGAAACCGAGATGGAACTCTCGCTGTACAGGGAGTACCGGGACATCGTCGGTCAGTTCTCGTACGTCGTGGAGACCGAGCGCCGGTTCTACCTGGCGAACGCGGTCGAGTTGCTACCGCACAACGCCAACGGCGAGGTGTACTTCGAGGTGCGCATGTCCGACGCGTGGGTGTGGGACATGTACCGTCCCGCCCGCTTCGTCAAGCACGTGCGCGTCATCACCTTCAAGGACGTCAACATCGAAGAGCTCGACAAGCCCGAGCTGAGGCTGCCCGACAAGCTGGGCTGACCCGGCCGGGCCCGAGGGGTGGTTGTCCACAGGGGCCGAATCCATCCACAGATCGGGTCGAGCCGGCCTCCGGCGCCCGATTCCGCCCCGACCCTTCCCGCACAGTGGATCCGTGCAGGGGAGGAGTCGGGAGATGGGACACAACCGGGAGGTGGGCGCGCGAGGGGAGGACCTCGCCGCCGAATTCCTCGAATCCACCGGAATGGTGGTGCTCGAACGCAACTGGCGCAGCCGCTACGGCGAACTCGATCTCGTCGCCCAGGACGGGGCGGTGCTCGTCTTCGTCGAGGTCAAGACCCGCACCGGGCTCGGCTACGGCAGCCCCGCCGAGGCGGTCACCCGCGCCAAGGCCGAACGGCTGCGCCGGCTGGCGGGCCTGTGGCTGGCCGAACAGAACCGCCGCTGGCCGCGCATCCGTATCGACGTCGTGACCGTGCTGCTGCGCCGCGGGCACGCCCCGGCCATCACGCACCTGCGGCAGGTGCTCTGATGGCGCTGGGACGGGCGTGGTCGGTGGCGGTGACCGGCATCGACGGGCAGGTCGTCGAGATCGAGGCGGACATCGGCGGTGGGCTGCCGGGCGTGAAGATGGTCGGGTTGCCCGACACCGCGCTGCAGGAGTCCCGCGACCGGGTGCGCGCCGCAGTCGCGAACTCCGGTGCGAAATGGCCGGATTCGAAGGTCGTGCTGGCGTTGTCGCCGGCGACGCTGCCCAAGGTCGGCAGCGTCTACGACGCCGGCCTGGCCTGCGCGGTGCTCAACGCCGCCAACATCGTGCCGCTCGATCTGCTCGAGAAGACGATCCTCCTCGGGGAACTCGCCCTCGACGGGCGCCTTCGCCCCGTGCGCGGGGTGCTCCCGGCGGTCCTCGCCGCGCGGAGACACGGCTGGTGCAAGGTCGTGGTGCCCACCGCCACCCTGAGCGAGGCGGCGCTCGTGGAGGACGTCGACGTCTACGGCGCCGACACCCTCGCCGACCTGGTGCGGTGGTTGCAGGGTGACGGGCCGCTGGAACGACCCGACGAACACCGCGCTCCACCACGCCCGGTCCGCGGCGATCTCAGCGAGGTCGTCGGCCAGCACGAGGCCCGGCGCGCCCTCGAGGTGGCCGCCGCCGGTGCGCACCACCTCATGCTGACCGGGCCACCGGGCGTGGGGAAGACGATGCTCGCGCAACGGCTGCCCGGCATCCTGCCGGAGCTGACCGAAGCGCACGCCCTCGAGGTCACCGCCATCCATTCGGTGGCCGGATCCCTGTCGCCCGACCGCCCACTGGTCACCGAACCGCCCTTCGTCGCACCGCATCACACCGCCACGGTGAGTGCGCTGATCGGCGGAGGTACCGGCATGGCGAAACCCGGCGCGGTGAGCCGAGCACATCGCGGCATCCTGTTCCTCGACGAGGTCGCAGAGATGCCGGTCAAGACCCTCGAAGCGCTGCGTACCCCGCTCGAGGACGGGGAGGTGCGGGTCGCGCGGCGCGACGGGGTGGCACGCTATCCGGCGCGGTTCCAGCTGATCCTCGCCGCCAACCCCTGCCCGTGCGCACCGGCCCGGGACGCCGACTGCATCTGCGCGCCCGCCGCGCGACGGCGGTATCTGGGACGGCTGTCCGGTCCGCTGCTCGACCGCGTGGACCTGCGGGTGCGGATGCAGGCCGTGTCCACCAGCGCGCTGATGGGCGACACGGGGGAGAGCACCGAGGAGGTGCGCGCCCGGGTGGAGAACGCGCGCGCTGCCGCGGCGGAACGCTGGGCCGCCCACGGCTGGTCCACCAACGCCGAGGTCCCCGGCCCGGCATTGCGGCAGAAGTTCCGGCTCGCCCCGGCGGCGCTGCGCCCGCTCGAACGCGCCCTGCGCAAGGGTGCCATCACCGCGCGCGGGGCCGACCGGGCTCTGCGGGTGGCCTGGTCGATCTGCGATCTGGAGGGCGCGGCGTCACCGTCGGAACTCCACGTCGCCACCGCCCTGGAGTTCCGGGACAGGGGGACGGCATGACGGACGAACGGCGCCTGGCGTGGGCGTACCTGTCGACGGTGGCACAGGGCGCGTCGCGGTCGTTGTCGGCGCTGATCGACGAGCACGGCGTCGTGGAGGTGGCCGAGCGGATCCGTGCCGGCACCGCGAAGGGGGAGGTGGCGGCGCGGTTGCGGTCTCGGGCTCACCTGGACACCGCGGCCACCGATCTGGACCGGCTCGCCCGCGCAGGCGGTCGTCTGGTGACCCCGGACGACGACGAATGGCCGGCCTGGCAGTTCCTGAGCTTCGACCGCCTCGACACCGCCACCGACACCGAGGGAGCACCGCTCGCCCTGTGGGTGTGGGGTGGCCGACGGATCGACGAGCTCGCCGAGCGGGCCGTGGGAGTCGTGGGCACCCGGGCGGCGAGCGGCTACGGCGAACACGTGACCTCGGAGATCGTCGGGGACCTCGCAGCCGACGGCTGGACGATCATGTCCGGCGCGGCCTTCGGCGTCGACGCCGCGGCCCACCGCGCCGCGCTCGGCGTGGGCGGCACGACCGTGGCGGTGCTCGCCTGCGGGGTCGACCGGGCCTATCCCGCCGCACACGCCCAGCTGCTGCGCCGCATCGCCGAGACCGGCCTCGTCGTCAGCGAGTACCCGCCGGGTACCTCGCCGGCCCGCTACCGCTTCCTGTCCCGCAACCGGCTCGTCGCGGCCCTGAGTGCAGGTGTGGTGGTCGTCGAGGCGGGCTGGCGCTCCGGTGCCCGGAACACGGCGGCGTGGGCGCGACGCCTCGGCCGTCCTGTGACGGCCGTGCCCGGTCCGGTCACCTCCGCCGCCTCGCAGGGATGCCACCGGATGATCCGCGAGGGGGAGGCGCGTCTGGTCGGGACCGCGCGGGAGGTGGTGGAGGAGTGCGGTCCGCTGCTCGGCAGCGACGACGGGCGCGACGGCCTGTTCCGGCGTGAGCTCGACGGATTGTCGGAGGACATGACGCTGGTCTACGAGGCGTTGCCGGGCACGGACGCGTGCGACCCGGCCGCCCTCGCGGAGTCGGCGGGCCTGCCGATCGAGCGGGTGCGCGCGGCGCTGCCGCTACTGGAGCTCGACGGGTTCGTCGTCGCCACCGACGCGGGGTGGAGACGTGCGTGATCCCGGAAAACCGCTCATGCGGGCTGCGAGGATGCAGCCAGGAGCTCGCGCAGAACACCGTCCTGGAAGGCCCGTGCCTGCCGACCCGAGGGTGGCGGTCCACCGTTGGACAGCCATCTCCCGTAACTGTGCCGCACCAGCGCGCGGCAGGCTCCCAGGACCGCGTCGTCGGCTCCGGCAGTGGGACGGTCGTCGTCCTGCCCGGCCGGGGCCATCCACCAGCGCAGCGAGTCGACCAGCAGGTTCCGCAGCTCCTCCGGGGGCAGCTCGGCGAAGACCGCCGCGGCCGGTGGTCCCGCCAGCACCCGGCCGCTCCGGTGCAGGATGCTGCGGTCCGGTCCGTACCAGAACGTCCCGTCGGCCGCCGGGCGGTCCGCCGGCCGGAGGGTCTGCCGGAAGGTCATGGCCGGGCCGTCGTTCAACTCGAGTACGACTCCACATCGGTGTCCGGCATCACCCCATCGTCCGCAGTGCTGGACCGGGGTGCCTATCGGGTGCCAGGGGAGGCGCCGAGCATGCGTTCGCGGAGACTGTCGTAGACCGGCGGCGTGCCGGTCGCGTGCGCCACCACGACCGCGCAGATCGACGCGGCGAGCATCGGCACGGTCACCCCGGTCACGGCGGTCATCTCCACGACCAGCACCACCCCGGTGAGCGGTGCCCGCACCGTCGCCGCGAACAGGGTGGCCATGCCCACGATCGCCATCGGTATCGCCAGCGACGAGTCGATGCCGGGGACGATCGCCTCGCAGACACCGGCGTAGAGCAACCCCCACAGCGCCCCGAGGGCGAGCAGCGGCGCGAACAGGCCGCCCGGGGTGCCCGCGGCGTAGGACAGCGGACCGGCGACGAACCGCAGCAGTACGTACCAGGCCACCACCGGCAGGGCGAGCGCGCCGCCGCCGACGACGTGCTGGACGAGGGCATCACCACCCCCGGCCGCCCATGGCGCCACGATCGACAGCAACCCGACCAGTCCGCCGATGATCGCCGCCTTCGTCACCGGGGACAGTGAACGGAACGAGTCGACCAGGTGCAGCGACCCCACCACCAGACGGTTGTAGGCGGCACCGACCAGGCCGGTGAGCAGACCGAACACCACGAAGGCAGGCAGTAGCGCGACGGACGGCGTGGCGACGGGGCGGGCGGCGAAATCCGGTGCGTCGCCGATGATCAGCCGCGAACACGCCACGCCGGTGGCCACCGAGAACATCACCGCCACGACGACACGGAAGCGGAAGGTCCGGGTGACCTCCTCGAAGACGAACAGAGCTCCGCCGATCGGCGCGTTGAACGCCACGGCCAGACCCGCACCGGACACCGCCGTCTGCAGCAGACGCACCTGGTCGGCGTTCCCGGTTCGACGCGCGGTCTCGGCTCCCACCGTGGCGCCCATGTGCACGATCGGTCCCTCGCGGCCGAGGACGAGACCCGAGCCGATACCGAGCAGGGCACCGACGAACTTGGACGGCAGGACCGCGAATCCCGGTGGATCGGCCTGGTGGCGGTCGACGGCTTCCACGTGCTGGATGCCGCTGCCCGCCGCGAGAGGAACCCACCGGACGATCGACGCGGCGAGGAGAGCTCCGAGCGCGGTGATCGCGACGGGGACGAGCCAACCCGGGCCCGGCAGCGTGTGGGCCCACTCCACCATCTCCAGCCGCCACCGCTCGACGTGGTTCAGGCACCAGCGGAAGGCCCCGCCCACACCGCCGATGACCACACCGGCCACGCTCGCGAGCAGGCAGATCGTCACGAGTTCCCGGCCGGGAACGGACGGTTCCTGATCGTTCTCGATGTCCACCCGTGTCCTCCGTACGGCCCGCCGGCAACGCGTAGCCCGCCGCGTCGTCGATACGTGTGTGCAGAGGGCGCGATCGTATGGTCACACAGACTGCCGCACGATCGAGGCGTCGAGCGAAGGTGAATTGGAGGGGTGAGCGCCGCCGGAGGAGAGGAGATCAGTCCTCGGCGGGCGCGGCCGGGGCGTCCTCGACGTACCAGGCGCGGGCCTCGCGATTCCACTTCACCGCGCCGCGGTGGGCCTTGCGGAACTCCCGCAGCACCGCCCGGTCGATGGACGGATGACCGTTGTCGTTCACGTAGATCCAGTCGGAGCCGAACTTGGCCTCGATGGCGTCGACCATGTCGGTCTGGGTGACCCTGCGTTCGGTGGTGATGATGTCGGTCATCCAGGTGGCGATGTCCGCCGCGGTGGTGCTCATGGACATCGAGCCTAGAGCCTCCCGGATCGTCGCCACCCCGCCGCATGCCGTCGAAGGGTACGGTCGTGCAGGATAGGTGACCCTAACAAGGAGGCTCTGTGGCACCGAGGAACCCTGCGAGGACGACGCTGACCGTGCTGCGCACCGAGGCCGTGTCCGAACATTTCGTGCGGGTCGTGTTCGGCGGCGAGGGATTCGACGCCTTCCCGGCGCGCCCGGAGACCGACAGCTACGTCAAGCTCGAACTGCCCGTGGGTGCGGAGACCGTGGTCCGCACCTACACGGTGCGCCGCGTCGACCCGGCGGCGCGGGAGATCTGGATCGACTTCGTCGTCCACGGGGACGAGGGTGTCGCCGGGCCGTGGGCGCGGTCCGTGCAGCCCGGAACCCGTCTCACGGTCCGAGGCCCCGGAGCGGGCTACCGGCCGGACCCCGCCGCCGACTTCCACCTGTTCGCGGGGGACGAGACGGCGCTCCCGGCCATCGCCGTGGCGCTCGAGGACCTGCCCGACGACGCCTCGGGCGCCGCGTTCCTGGAGGTCGCCGGTCCCTCCGACGAACTCGACCTGAAGGCTCCCGCGGGTGTCACGGTCACCTGGGTGCACCGCGGGGTCGCTGCCGGGGACGCCGGTGCCGACCGGATCGACGGCAACGCCCCGCTCGTCGCTGCGGTGAAAGCGATGCCGTGGCCGGGCGGCGACGTGCAGGTCTTCGTGCACGGCGAGGCCGAGGCGGTCATGAAGCACCTGCGCCCCTACCTGCGCAAGGACCGGGCGGTGCCGGCGACGCGGGCGTCGATCTCCGGCTACTGGCGCCGCGGCCGCACCGAGGAAGGCTTCCGCGTCTGGAAACAGGAACTCGCCACAGCGGAAGCGTGAGCAGGCCGCCCGCGGCCGGAGCCCGACCGGGCCTAGTCGGCCGGCTCCGGTTCCGCGGGACGGAGTTCGGACCCGCGCTGCGCAGGCTCGCGCGCCAACGTCAGCAGCAGGACGAGCGCGAGCCCCGTGCAGACTGCGATCGACAGGCCCATCGGGATGCCGGTGCTCTCGCCGCCGAGGCCGACCAGCGGGGAGACCGCCGCGGCCAGGCCGAACTGCAGCGCACCGATCACGGCGGAACCGGTTCCCGCGGCCTTCGGGACCTGCTCCTGCGCGAGTGCCGTCGCATTGCCCAGTGAGAGGCCCACCATGGAGACGGTGACGAACAGCAGCGGCAGTATCAGGAAGGTCTTGTAGCCGACGAAGAGCATCGTCAGAAGCAACAGGGCGGCAGCCACGAACATCGTCGTCATGCCGAACGTCAGCAGCGACCGCACCGCGAACCGGTCCACGAGCCGGGTGTTGAGAGTGTTGGCGAGGACGAGTCCCACGGAGTTGACGGCGAAGACCATCGAGAACTGGCCGGGGGACAGGCCCAGGACGTTCTGGGTGACGAACGGCGAGGCGGAGATGTAGGAGAACATCGCGCCGAAGCCGAGGGCCATCGCAGCCGCGTAGCCGACGAATCGACGCTGACGGAGGACATAGCCGAAGTTGCTCGACATGGCCTTCAGGCCACCGCCGTGTCGCTTCTCCGGCGGAAGTGTCTCGGGAACGAACAGGAAGGTGCCGACGGCCATCACCACCGACAGGCCGGTGAGGACCCAGAAGATGCCGCGCCAGCCGATCGGCCCGAGCAGCACGCCGCCGAGCAGCGGTGCGACCACCGGCGCGACACCGCCGATGATCATCATGATGCTGAACAGCTTCGCGGCGGTGGTGCTCTTCGCCCGGTCGGCGATCACCGCGCGGGCGAGCACGATTCCGATGCCACCGCTGAATCCCTGGACCAGCCGGGCGGCGATGAGCACACCCACGGTGGGGGCCAGCGCGCAGACGGCGCTGCTCACCGCCAGGACGGCCGTGCCGGCGAGGATCAGCCGGCGGCGTCCCCATCCGTCCGAGAGCGGACCGACGAGAAGCTGCCCGAGGCCGAGCCCGGCCATGAACGTCGTGAGTGTGAGCTGGACGCCGACGGTCGAGCTGCCGAGACTCTCGGCCATGACCGGCAACCCCGGCAGGTACATGTCCGTCGCGAGAGGGGCGATCGCCGACAGCAGTGCCAGCGCGCACAGCATCGGCACCGAAATCGTTTTGTTCACGAAACAACAGTAAAGGGCATGCGCCGTTGCGTGGGAAGCGGTCTTACCGCACGGTGGAATCATGCGAGGCAACGGATCCGACCCGCTCCCGGCACCACTGGCGGTGCATCTCGACGACTTCGCCGACCATCTCCGCCTCCAGGAGAACCGGTCCGCTCACACCGTCCGCGCCTACGTCACCGACATCCGGTCCCTGCTGGTGCATCTGACCACGGAACGTTCCGAGGCGCGCGTCACCGACCTGGATCTCGACCTGCTGCGGTCCTGGCTCTCCGCGATGGTGGCGGGGGGAGCGGCCCGCACCACCGTCGCCCGCCGGACCTCCTCGGTCCGCACCTTCACGGCGTGGCTGGTGCGCACCGGACGACTCGACAGCGACCCCGCCACGCGGCTCGCCTCCCCGCGCGCCCGTCGGACCCTCCCCGCGGTGCTGCGCGACGATCAGGCCCTCGAGGTCATGGCGGCCGCCGAAGCCGGTGCCCGCGAACTCGATCCGATCGCGCTGCGCGACCGTGCCATCGTGGAGATCCTCTACGCCACCGGTATCCGGGTGGGGGAACTGTGCGCGGTCGACATCGACGACGTCGACGCGGACCGCCGGACCCTGCGCGTACTCGGCAAGGGGAACAAGGAACGGACCGTCCCCTACGGCGCTCCGGCGGCCGACGCCCTCGACGCGTGGCTGCGGCACGGGCGACCGCACCTCGTCCGGCCGTCCTCGGGCCGCGCCCTGCTCCTCGGCAAGCGCGGGGGCCGGATCGACCAGCGGCAGGTCCGGTCGGTGGTGCACGAGGCCGTCTCGGCCGTGCCCGGCACCCCCGATCTCGCCCCGCACGGTCTGCGGCACACCGCCGCGACCCACCTGCTCGAAGGGGGAGCGGACCTGCGCGTGGTCCAGGAGGTGCTCGGGCATTCGAGCCTGTCCACCACCCAGCTGTACACGCACGTGTCGGTGGCACGGCTGCGCGCCGTCCACGAACAGGCCCACCCGCGGGCCTGAGCGGAACACGAGCCCCGGAAGAACGGGTGTCCGATTTGGTAACGTGCGCGCGCACCATCGAACCGGGGGGAACTGATGCGACGCGACGATCCGACTCCTGCGCTGCCCGCGTGGCTGCAGGAGCAGCCGAGCAGTGACACCGTGCCGACCGGGCGCCGCGGCTTCCGCCGCCCGCCCCGCGACGGCGAACCCACGGCCCCGCCGGCACCGGAGCCTCCGATGACCCGGCCGATCGCGTCCGTGCCGCTCGGGCTCGACATCCCTCCGCGGCCGTCCGCGGTGCCCGACCGAGAACCCGAGGCCGAGCCCGTATCCGCGCCCACGCACGAGGCCGAATCCCCGGTGGCACCGACGTCCGAGCCGTCTACCGAGGTTTCGTCCGAACCCGACCCGGCCGCCGAGGTGGAGGCACCCCCGGTCGCGGAACCGCGCCCCGCCGAGTCGACGGCCGCCGTGCCGACTCCGCCCGCCGAACCCGTGCGCGACGAGACCGTGCGCGACGAGACCGTGCCCGTCGAGACCGTGCCCGTCGAGACCGGATCCACCCCGGTCCGTGCCCCGCTGCCGGCCCACGACGACCTCGCCGCGGATGTACTCGTGCGCCGCTCGCGGCGCGCGTCCCGCAACTGGCGGGAGAGCGTGCACCGGCTCACCGGCGGGCTGTTCGACACCGAGACCGCGCGACTCGACGAACTCACCGCCCACGTCCGGCAACCCGTCTCCGGCGACTACCGCATCGCCGTGCTCTCGCTCAAGGGCGGGGTGGGGAAGACCACCACCACGGTCGGCCTGGGGTCGACCTTCGCGTCGCTGCGTGGCGACAGCGTCATCGCGGTCGACGCGAACCCGGACTTCGGCACCCTCGCGCAGCGCATCCCGGGTGGCAGCGCCTCGACGGTCCGCGACCTGCTCGCGGACGCGGCAAACATCCGGCGCATCTCCGACGTGCGCGCCCACACCGCGCAGGCACCGAGCCGGCTCGAAGTACTCGCGAGCGAACGCGACCCTGCGGCCTCGGAGGTCTTCGGTGAGGACGACTACCGCCGCATCGTCGACATCCTGCAGGTCTTCTACGACATCGTCCTCACCGACTGCGGCACCGGCATCATGCACTCGGTCATGCGCGGTGTGCTCGACCTCGCCCACACCCTCGTGCTCGTCGCGTCGCCCGCGGTGGACGCCGCCCGCAGCGCCGCCGCGACCCTCGACTGGCTCCAGGCCCACGGCTACGGCGACCTCGTCGACCGCACCGTCGTGGTCGTCTCCTCGGCCCGCCCCGGCTCGGCGAACGTCGACATCGACGCGATCACCGGACACTTCCTCGCGCGTTGCCGCGCCGTGCAGGTACTGCCCTTCGACGAGCACCTCGCCGAAGGCGGGGAGATCGACCTCGACCGGCTCCGCCCGGCGACCCGCACCGCCTTCGTCGAACTGGCGGCGATGGTCGCCGACGACTTCCCGCACGCGTCCGGCCGGCACGCCGTCCGGTAGCCGCCCGGACTCACGAGGGCAGCAACCGGATCACCGGGCGCTGCACCAGCGGCAGCGGATCGAGATAGCGGTCGCGGCCGCGGCGCAGTCCCCAGTGCAGGCACGCCGCCGTCGGGCAGCCCTCGTGCCCCGCGACGACCGTGCCGATCGGCTCCCCGCGCCCCACCCGGCGACCCGCGGTCACCGAGGCCTCGACGGGTTCGTAGGTGGTGCGCAGCCCGCCGGGATGGTCGACGGACACCACCGGCCTGCCGGCCACGACCCCGGCGAACACGACGACGCCCTCACCCGCGGCCAGCACGGTCCGGCCCGGCTGCGTCGCGAGATCCACACCGCGATGCCCCGGCAGCCAGTCGTGATCGGGTGGGTCGAACCCGCGCGCGACCGCGGGCCGGGGTTCGAGCGGCCAGGTGAACGGCCGCGCGGCGCCGGCGGGCCCGGCCCCGGCCGTGACGACCAGCGTCAGCAGCACGGCGACCACGAAACCGGATGCGGCGCGCGGGGACACGTCGATGCTCATGGACCCAGGCTCGGTGCCCGCGGCGACCGGCACCAGACCCGTATGCCCGGTTGTGCACAACTCGCGTCCGTCCACAACCCCGCATCCACCCGGTTAGGGATCCGGGACGGTGCCGCGTACACTGGTCGAGCGGTCTGTGTTCGCAGACCGACTTCGCGCGTCCGCGCACCGGTGCCGTCCCGCTTTCTCCGGGATGCATCGGCAATGGCCGTCGGCCGGTCCCGCAAGGGTTCGACGGGCATGCGGGCGCCAGGGCGGGGATCGCAGGATCCGCCGCGTCAACCGACACGAAAGAGAGACACAGCCATGGCTGTTGTGACCATGAGGCAGCTGCTCGACAGCGGCGCACACTTCGGACACCAGACCCGTCGCTGGAACCCGAAGATGAAGCGGTTCATCTTCACCGACCGCAACGGCATCTACATCATCGACCTGCAGCAGACGCTGACGTACATCGACAAGGCGTACGAGTTCGTCAAGGAGACCGTCGCCCACGGCGGCACCGTCCTGTTCGTCGGCACCAAGAAGCAGGCGCAGGAGTCCATCGCCGAAGAGGCGACCCGCGTGGGCATGCCCTACGTGAACCAGCGCTGGCTCGGCGGCATGCTGACCAACTTCTCGACCGTCCACAAGCGCCTGCAGCGCCTGAAGGAGCTCGAGTCGATGGAGCAGACCGGCGGCTTCGAGGGACGCACCAAGAAGGAAATCCTCATGCTCACGCGTGAGAAGAACAAGCTGGAGCGCACCCTCGGCGGCATCCGCGACATGGCGAAGGTTCCGTCGGCGATCTGGGTCGTCGACACCAACAAGGAGCACATCGCCGTCGGTGAGGCCCGCAAGCTGAACATCCCGGTCATCGCGATCCTCGACACCAACTGCGATCCCGACCTCGTCGACTACCCGATCCCGGGCAACGACGACGCGATCCGTTCCGCGGCGCTGCTGACCAAGGTCATCGCCTCCGCCGTCGCCGAGGGCCTGCAGGCCCGCGCCGGCAAGAGCGGCGACGCCGAGGCCAAGCCCGAGGGCGCCGAGCCTCTCGCCGAGTGGGAGCAGGAGCTGCTCGCGCAGGCCACCCCCGCAGCCGACGCCGAGACGCCCGCAGCGGACGCAGCCCCCGAGGCCTGATTCGTTGCACGGCCCCGACCTTCCCTCACGGATCACGGTCGGGGCCGTCGCTTCGCAGCCGGAGATACAGGGCTGCCCTTCGTAGCCCGAGGTACAGGGCTGCACCCCGAGACTTTTCCACCACAGACACAGGAGGCTCGCTTCTCATGGCGAACTACACCGCCGCCGACGTCAAGCGTCTCCGTGAGCTCACCGGCTCCGGAATGCTGGACTGCAAGAACGCGCTCGCCGACAACGACGGCGACTTCGACAAGGCCGTCGAGCAGCTGCGCATCAAGGGCGCCAAGGACGTGGGCAAGCGTGCCGAGCGCTCCACTGCCGAGGGCCTGGTCGTGGCCAAGGACGGCGTGCTCGTCGAGCTGAACTCCGAGACCGACTTCGTCGCCAAGAACGACGAGTTCCAGGCTCTCGCCGACAAGGTCGTCACCGCTGCCGCTCAGGTCCGCACCGACGACGTCGAGGCCCTGAAGAAGGCCGAGATCGACGGCAAGACCGTCGAGGCGCTCGTCCAGGAGCTGTCCGCCAAGATCGGCGAGAAGCTCGAGCTGCGTCGCGTCGCCGCCTTCGACGGCCAGACCGCCGTCTACCTGCACAAGCGTGCTTCCGACCTGCCGCCGGCCGTCGGCGTGCTCGTCGAGTACACCGGTGAGGGCGACGCCGCTGCCGAGGCCGCCCGCGGTGCCGCGATGCAGATCGCCGCGCTCAAGGCCAAGTACGTCACCCGTGACGAGGTTCCCGAGGACATCGTCGCCAACGAGCGTCGTATCGCCGAGGAGACCGCCAAGGCCGAGGGCAAGCCGGAGCAGGCTCTGCCGAAGATCGTCGAAGGCCGCGTGAACAGCTACTTCAAGGACGTCGTGCTGCTCGAGCAGCCGTCGGTCACGGACTCGAAGAAGACCGTCAAGGCGATCCTCGACGAGGCCGGTGCCACCGTCACCCGCTTCGTGCGGTTCGAGGTCGGCGCCAGCTAGACCGTTCACTTCTCGACCCCGCCGGTCCCGTACCGGCGGGGTCGAGGTGCGTCGGGGTCCGGACACCCTCGTCGGGGTCCGGACACCGCCGCGCGTGTTCCGGCAACGGACCGGAGTGACGTGTCGCCTCCCGCCCGGTCTCGGTTCCACCGAGCGGATGAGGCAGGATGATAAGGGCCGAATCATGCGCAACCAGAGGAGAGTCATGTCCGACCACGCCCACGAACGGCCCGGATTCCGCCGGGTCCTGCTCAAGCTCGGTGGCGAGATGTTCGGCGGCGGCAAGGTCGGACTCGATCCTGATGTGGTGACCACGGTGGCCGAGCAGATCGCCGAGGTCGTGCGCGCCGGCGCCGAGGTCGCCGTCGTGATCGGTGGCGGCAACTTCTTCCGCGGCGCGGAGCTGCAGCAGCGCGGTCTCGAACGCGCCCGCTCCGACTACATGGGCATGCTCGGCACCGTCATGAACTCCCTTGCGCTGCAGGACTTCCTGGAGAAGCAGGGCATCGACACCCGCGTGCAGACCGCCATCACGATGGGGCAGGTCGCCGAGCCCTACCTGCCGCTGCGTGCCCGCCGCCACCTCGAGAAGGGCCGCGTCGTCATCTTCGGCGCCGGCATGGGCATGCCCTACTTCTCCACCGACACCACCGCCGCGCAGCGTGCCCTCGAGATCGGCGCCGAGGTCGTGCTCATGGCCAAGGCCGTCGACGGCGTCTACTCCGACGACCCGCGCACCAACCCCGACGCGGTGCTGTTCGAGGAGATCACGCACCGCGAGGTCATCGAACAGGGCCTCAAGGTCGCCGACGCGACCGCCTTCAGCCTGTGCATGGACAACGCCATGCCGATCATGGTCTTCAATCTGCTGACCAAGGGCAATATCGCCCGAGCCATCGCCGGTGAGAAGATCGGAACACTCGTACGGTCATGAACGGACAACGGAACATGGAGGAACTGCCGTGATCGATGAAGCCCTCTTCGAGGCCGAAGAGAAGATGGAGAAGGCCGTCTCGGTGGCCCGCGACGATCTGGCAGGAATCCGGACCGGTCGTGCCAACCCGGCGATGTTCAACCGCATCGTCGTCGACTACTACGGGGCGCCCACGCCGATCACGCAGATCGCCAGCATCAACGTCCCCGAGGCACGCATGGTCATCGTCAAGCCGTACGAGACGTCGCAGCTGAACGCCATCGAGACCGCGATCCGCAACTCCGATCTCGGCGTCAACCCGACTAACGACGGCAACATCATCCGCATCTCGGTCCCGCAGCTCACCGAGGAGCGCCGCCGCGAACTCGTCAAGCAGGCCAAGGCCAAGGGCGAGGACGCCAAGGTCGCGGTCCGCAACGTGCGCCGCAAGGCCATGGAGGAACTCGGCCGCATCCAGAAGGACGGCGAGGCCGGCGAGGACGACGTGAACCGCGCCGAGAAGGAACTCGACAAGACGACCGCCAAATACGTCGGTCAGATCGACGAGTTGATCAAGCACAAGGAAGCCGAACTGATGGAGGTCTGACGGTGGGTAGAGCCGACGGGTCCTCGGACCCGCAGCCACCACTCGGCGACCCGGCATCCGCCGGCGCCACCCCTGCAGACCCGGCACCCACGGTCGGCGCCGCGCCGGAGAAGAAACCGTCGCGCGCGGGGCGCGACCTGCCCGCCGCGATCGCGGTCGGTGGCGGCCTGGGTGCGCTCGTCATCGTGATCCTGCTGTTCGCTCCGACGGCGTGGCTCGCGGTGGTCTCGGGTGCGATCGGCATCGCGACCTGGGAGGTCACCAAACGCCTGCGCGAGGCCGACGTGCTCGTCCCGCGGTTGCCGCTGCTCGTCGGCGGCCAGGCGATCATCTGGTTGGGCTGGCCCTACGGCACCTCCGGGGTGCTCGGCGCGTTCGCGGGCACGGTCGTGGTGACGATGCTGTGGCGGCTGTTCGACCACGGTCTCGCCGCACAACCGCGGAACTACCTGCGCGACACGGCGGTCGCCGTGTTCGTCGCGGCGTGGCTGCCGCTGCTCGCGTCGTTCGCGACCCTCATGGTCCTCGAGGACCAGGGTGCCCAGCGCGTGTTCTGTCTGATGATCGTGTGCGTGTCGTCCGACATCGGCGGCTACACCGCGGGTGTGCTGTTCGGCAAGCACCCGATGGTGCCGGCGATCAGCCCCAAGAAGTCCTGGGAGGGCTTCGCCGGGTCTCTGCTGGCCTGCATCGTCGCCGGTGTCCTCACCGTCATGCTCATGCTCGACGGCCCCTGGTGGGCCGGTGTGCTGCTCGGTGCCGTGCTCGTGGTCACGGCGACCGCCGGCGACCTGATCGAGTCGCAGGTCAAGCGGGACCTCGGGATCAAGGACATGGGCACCCTGCTGCCCGGCCACGGCGGCATCATGGACCGGCTCGACTCGATCCTGCCGTCCGCCTTCGTCACCTGGCTGATCCTCACGGCCTTCGTGTAGCCGCCGATGCTGCGGAACCGCCGGCGCGAGACCGGCCCGGGCCGGGGAGTGATCCCCAGCCCGAACATCTGGCACTGGCCGGAGGTCTACGAGGAGGAGAACCGCGCGCAGGACCCCCGCGGCGTCGTCTACGCGGCGCTGCGGGAGGTCGCGGACTGGACCGGCCGCGACGTCGTCGACGTCGGCTGCGGCACCGGTTTCCACCTGCCGATGTTCGCGGCCGACGCACGCACGGTCACCGGCGTCGAACCGCATCCGCCCCTCGTCGAGGCCGCCCGGTCCCGCGTCCGCGACCTGCCCGGTGTCACGGTGCAGCGCGGCGCCGCCTCCGAGCTGCCGCTGCCCGACGCCTCCGTGGACCTCGTCCACGCCCGCACCGCCTACTTCTTCGGCCCCGGCTGCGGCCCCGGCATCCTCGAGGCCATGCGGGTGCTGCGGCCCGGCGGCGCCCTCGCCGTGATCGACCTCGACGCCACCGCCCACCCCTACGGCCGGTGGATGTGCGCCGACCTGCCGCACTACAACCCCGCGACCGTCGAGGCGTTCTTCGACGCCCAGGGCTTCGACCTGCGCCGCGTCGACACCCTCTGGGAGTTCCCCGACCGCGGCGCGCTCGAGCGGGTGCTCGGCATCGAGTTCGGCCCGAAGGTCGCCGCCCGCGCGATCGCGGAGACCCCCGGCACCACCCTCACCGTCCGCTACCGGCTGCACGTCCGGCGCAGGCCCAGCGGACTGGAACTAGCCTGAGCGGCCGATCCCGAACATCCGCGCCAGCTCGGTGATCCGCTTCGCCTTCGCCAGCCGCGGCAGATCGCTGCCGTCGCGCACGTTGCGGCCGTCCTCACCGAGCGTGCCGATCACGCCGTGCGCCCAGTCCACGTCGGTGCTGCTCGGGCTGAGCGCCGTGTTCGCGAACGACGCCCGCTCCGGTGTCATGCACAGCTTGCCCGTCATCCCCATCGAGCGGGTCAGCTCGGCCTCCCGCTTCAGCACCTCCGGATCATCGCTGAGGGTGGGGCCGTCGATCGGTCCCGGCAGCCGCGCGGCGCGGCTCGTGATCACCAGCCGCGACCGGGCGTAGGCCATCGCCAACGGGAGGTCGCTCATGCCGGTGTCCCGGCGGAAGTCGCCGGAACCGAACACCAGTCGGAAGGTGCCCTCGGCCCGGGCGATCTCGGGAGCGGCCTCGAGGCCCATCGCCGACTCGATGAGCACCAGGATACGGGTGCCCTCCGGGAGCATCCCGGCGGTGGCCTCGACCTGGTGGCCGCTCTCGGCCTTCGCGAGCATCACGCCCTGCAGCCCCGGGAGCCCGGCGAGCGCCTCGAGGTCGTCCGCCCAGAACGGTGTGGTCGCGTCGTTGATCCGCACCCACGCCGACCCGCCACCCTTCAGCCACGCGACGACGTCGGCGCGCGCGGCGGGTTTGTCGGCCGCCGGGACCGCGTCCTCGAGGTCGAGGACGATCGCGTCGGCCGGGGACGCGGCGGCGGCGTCGAAGCGGTCGGGGGAGTGGCCGGGCACGAGCAACCAGGATCGGGCGGCTTCCGGGGGGACGGTGCTGGTCATGAGTCCATGTTCCAGCAGTCGGGTCACGCTTGCTGGCAAGTCGGGGCGAGCATCACAGGAACGACCCGGCCGCAGCCTCCCGGATCATGGGACAATCGATGATTATGGCCTCTTCACTGCCCCTCGTCTTCGATGCTCCCAAGCGCGGCATGCCGCCGCGGCACCTCGCCGACCTCGACTCCGATCAGCGTCGCGAGGCGGTGCGCGAACTGGGGTTGCCGGCCTTCCGCGCCGATCAGCTCGCCCGCCAGTACTACGGCCGGCTCGAAGCCGATCCCGCGAAGATGACCGACCTGCCCGCCTCGGTGCGCGACAAGGTCGGCGAGGCGCTGTTCCCGCCGCTGCTCTCGGCGGTCAAGCACATCGCCTGCGACGGGGGTCAGACCCGCAAGACCCTGTGGCGCGCCCACGACGGCACCCTCCTCGAGAGCGTGCTCATGCGCTATCCCGACCGCGCGACCCTGTGCATCTCCAGTCAGGCCGGCTGTGGCATGGCCTGCCCGTTCTGCGCGACCGGCCAGGGCGGTCTCGACCGCAACCTCACGACCGCCGAGATCGTCGACCAGGTGCGGGCCGCGGCCGCCGCCCTGCGTGACGGTGAGGTCGCCGGTGGCCCCGGCCGCCTGTCGAACGTCGTGTTCATGGGCATGGGGGAGCCGCTTGCCAACTACAAGCGCGTGGTCGCGGCCGTGCGGCGGATCACCTCGCCTGCCCCCGAGGGACTCGGCCTGTCGCAGCGCTCCGTCACCGTTTCCACCGTCGGTCTCGCCCCGGCCATCCGTCGGCTCGCCGACGAGGGGCTGAGCGTGACCCTCGCCGTGTCGCTGCACACCCCGGACGACGAACTCCGCGACACCCTCGTGCCGGTGAACAACCGCTGGTCGGTCGCCGAGGTGCTCGAGGCGGCGCGTTACTACGCCGACAAGACGGGCCGGCGCGTGTCCATCGAGTACGCGCTGATCCGCGACGTCAACGACCAGCCGTGGCGCGCCGACATGCTCGGCAAGAAGCTGCACAAGGCGCTCGGCCCGCTCGTGCACGTCAACCTCATCCCGCTCAACCCGACGCCGGGCAGCAAGTGGGACGCCAGCCCGAAGGACGTCGAACGCGAGTTCGTGCGGCGGGTGCAGGCCCAGGGCGTGTCGTGCACCGTGCGCGACACCCGCGGGCAGGAGATCGCCGCGGCGTGCGGGCAGCTCGCCGCCGAGAACAACTGACGCACGGACACTGACGCACGGACACTGGCGCACGGATCCCGGGGCGGTACCGTCCCGGGAACGACGAAGGCCCGTCCGGAACTACCGTTCCGGACGGGCCTTTCGGCGTAGGAAGTCCGTTTACCGGGGCTTGCGGCGGCGGATCGCGTCGACGGCGACGATGAGCAGCAGCACCACCGCGAAGCCGATGAGGTACAGGTCCTCGACGTGACCCTCGTGATTGCCGATCTGCATCAGCAGCAGGAAGACGGCCGCGACGACCGCCATGACCCGGAAGAACTTCGGAGCTTCCCCGCTCCAACCCCACTCCGCCGAGGGCACTTCCGCCACTACGTCGTCGTGAGTGGACTGCAACTCGGTACCGGCCACCGTATCCTCCTGCTCGCCGAATGTTGCTCTTGCCGCATATCGTGACATACGACCCAGCGTCGTACGAAGCGGGGGCGGTCGGCGCGGCGGGACACACCGCCCCGATCCCGTTGTCACCGGCCGGTTCAGGAACCCCTCAGGTGCGTCGGGGACAATGCTCCCGTGGCCGACACTCGATCCTCTTCCCGCACGCGTGTGCTGCTGCTGGGCAGCACCGGCTCCATCGGTACCCAGGCGCTCGAGGTGATCGCCGCGAATCCCGACCGGTTCGAGGTCGTCGGCCTCGCCGCGGGGGGCGGCAACATCGACCTGCTCGCCGAGCAGATCCGCGCGACCGGCGTCCGCGAGGTCGCCGTCGCCGACCCGGCCGCCGCCGCGCGCCTCGACCTGCCGGTGCGCAGCGGCCCGACCGCCGTCACCGAACTGGTGCGCGAGGTCGAGGCCGACGTCGTGCTCAACGCCCTCGTCGGCTCCCTCGGTCTCGAACCGACCCTCGCCGCCCTCGCCACCGGAGCGCGCCTGGCCCTGGCCAACAAGGAGTCCCTGGTCGCCGGTGGCTCGCTCGTCACGCAGTCGGCGGCACCGGGGCAGATCGTGCCCGTCGACTCCGAGCACTCCGCTCTGGCACAGTGCCTGCGCGGCGGCAGCGCCGACGAGGTGGCGCGCCTGGTGCTCACCGCCTCCGGCGGCCCGTTCCGCGGCTGGACCGCCGACCGCCTCGAATCGGTGACCCCCGAGCAGGCCGGCGCGCACCCGACCTGGTCGATGGGTCCGATGAACACCCTCAACTCGGCGACCCTCGTCAACAAGGGACTCGAGCTCATCGAGGCCCACTTGCTGTTCGGCGTGGACTACGACCGCATCGACGTCACCGTCCACCCGCAGTCGATCGTGCACTCGATGGTCACCTTCGTCGACGGCTCCACCCTCGCGCAGGCGTCGCCGCCGTCGATGAAGCTGCCGATCGCCCTGGCCCTCGGCTGGCCGCACCGCGTCCCCGACGCCGCGCCCGCCCTCGACTTCACCACCGCGTCGACCTGGGAGTTCGAACCCCTCGACGACGAGGTCTTCCCGGCGGTGCGGCTCGCGCGGCAGGCCGGCACGGCCGGAGGCTGCCTGACCGCCGTGTACAACGCCGCCAACGAGATCGCCGCCGAGGCGTTCCTCGCCGGGGCCCTGCCGTTCCCGCGCATAGTGCAGACGGTCGAGGCCGTGTTGAACGACGCCCACGAGTGGACCGCGACCCCCGGTACCGTGGACGACGTGCTCGCCGCGGACGGCTGGGCCCGCGACCGGGCGCGCACACTCGTCGTATAGGAGGATCGGCCGCAGATGATGTTCGTACTGGGCGTGGTGGTCTTCGCCCTCGGCATCGCCGTCTCCATCGCGTTGCACGAGGCCGGCCACATGTGGACGGCGCAGAAGCTGGGCATGAAGGTCCGGCGCTACTACATCGGTTTCGGGCCCCGTGTGTTCTCGTTCCGCCGCGGTGAGACCGAGTACGGACTCAAGGCCGTGCCCGCCGGCGGGTTCTGCGACATCGCGGGCATGACCGCCCTCGACGAGCTCGCCCCCGACGAGGTCGACCGGGCGATGTACCGGCAGAAGACCTGGAAGCGGCTCGTCGTGATGTCCGGTGGCATCGCGATGAACTTCCTGCTCGGCATCCTGCTCGTCTACGGCCTAGCCGCGACCGCCGGACTGCCCAACACCGACAACCGCGCCGTCGTCGGCAGCGTCGGCTGCGCCGCGCCCGGCCAGGACGGGCCGCCCGACTACACGCCCGCCGAGTGCTCCGGTCCCGGACCGGCCGAACAGGCCGGCATCGAACCGGGGGACGTGATCGTCGCGGTCGACGGGCAGCCCGTCGAGACCTTCGGCGATCTGGTGCGCGCCACCCAGCCGCTGTCGGGCACGGTGCCGTTCACCGTGCAGCGCGACGACGAGACCCTGACCGTGCCCGTGACGGTGCAGCAGGTGCAGCGTTGGGTGTACGAGAGCGACGCCCCCGACGCCGAGCCCGTCTCCCGCACCGTCGGCGCCATCGGTGTCGGCGCCGAACCGTCGGTGATCGAGTACACCCCGCTCACCGCGATCCCCGCGACCTTCGACTTCACCGGTTATCTCGCTGTGCGGACCGCCGAGGCCCTCGTGAGCCTGCCCAGCAAGGTCGCCGACCTGTGGACCGCCGTGACCGGCGGCGAACGGTCGATCGACACCCCGGTGAGCGTCGTCGGCGCCAGCGTCATCGGCGGACAGTTCGCCGAGCGCGGCATCTGGGTGTCGTTCGTGCTGCTGCTCGCGCAGCTGAACTTCTTCCTCGGCGCGTTCAACCTGCTGCCGCTGCTTCCCCTCGACGGCGGGCACATGGCCGTCGCGATCTACGAACGCATCCGCAACTGGGTGCGCGGCCTGCGCGGGCTGCCCGTCGGACCGCCCGTCGACTACATGAAACTGCTGCCGCTGACCTATGTGGCGGTGGTCGTCGGCGGCGCGTTCATGGTGCTCACCCTCACAGCCGACATCGTCAACCCCATCCAGCTGTTCTGACCTGCGCCGGTAGAATTGTCCAGGTAGCAACGAAAGAAGGCGAACTGTGACCAGCCCCGTCGGATTGGGCATGCCCGAAGTTCCTGCGGTCCTCGCACCTCGACGCAAGACCCGTCAGCTCATGGTCGGCAACGTCGGCGTCGGCAGCGACCATCCGGTCTCGGTGCAGTCGATGACCACCACGAAGACGCACGACGTCAACGCGACCCTCCAGCAGATCGCGGAACTGACCGCCTCCGGGTGCGACATCGTCCGCGTCGCGTGCCCCCGCCAGGAGGACGCCGACGCGCTCGCGACCATCGCGAAGAAGAGCAAGATCCCGGTGATCGCGGACATCCACTTCCAGCCGCGCTACATCTTCGCCGCGATCGACGCGGGCTGCGCGGCGGTGCGTGTCAACCCGGGCAACATCAAGGAGTTCGACGGCCGCGTCAAGGAGGTCGCCAAGGCGGCCGGTGACGCCGGCATCCCGATCCGCATCGGTGTCAACGCCGGTTCGCTCGACCCGCGCCTGCTCGCCAAGTACGGCAAGGCCACCCCCGAGGCGCTCGTCGAGTCGGCGCTGTGGGAGGCGAGCCTGTTCGAGGAACACGGCTTCGGCGATATCAAGATCTCCGTCAAGCACAACGACCCCGTCGTGATGGTCGAGGCCTACCGTCAGCTCGCCGCGCAGTGCGACTACCCGCTGCACCTCGGTGTCACCGAGGCCGGCCCCGCCTTCCAGGGCACCATCAAGTCGGCCGTGGCGTTCGGTGCGTTGCTGAGCGAGGGCATCGGCGACACCATCCGGGTGTCCCTGTCCGCCCCGCCCGCCGAGGAGATCAAGGTCGGCAGCCAGATCCTCCAGTCGCTGAACCTGCGGCCCCGCAAGCTCGAGATCGTCTCCTGCCCGTCCTGCGGCCGCGCCCAGGTCGACGTGTACTCGCTCGCCAACGAGGTCACCGCCGGCCTCGAGGGCATGGAGGTGCCGCTGCGGGTCGCGGTGATGGGCTGCGTCGTCAACGGCCCCGGTGAGGCCCGTGAGGCCGACCTCGGTGTCGCCTCCGGCAACGGCAAGGGCCAGATCTTCGTCAAGGGCAAGGTCGTCAAGACCGTGCCCGAGGCCCAGATCGTCGAGACGCTCATCGAGGAGGCGATGCGGATCGCCGAGGAGATGGAGGGCGGTGCCGGAAACGGCAGCCCGGTGGTGACGGTCGGCTGAGACCGATGTCACGGACGCGGCGTGGGGGACCGATCCAGCCCGTCGCGGGACGTTCGATTTCCACGGAGCCGCGGCACGTGGCACTCTGATGTCGTATCGGCTTGTCGACGGGTGGTGAGCGAGTGCTCAAGCTTCTGGGTGTCCGTTCGTTGGGCGGGCGCGACACCGCCGCCGTTCTGCGTGTGCTCGCCCGCGATCCCGTCGCGGCCTGCATGGTCGCCGGACGCATCGAGGAATACGGTCTCGACGGACGCGCCGTGGGCGGTGAGATGTGGAGCCGGGGCGGCCCCGAGGCGTCGCTGTGTTTCTCCGGCGCCAACCTGATCCCGCTGCTCGGCGCACCCGACGACATCCAGGCCTTCGCCGAGCGCGCCGGCCGCGGCCCGCGCCTGTGCTCGTCGATCGTCGGTCGCGCCGAGTACGCGCTGCCCATGTGGGAGCGTCTCGAACCGGCCTGGGGCACCCCGCGCGAGGTGCGCGCCGAACAGCCGCTGCTCGTCCTCGACCGCGAACCCCTCGTCGAACCCGATCCGCTGGTCCGGCCGGTCCGGCCGGAGGAGCTCGACGTCTACCTGCCCGCCGCCGTCGCGATGTTCATCGAGGAGGTGGGAATCGATCCCCGACTCGGCGACGGAGGCGCCGGTTACCGCCGCCGTGTCGCGAGCCTGATCGCAGCGGGACGCGCCTGGGCGCGCTTCGAGGACGGACAGGTGGTCTTCAAGGCCGAGGTGGGCTCGCAATCGTCGACGGTCGGGCAGATCCAGGGGGTGTGGGTCGCTCCCGAGCGTCGCGGCGAGGGTCTCGGTACGGCGGGCACCGCCGCGGTGGCGGTGGCCGTCACCCGCAGCGGCCGGCTGCCCAGCCTCTACGTCAACAGCTTCAACGTGCGCGCCCGCGCGGCCTACGCCCGCGCCGGCTTCCGGCAGGTCGCGACGTTCTCCACGGTGCTGCTCGACTGAACCCCGCACCCTCGCCCGTGCGTCCGCGGCGCTCCTGAACAGGACCGGTGGGCTCGGCGCCTACGATGACGGGCGATGAGATCCCGATCTTCGCTTCCGGCCCCCGCTCGCGGGGGTGTCGCCCGTCTCGTGGCACTGGTGTCGGCCACCGCCCTCCTACTCGTTCCGACGGTCGCGTGCAGCACCGGCCCCGTGGGACCCGAAGCGGCGGTGCGGTCCTTCTTCGAATCGTTCGCCGCCCAGGACTTCGAGGCCGCCGCGCAGCGCACCGACCGCCCGGAGGACTCCGCGGCGGCGATGCGGGAGGTCTGGGAGGGCCTGCAGGCCGAGTCGCTTGTCGCCACCCCCACCGCCACCCGCATGAGCGGTGATTCGGCGATCGTGAGCTACGGCTACGAGTGGCACCTTCCCAAGGACCGGGTCTGGGAGTACACCGGTGAGCTGTACATGGGCCGCAGTGGCAACGAGTGGGTCGTGCGGTGGGCCAAGTCCGTGCTGCACCCGCAGCTGGGGGAGCGGCAGTCGATGCAGCTGCGCAGCAGCCCCGCACCCCGCGCCCGCGTGAACGAGCACGGCGGCAGCGACATCCTCGTTCCCGGCACGGTCTACGGCGTCGCCTTCGACGCCTCCGCCAGCCGCGACGTGGCGACCGCCGCGCGGCAGCTGTCGGCGATCCTGTCGCAGTTCGACGAATCGCTCACCGCGCAGTCGATCGCCGAATCGGTGACCGCGGCGTCCGGACCGCGCGGCGTCGTGCGGCTGCGCGAGGAGGACTACGAACAGGTCGCCGACCGGCTGGCATCCGTGGAGGGTGTGGTCGTCACCGAGGAGGCCGATCTGGTCTCCACCGACCGCGACTTCGCGCCCGACCTGGTGGGGCAGATCAAGAAGACCGTCATCGACGAGGTGGACGGCACCGCCGGCTGGAGCGTGGTGGTGCTCAACCAGTACGGTGTCGACACCGACGTGCTCACCGAGACCCCGCCGCAGCCGGCGCCGTCGTTCTCGGTGAGCCTCGACAAGCCGATCCAGGTCGCGGCCCAGGCCGCGGTGGACGCCCGCGTCGAGCAGGCGATGATGGTCGTGATCGAGGCGTCCACCGGGGCGGTGCTGGCGGTGGCCCAGAACGAGGCGGCCGACAAGGACGGCCCGGTCGCGCTCGCGGGTCAGTACCCGCCCGGCTCCACCTTCAAGATCATCACTTCGGGCGCGGCGATCGGGCAGGGCCGGGCCACCGCCGACACGATGGTGCCCTGCCCGGGCAGCATCGTCATCGGCGAGCGCACCGTGCCCAACTACGACGGCTTCGCGCTCGGCACCGTCCCGCTCGCCACGGCCTTCGCCCGCTCCTGCAACACCACCTTCGCGAAGCTCGCGTCCGAGATGGACGCCGACGACCTGACCGTCGCCGCGGCGCAGTTCGGTGTCGGCGTGGACTACGACGTCGTCGGCATGCCGACCTTCACCGGCTCGGTGCCGCCGGCCGAGAACCTCGTCGAACGCACCGAGGACGGCTTCGGTCAGGGCAAGGTCGTGGTCAGCCCGTTCGGGATGGCGCTGGCCGCGGCGACGGTGGCGAGCGGTCGCACCCCGGTGCCCTATCTCATCAAAGGCCGCGACACCGCCGTCGAGGGCGAGGTCCCGCCCGTCTCCCCGGAGGTCGTCGAGAACCTGCGCGGCATGATGCGCCAGGTGATCACCAGCGGTACCGCCGACCGCATCCGCGACCAGGGCGACGTCTACGGCAAGACCGGTGAGGCCGAGGTCGAGGGCGGATCGCACTCCTGGTTCGTCGGCTACCGCGGAGATCTGGCGTTCGCGACGCTGGTCGTACGCGGTGGCAGCTCCGACAACGCCGTGGCCGTGACCCGCGACATGTTCGCGGCGCTTCCACCGGAGTACGCGGGCGCCTGAACCGGCCGGTGCGACCGTCGGCGCGTGAGCCGACCCTCCGGGGTCAGGCCTGCGCGGGATCGTCGGCGAGCACGGCGAGGCGCTCGAGCAGCGGCGCCACCGCGACCAGTTCGGCGGCGTCGTCACCCATGCCGGCGAGCACCTGCTGCATCCTCGAGGTCCACATGCGCCGGATGAGGTCGCCGTTGTGCTCGGCCAGGGGAGTGCGGTGCAGGTGGTACGACCGGCCGTCCCGGGGGTTGGTCGTGCGGGTGACGAGTCCGCGGCCGACGAGACTGCGCACCGTGGCGCTGACGTTGCTGCTCTGCAGCCCGAGCATGCGGGCCAGTTCGGACACGGTGATCCCGGGGTGATCGGACAGCACCCGCAGGACCTCGATCTCGGACTGGGGGATGCCCATCAGGCCCGCTTCGCGTTCGCCGACGCGCTGCAACTTCCACACGAGCGTGCGCACGCTGTCGGCCAGGCGCTCGACGTCGGCGTCGGTGATCCTCACTTCATCGGGCATGCTTCGATGCTAGGCGATTATGTATATATAGATTCATATATAAATTCGAAGATACCGATAGAGGTGTGATGAACCCGTCCTCCGAGACCGTCTCCGGAGCGAAGACCGACCACCACGGCACCCACGAACAGGGAGGCGCCGGCCTGTCCGGGGCCGGAGTGGCCTCGCTGTGCCTCCTCGCCGCGCTCGCCCCCCTCGCCGTGGACATGTACCTGCCCGGCTTCACGGAGTTCGCCGAGGAATTCGACGCCACCGCCTCGGCCGTGCAGTTCACCCTGACCGCCTTCCTCATCGGCATGGCGCTCGGCAACCTGATCATCGGCCCGCTCTCCGACCGGCTCGGCCGCCGCTCCTCGATGCTCGTCGGCACCGCCGTGTGCGCCCTCGCGAGCATCGTGTGCGCGATCGCCCCCTCGGTGGAACTGCTCGCCGCCTCCCGCTTCCTGCAGGGCTTCGCCGGAGCCGCCGGCATCGTGGTCGGCCGCGCGGTCGTCTCCGACCGCGCCCAGGGCATGGCCGCCGCGAAGCTGTTCGGCCTGCTCGTGCTCGTCAGCGCCGTCGCCCCCATCGTCGCGCCGCTGATCGGCGGCGGTCTCGTCCTGTCCGTCGGCTGGCGGGGCGTCTTCTGGCTCCTGGCCCTGCTGAGCCTGCTCATGCTGGCCGCGATCGTCCTCTTCCTGCCCGAGAGCCTGCCCGCCGGCAAGCGCACCGCCGGGGGACTCGGCGGCCTGGTCCGCGGCATCGGCGTGGTGCTGCGCGACCGCACCTATCTCGGCTACCTGCTCGCCCACACCTTCGCGTTCGGCGTGCTCTTCGCCTACATCTCCGCGTCCCCGTTCGTGATGCAGAAGATCCACGGCCTGTCCACCGGCTGGTTCACCCTGCTGTTCGCGTTCAACGCAGTGGGCATCAGTCTCGGCAACGTCGTCAACCAGAAGATGCTCCAGCGCACGAGCCCGCACCGCCTGCTCGGCATCGGCCTGGCGCTGCTGGTCTTCTGGTCGGCCGTCCTCACCGTCAACGCCCTCGCCGGCCCCGTGCTGGGCGTGACCGTGGTGGCGCTGTGGTTCGGTGTCGCCAGCCTCGGTCTGGTACTCGCCAACGCCGCGACCCTCGCCCTCGGCCAGGTCCGGCAGGCCGCCGGCACCGGCTCGGCGCTCCTCGGCGCCCTGCAGTTCCTGCTGGCCGCGGTCGTCGCCCCGATCGTCGGTGCGTGGGGCGAGTACACCGCGGTCCCGATGGCCGTCGCGATGTTCGTCACCGCCGTCCTCGGCCTCGGATCGATGGCGCTGGTCCGCAACCGCTGATCCTTCTCCACCCCCGACCCGTGCGGGGCCGTACCTTCGGGGCGGCCCCGCACGGGTGTGTCCGGAGCGGGTCAGGGCAGCAGACCCCACTTGCGCGCCGTGACCACCGCCTCGTGGCGGGAGTGGACGTCCAGCTTGCTCATCGCGCTGCGCAGATAGCTCTTGACGGTCTCGGCGCCGACCGACAGGCGCTGCGCGATCTCGGCGTTGCTGCACCCCAGTGCGACGTGCGACAGCACGTCCGTTTCGCGCGGCGACAGCACGACGTCCGGCCGCTCCGCCGGCACCGCCCCGTCGAGGACTCCCGCGAGGCGGTCCGACAGCGACCGCAGCTTCTCCTGCAGACCCGGATCGTCGACGTCCTGGGCCAGGGTGCGCAGTTCCGCGTGGACCTCCCGCACGTGCGCGGACGCGACCGGGTCGCGGTCCTCGGATGCGCGCGCCAGCATCGCGAGTCGCCGGTCCACCTCGTCGCGCACCGCGATCTCCTGCGCCAGCCGCGCCGCCGCCTGTGCGAACGCGTTCACCGCCCGCTCGCCGACCGGCGCGCACTCGCGCGCGGCGCCGTAGAGCACGGCGCGGGCGACCCCGCCGACCATCACCGGCACGGCGAGGATCGACCGCAGTCCCTCGCTGAGCACGGGCCGGTCGAAGTGGTGGGTGATCGCGGGGGAGCGCCCGTAGTCCGCCACCGTGGCCGCGCGTGCCTCCGCCAAAACCCGGCCGCCGAGGCCGGCGCGGGGCGGCACGACGACGCCCGCGAGGCTGTTGGTGCGGGTGCCGAGGAACTCGCTGAGCTGCAGAGTTCCGTCGCGGACCTCGCCGGCGAAGACCACCGGCAACTGGGCGTGTACGGCGGTGCGGCGAAGCTCGGCGCGCAGCGCGTCTCCGTCTCGGGGACGCAGGAGTGGCGACGCTGTAGGCGGCACGACGTCACCCCTTTCCGGGGGTATCGGGGACAGCATGTGACTCGGATCATAGACCGTGTGGGGTGTGGTGGGTCACCACGCCCGGACGAGTACGGACGAGAGGACGATCCATGGTCGACATCGCGAATCGAGTGCAGGAACTGCTCGAACGCTACGACACAGCCGATGCATGCGCAGCGCAGCTGCTGTGCGACGACCACCCCGCCGACGCCGTGGCGTTCACCGTCGTCGAGAGCGACCTCTCCGCCACCGACCTCACCTACGGCGACCTGCGCGAGCGCTCCTCGCAGTTCGCGGCCGCCCTCGCCGATCTCGGTGTCGAACCCGGCGACCACGTCGCCACCCTGATGGGTAAGTCCGCCGACCTGGTCGTCGCGCTGCTGGGCATCTGGCGGCGCGGCGCGGTCCACGTCCCGCTGTTCACCGCCTTCGCGTCGCCCGCCATCGCGTTCCGGCTCGAGGCCAGCGCCGCGAAGATCGTGATCGCCGACCGCGACCAGGTCGCCAAGCTCGCCCCCGGCACCGACATCCCCGCCGACGTGCCGTGGCGCGTGATCGTGGCCGGTTCGGGGGACGCGGCGGACATCGGCCGCGACGTCCTCGACTTCGCCGCGCTGCTCGCCGCACACGGCGCCGACGAGCCCGGTGGGCAGGCCGTGGCGGTCGGCAGCGGGGGACGGCTCGTGCAGCTGTTCACCTCCGGCACCACCGGCACCCCCAAGGGGGTTCCCGTCCCGGTCAAGGCGCTCGCGTCCTTCCACGCCTACCTGGAGTTCGGGCTCGACGTACGTGAGGACGACGTCTTCTGGAACGCCGCCGACCCCGGCTGGGCGTACGGGCTGTACTACGCGCTGCTCGGCCCCCTGGCCGCCGGCCGCCGCAGCCTGCTCCTGCACGCGGGCTTCTCGCCCGCGCTGACCTGGCAGGTCCTCGACACCTTCGGCGTCACCAACTTCGCGGCCGCGCCGACCGTCTATCGCAGCCTCAAGGCCGACACCGCCCCGCACACGCCGGTGCGGCTGCGTCGCGCCTCCTCGGCCGGTGAGCCCCTCACCCCGGACGTGCTCGAATGGTCGCAGGAGACCCTCGGGGTGACCGTACGCGACCAGTACGGCCAGACCGAACACGGCATGTTCGTCGTCGACGCCTGGGCCGATGATCTGCGCGAGAACACCCCCGCCCGCTCGATGGGCAAGCCGCTGCCCGGCTGGACCTGCGCCGTGCTGCGCGAGGACTCCGACGAGATCGCCGAGCCCGGCGAGGTCGGCCGCGTCGCGATCGATGTACAGGCGAGCCCGCTGATCTGGTTCACCGGCTACGTCGACGCCCCCGAGAAGACCGCCGAGCGTTTCAGCGCCGACGGACGCTGGTACCTGACCGGCGACGCCGGCAAGGTCGACGAGAACGGATTCTTCTTCTTCTCGTCCCGCGACGACGACGTGATCATCATGGCCGGCTACCGCATCGGCCCGTTCGACGTGGAGTCGGTGCTGGTCATGCACCCCGACGTGGTGGAGGCCGCGGTCGTGGGCCTGCCCGACGAACTGCGCGGCGAGGTGCTCGAGGCGTTCGTGGTGCTGCAGGAGGGCATCGAGGGCGACGACGCCCTCGAGACCGAACTGCAGCAGCTGGTGAAGAAGAAGTACGCCGCCCACGCCTACCCGCGGGCCGTCCACTTCGTCCCGCACCTGCCCAAGACCCCCAGTGGCAAGGTGCAGCGGTTCAAGCTGCGGCAGGCCGGCGCCCTGGGCTGAACGGGGCGCTCCCGGATCGGGTCGCCGGGGGAGCGGAGCACAGGGTCCGACATGCACAGGGGCTAATCTGGATGCCATGTCGACCCGCGCTCCGCTCGTCCCCGGTACCCCGACTCCCATCCGGGAGGTCCCTCCGTCCATCGAGCGTCCGGAGTACGCGTGGAAGCCCACGGCCAAGGAAGGCAACGAGCCGTGGGTGCAGACCCCCGAGACGATCGAGAAGATGCGGCTGGCCTCGAAGCTCGCCGCGCAGGCCCTCGTCGAGGCCGGTAAGGCCGTCGCGCCGGGCGTGACCACCGACGAACTCGACCGCATCGTCCACGAGTACCTGTGCGACCACGGGGCCTACCCGTCGACGCTCGGCTACCGCGGCTTCACCAAGTCGTGCTGCACCTCGCTCAACGAGGTCATCTGCCACGGCATCCCCGACACGACCGTCGTCGAGGACGGCGACATCGTCAACATCGACGTCACCGCCTACATCGACGGCGTGCACGGCGACACCAACGCCACCTTCCTCGCCGGCAACGTCTCGGAGGAGGTGCAGCTGCTCGTCGAGCGCACCCACGAGGCCATGATGCGCGGCATCAAGGCCGTCAAGCCGGGCCGCGCCCTCAACGTCATCGGCCGGGTCATCGAGGCGTACGCCAACCGGTTCGGCTACGGCGTCGTCCGCGACTTCACCGGACACGGCATCGGCGAGACCTTCCACAACGGCCTGGTGATCCTGCACTACGATCGGCCCGACATCGACACGATCATCGAGCCGGGCATGGTGTTCACCATCGAGCCGATGATCAACCTGGGCACCCCCGACTACGAGATCTGGGACGACGGCTGGACCGTGGTCACCAAGGACCGCAAGTGGACTGCCCAGTTCGAGCACACCCTCGTCGTCACCGACACGGGCGCGGAGATCCTCACCCTCCCCTGACCGCCGGCGGAGGGCACCCCGGCACACTCCTTGCCGCCGTGTAGCTTTGGCGCATGGAATCGAGGACGGTGACCACCCCGGGTGGAGACGTGCACGTACGGATCGGGGGACCGGAGAGCCGGTTCACCGTGCTGTTGCTCCCCGACGCGGACGAGAGCGCCGAGGCGTACGACGTGGTGTGCGAACGCCTGCACAACTCCGACCTGCGGACCGTGGTCGTCGACGCCGGCGCCTCGCTGACCTCCGCGGACGTCTTCGCCCTGCTCGACGCACTCGCTCTGCCATGGGTACACCTCGCCGGCAGCGGCACCGGCGCCGAACTCGCCTGGGCCGTCGCCTCGGGCCGCTTCGGCCGCTTCGCCAGCCTCGTCGTCGCCGACCGCGGCCACCCCGCCGTCCCGGACCACGCCGGCGTCGTCCGCGATCCCGCGGCCCCGCCCGCGGAGGTGCCCACCACCATCGTCATCGGCGACGCGACGCGCCGCGCCGAGGCCGACGCCTCCATGCGCTACGTCACCGGCGAGTTCCGGGTCGTCGAACTCGACGGTGTCGCCAGCGTCCCCGCCGAGGCCCCGGCCGACTTCGCTTCGGCGATCGCACTCCGCACCGGCAGCTGGTGAGAGCCGTGTGGCCCGTCCCGGGGCGACGGGCCACACGAGGGCACGGTCTACAGGCCGAGCAGGGCGTTCTCCACGAGCTCCGGCAGTGCCGGGTGGATCCAGTACTGACCGGTCGCCATCTCCCGCGCCGGCAGACCGAACGACATCGCCTGGATGAGCGGCTGGATCACCGTCGAGGCCTGCGCACCGATGATGTGGGCGCCGAGCAGCAGACCGGTCGACCGGTCGGCGATCAGCTTGCAGAAACCCTCGGTGTCCTCCATGGCCCAGCCGTAGGCGACGTTGCCGTAGTCCTGGATCTTGACGGAGATGTCGTATCCGGCCTTCCGTGCCTCGGCCTCGGTGAGACCGACCGACGCGATCTGCGGATCGGTGAACACCGCCGACGGCACGTAGCGGTGATCCGTGCGCTGCAGCGCCGCGGTGTCCCCGGACCACGCGTCGTGCAGCAGGTTGTGCTGCACCACCCGCGCCTCGTGGTTGGCGACGTGCTTGAGCTGGAAGGGCGACGACACGTCGCCGAGCGCGAACACTCCCGGCGCGGTGGTGCGCTGGAACTCGTCGACCACGATCCGGCCGGCCTCGTCGAGTTCGATGCCCGCCGCGGACACGTCCAGCAGGTCGCCGTTCGGCCGGCGGCCCGTCGCGACGAGCAGGGCGTCCCCGCTCACCACGGTGCCGTCGGCGAGCACGACCTCCACCCCGTCGCCGACCGGGCGGAACTCCCGCGCCGGGTTGGCGAGGTGCACGTCCCACTTGGCCGCGGCGAGCGCCGTGAACCGCTCGGAGACGTCGGCGTCGAGGTGCCGCAGCAGCCGGTCGGTGCGGGCGACCACCGACACCCGCGTGCCGAGGGCGGAGAAGACGTGCGCGAACTCCATCGCGATGAAACCGGTCCCGAGGATCACCAGCGATTCGGGCAGCTTCGGCAGCCGCATCACGTCGTCGCTCGTGTGGTATCTCACACCGGAATCGACGACCTCCTGCGGAACCGTCGGCCGCGACCCGGCCGCCACCACGACCTGATCCGCGGTGATGGTCTCGCCGGTCCCGGTGTCGAGGGTGCGTTCCCCGACGAACCGGGCGTGCCCGTCGTAGACCGTGACGTTGGCGCAGTCCTCGCGCCGGTACCGCTCACCGCCGGCGGCGATGGGGTCGATCCGGCCGAACACGCGGTCGACGATGTCGTTCCACCGCACGCCCTGCAGTTCGGCGTCGATCCCGTACTTCGCCGCGGTCCGCACCGTGTGCGCGACCTCCGCGGCGTAGACGTACATCTTGGTGGGGATGCAGCCCACGTTCAGACAGGTGCCGCCGAAGACGCCCTTCTCGAGGATCGCGACACGCTTCCCGTCGTACCGCTCGTCGAGGATCGAATTCCCCGATCCGGTGCCGATGATCGCGAGGTCGTAGTGGGTCACGCGTGCTCTCCCAGGGGTCGAAGCGGAACGGAGGCGGCGTCGGCGGAGGTCTCCGCCGATCCGTGTCCGTCCAACCATTCCAGCCACAGATCCAATTCCCGGAAGGCGGTGGCCAGCGGGCGGGGTTCGGACAGGAAAACGTCGTGCCGCGCCCCGGGGATCGGCACGATCGTCGTGCGGTCACCCAGGCAGCCCGCCCAGCGGGCGATCTGCCGCACGTCGAGCACCGCGTCGACGGTGTCGATCGACGGGTCGTAGGCCGGGGCGGACCGCGACCGCGCGGACCGCAGGATCAGCGACGGCACCCCCACGTCCAGACCCTCGTGCAGGCGGGCGTGCCCGTGCCGGACCGCACGCAGCCATCCGAACCGGATGGGGAAACCGGTGAGCGGCTTCCACTCGAGGTCGTAGGTCCAGCCGCCGCCCTGCAGACTGCGGCCGTAGGTGTCGAGCTTGCGGAGCGGGACCAGCGCCTGCGGCTTCACGCGACCGACGACGTCGATCAGTGCGGTGCCGACGTTCCGCAGGTAGGACGGCCCCTGCAGGTCGAACCACGGACTGTTGAGCACCAGCCCGCACACTCCGGCTCCGCGCACCCCGCCGGGTCTGCGGCCGAGCCGGTCGAGCCACAGCGGCAGTACCAGCCCGCCCGTCGAGTGCGCAGCCAGCAGCACCCCGCCGCCGACCTCGCCGCGCACGACCTCGAGTGCCTGCTCGAGTTCGGCGTCGTAGAAGGCGAGGTCGGTGACGAAGTGCGGGGTGTGCCCCGGCCGGCGCGAACGACCGCACTTGCGCAGGTCCAGCGCGAAGAAGCGGTAGCCGCGGGCCGCGAAGTGCTCCGCGAGGTGCTGCTGGAAGAAGTAGTCGGTGAATCCGTGGACGTAGAGCACGGCGCGATCGGGCAGATCCGTCGAGGCGGGCTGGTATCGCACGAGGGTGGCGGAGATCTCACCCTCGCCGTCCGGATCGGTGCCCAGCGGCAGCTCGAGCTGCTCGTATCCGTCGCCGAGGACATCGGAACGCCAAGTAGTCACTATCACACCCTATGGGTGTTCGGCCTGGGTCGCGCAGGGTACACAATGAGGTGAAACGAAACGCCGGGCAACGCGCGGGTAACCTGTCGGTCGCGGTCGCACGGCGCATTGCGGCCATCACGCGGACCAGAACGTCGGACACCTCGGCGGCGCGTGCGAACCCAGACAAGGAAGTCGATTTCCCAGTGTCAGAGAACGTAGTAGAGGCGAAGACCGACGTAGTGCTCGTTGGCGCGGGCATCATGAGCGCAACCCTCGGTGCGTTGTTGCGTCAGCTGCAGCCCGACTGGTCGATCACCGTCTTCGAGCGCCTCGACGCCGTCGCCGGTGAGAGCAGCGACCCCTGGAACAACGCGGGCACCGGCCACTCGGCGCTGTGTGAGCTCAACTACACCCCGGGCAAGCCCGACGGTTCCGTGGACATCACCAAGGCCGTCAACGTCAACGAGCAGTTCCAGGTCTCGCGTCAGTTCTGGGCGTACGCCGTCGACCACGGGATCCTTCCCGACCCCAAGAACTTCATCAACCCCGTCCCGCACGTGAGCTTCGTGCACGGCGCGGAGAACGTGAAGTACCTGCGTGCCCGCTACGACGCGCTCGCCGGCCACCCGCTCTTCGAGGGCATGGAGTACACCGAGAGCCCGGCGGTCTTCTCCGAGCGTCTCCCGCTCATGGCGAAGGGCCGCGACTTCTCCGATCCGGTCGCGCTGAACTGGACCGAGACCGGCACCGACGTCGACTTCGGTGCCCTCACCAAGCAGCTGATCAACAACGTCGCGGCCTCCGGCGGCACCGTCTTCTTCGGCCACGAGGTCACCGGACTGAAGAAGCAGTCCGACGGCAGCTGGGTCGTCAAGGTCGAGAACCGCCGCACCGGCGAGTCCCGCAAGGTCCGCGCGAAGTTCGTCTTCGTCGGCGCGGGCGGCGGCGCCCTGCACCTGCTGCAGAAGTCCGGCATCAAGGAGATCAGCGGCTTCGGCGGCTTCCCCGTCTCCGGTGCCTTCCTGCGCTGCACCAACCCCGAGGTCATCGCGCAGCACAGTGCCAAGGTCTACGGCAAGGCCGCGGTCGGTGCGCCCCCGATGTCGGTGCCGCACCTCGACACCCGCGTCATCAACGGCAAGCAGGGCCTGCTGTTCGGCCCCTACGCCGGCTGGTCGCCGAAGTTCCTCAAGAAGGGCGGCGTGCTCGACCTGCCGAAGTCGGTCAAGCCCAACAACCTCATGTCGATGCTCGGCGTCGGCGTCACCGAGCTGGGCCTGGTCAAGTACCTGATCGGTGAGCTGACCCAGTCGCCCGCCGACCGCATCGTCACCCTCTCCGAGTTCGTGCCCGAGGCCCGCATCGAGGACTGGGAACTCATCGTCGCCGGCCAGCGCGTGCAGGTCATCCGCCGCAAGGGCATGGGTGGCGTGCTCGAGTTCGGTACCGCCGTGGTCAACGCGGCGGACGGCTCGATCGCCGGTCTGCTCGGTGCCTCGCCGGGTGCCTCGACCGCCGTGCCGGCCATGCTCGACGTGCTCCAGCGCTGCTTCCCGCAGGACTGGACCCGCTGGCAGTCCAAGCTCCAGGAGATGGTCCCGTCGCTCGGCCGCAAGCTCGCCGACGACCCGGCGCTGTTCCGCCAGGTCTGGGAACACAGCACCACGGCCCTGAAGCTCGACGCCCCCGCAGGCGCCGAGGCCGCTCCGGCCGTCGAGGCGACCGCGGTCTGAGACCGCACATCGACCCGGCGGTTCCGGTAGGACCGTCCGTCGGAACGTACACAACTGCACCTGTGGCCCGTGGCGATGCCCGGGCCACAGGTGTCCTGTAGGAGAGCCGGTGCTGGGAAGCACCGCGACAGAGAGATGGGTGAAGCCGGTGTCCGCTGCCGCGGGGGACGAGACCAGCTACCTGGTGGGCCTGAATCTGCAGGGACGACGCGTCGTGGTCGTCGGGGGAGGCAGCGTCGCACAGCGGCGCCTCGGCCTGCTCGTGGCGTCCGGCGCCGAGGTCCACGTCGTCGCCCGCGCCGCTACCCCGGTGGTCGAGAGCATGGCCGCCAAGGGGCGCATCACCCTCGACCTGCGCGACTACCGCGACGGTGATC
The DNA here is from genome assembly GCF_025837095.1 of Rhodococcus sp. Z13. NCBI lineage: Bacteria > Bacillati > Actinomycetota > Actinomycetes > Mycobacteriales > Nocardiaceae > Rhodococcus > Rhodococcus sacchari. The sequence continues at coordinate 1,881,951 of NZ_CP107551.1, forward strand.
TCGACGGCGCCTGGTACGTGCTGGCCTGCACGAACGAACCGGAGACCAACGCCGCGATCGTGGCCGAGGCCGAACGGAACCGGATCTTCTGCGTCCGCGCGGACAACGCCCGCCAGGGCAGTGCCGTCACCCCCGCCACCGCTCACTACGACGGGTTGTCCATCGGTGTCCTCGCCGGTGGCGACCACCGGCGTTCCGCGGCGGTGCGGACCTCCATCCGCGACGCCCTCGCCGGTGCCGCGGTCTCGGACTTCGACGACGCCGGGACCAAGCCTGCCGGTGTCGCGCTCGTCGGTGGCGGCCCCGGCGATCCGGACCTGATCACCGTGCGGGGCCGGCGACTGCTCGCCCGCGCCGACGTCGTCGTCGCCGATCACCTCGCGCCGCAGGAACTGCTCGCCGAACTCGACCAGCAGGTCGAGGTCATCGACGCCGCGAAGCTGCCCTACGGGCGGGCCATGGCCCAGCAGGCCATCAACGACATCCTGATCGACCGGGCCAGGGCCGGGAAGTTCGTCGTCCGCCTCAAGGGCGGCGACCCGTACGTCTTCGGCCGCGGCTACGAGGAACTCGAGGCGTGTACCGCCGCGGGCATCCCCGTGACCGTCGTGCCCGGCATCACCAGCGCCATCTCGGTGCCGTCCGCCGCCGGCATCCCCGTCACCCACCGCGGTGTCACCCACGAGTTCGTCGTCGTCAGCGGCCACGTCGCCCCCGACCATCCCGACTCGCTCACCGACTGGGACGCCCTCGCGAAGCTGCGGGGCACCCTCGTGCTGCTCATGGCCGTCGAACGCATCGGGCAGTTCGCCGACGCCCTGCTCGCCGGGGGGCGGCCCGCCGACACCCCGGTGGTCGTCGTCCAGGAGGGCACCCTGCGCAGTCAGCGGGTGGTCCGCGCCGACCTGTCGACCGTCGCGCAGCGCGTCCGGGAGGAGGCGGTCCGTCCGCCCGCGATCATCGTGATCGGGCCCACGGCCGGATTCGGTCTCGACGCCGACGATCCCGGGACGGCGTCGGATTCCGCAGCGGACGGTGGGTAACGTTGGGACGCGTGGCAGCTACCTCGCACTCCTCGACCACCCGCGCGGTAGCGCTGGCGATGCTGGTCCTGAGCGGCCTGCAGTTGATGGTCGTGCTCGACGGGACGGTCGCGAACCTGGCCCTCGCACCCCTGCAGGACGATCTCGGCCTCTCCGACGCCGGACGCAACTGGGTGCTCACCGCCTACGCCCTCGCCTTCGGCGGATTGATGCTGCTCGGCGGCCGGCTCGGCGACAGTTACGGCCGCAAACGCATGTTCATCGCCGGTGTCGGCCTGTTCACCCTGGCGTCGCTGCTGTGCGGCCTGGCCACGAACCCGGCGATGCTCGTCGCCGCCCGCGCCCTCCAGGGAGTCGGTGCCGCGGTCGCCTCACCCACCGCGCTGGCGCTGGTCGCGACCACCTTCCCGGCCGGACCCGCCCGTAACCGCGCCATCGCCGTGTTCGCCGCGATGACCGGTGTCGGGTCCATCGCCGGGCTGATCCTCGGTGGCGCCCTCACCCAGGTCTCCTGGCGGTGGATCTTCCTCATCAACGTCCCCATCGGGGTGCTCATCGTCTCCCTCGCGTTCGTCGCGCTGCGGGAGACCTCCCCGGAGCGCCTCGCCCTCGACGTGCCGGGCGCGATCCTCGCGACCCTGGGCTGCACCGGCCTCGTCTACGGCCTGACCGAGGGACCGGAACTCGGCTGGACCAGCGCCACCGTGATCGGCGCGATCCTCACGGGGCTCGTGCTGCTCGGCGTGTTCCTCGTCGTCGAGCGCCGCGCCGCGAACCCGCTGCTGCCGTTCGTGCTGTTCCGCAACAAGGACCGGGTCGCCACCTTCGTCGCGATCTTCTTCGCCGGCGCGGTCATGTTCAGCCTCGCCGCCTTCGTCGCGCTGTTCGTGCAGGACATCCTCGACTACACCCCGCTCGCCGCGGGGCTGGCCTTCGTGCCGTTCGCCTTCGGCCTCGGCGGTGCCGCCGCCGTCTCGTCCAAGCTCGTCGCCCGCATCGAACCCCGCTGGCTCGTGGTCACCGGGTCGGCGATCATGACCGTCAGCCTGCTCTACGGGTCGACGATGAACGCCGACGTCCGCTACTTCCCGACCCTGTTCGTGCTGGTGCTCGTCGTCGGTTTCGGGGTCGGCCTGGCGGTGGTGCCCCTACCGCTGTGCGCGATCTCCGGTGTCGGCCAGCACGAGATCGGCCCGCTGTCGGCGATCGCGCAGGTCGCCCAGACACTCGGCGGTCCGGTGGGCCTCGGTGTGATCGGGGCGATGGCCACCTCGAGGACCCTCTCCCTCGGCGGCACCTCGGGAGCGGTCGCGGAGATGACGGAGGCCCAGCTCGTCGCGCAGGGCGAGGGCTACATGTTCGCGCTCGTCGGGTGCGCAGTGTGCGCGGTGATCGCCGGGGTGGCGGCGCTGTTCATCCGCTTCACCCCCGAGGAGGTCGCGCAGGCCCAGGAGGCCGAGAAGGCCGCCCAGACGTCCTGACGTAGCCGGGCCGTTCCCGGGTATCCGACCGTCATGCAGGTCGGTGTACGCGAACGGATCGGTGTCGTCGGAGCGTGGCTCGTCCGCGCCGCACGCGAGTCCGGGCACGAGCGGTACGTCGCCCTCCAAGGGCTGCGCTCCACCCTGGCCGCGGTCGTCGCGTGGCTCGTCGTCGCGGAGGTCTTCCACTTCCAGCAGGCCTTCCTCGCCCCCTACGTTGCGGTGTTCCTCGTCGAGGCGACCGTGCTGCGCTCCCTGCACCAGGCCGCAGTGCAGGTGGGGGCGGTGGTGGCGGGGCTGCTCGTCGCCGTCGTGGTGACGCGGCTCGTGGAGTCCACCACCGCGGCGATCGGCACGGCGGTGGCCGTCGGCTACGTCGTCGGGCGCTGGCGACGGTTCGGCTCCAGCGGCATCTGGGTGGCGATCACCGCGCTGCTCGTCATCGCGGCCGGCACCACCGACAGTCCCGTCCTGCTCGGCGAACGCCTCCTCGAGACGATGATCGGCGCCGGGGTCGGCGTCGCGGTGACCGCGCTGGTCTTCCCCCCGGTCTACGCCGCAGGAAAGGAGGGCGCCGCGCTCACCGGCGAACTGCGCGACCTGCTGCAGGACATGGCCGACGGATGCCGGGAGGGCGGATCGGACCGGCGCGGCTGGGTACAGCGGGCCCGCGGCATCGACGGTCTCGTCCAGCGTGCCTTCGACGAGTCGCGGTGGACGCACGAGAGCGTGCGGCTCAACCCACGCCCGTCCGCCGTGCACGCGGGGGAGTACGCGCGGCGCTGGGACCGCACCCTCGAGGACCTGTCGTCGGTGCCGAGCGCCGTGAAGGAACTCGCCCACGCCCTCGACCCGGTGCTCGGCGACGATCCCACCGAGAACGACCGGAACGAGGTGCGGTCGGCGGTCGCGGCGGTGCTCGACTGCCTCGCCGAGGCGACCGACGCCGTCGAACACGGTCGGGAGATCGACCCCGAGGGGTCGTGCCGCTGCAGCCTGGCCGAACTCGAACGGCTGACCACCGCCTCGGACGATCTGGTACTCACGGCGCGGCTCGGCGCCGTCCTGCACACCGCTCACCGGATCGTGGGGGCGCTGGGTCCCGAGGTCAGGTGAGCACGATCAGCTCGGTCGGCGACTCCACCTCGACCCGCAGACCCGCCTTCGACGCGATCCGGGCGAGACCGTCGACGTCACCGGGTTCGGCCCGGGCCAGCACCAGTGCGCGGGCCAGCAGCCCCTTGTGGTGCTTGTTGAAGTGGCTCACGACCTTGCGGGTGCCGTCCGGTTTCTCGGTGAGCACCGTCGCGGTCACCGCACCGGGCACCGGGCCGAGCTGCTGGTAGATCCCCGACCGCAGGTCCACGACGAGCTCCCCGGCCGCCTCCGCGATCAGGGCGTCGGTCAGTTCCGGCCGCCACAGTGCTTTCAGCGTCCCGAAGCCGGGCAGCTTCGAGCCGCCCGACAGTCGGTAGGCGGGAATCGGATCGTCCGCGCGGACCGCCCCGAACAGCGCTGACCCGATACCCACACGCCGGTAGGCCTTGTCCCGCTGGGCGCGGGTGAACGAGGCGGTGTCGAGCGCGTCGTAGAGCACACCGGTGTAGCGCTCGAGCGCGGGCCGGGTGGGAGAGACCCACAGCTTGGCGTTGCGCTCGATCTCGTCGGCGCCCTTGCTGCCCAACCCGAGCGCACGGCTCGACTCCTCGGGGTCGGCGGCGAGGTCGACGAGCGCCTGCACCAGCGTCTCCCGGGTCTCCGTCAGCTGCGGCATCGACAGCTCGGCGAGGTCGAGGGGCGCACCGTCGCCGCCGTCGGACTTGGTCTCGGAAGGGGGGAGAAGCACCAGCACAACCGGTAACCGTACCGATGCCGCCGCGGGCCGGGACGGTAGGCTGCTGGTTCGTGATCACCCGCATGTCGCACCTGTTCCTCCGCACCCTCCGTGACGACCCGGCCGACGCCGAGGTCGCGAGCCACAAGCTGCTCGTCCGAGCCGGCTACGTGCGGCGCATCGCTCCCGGCGTGTACTCGTGGCTGCCGCTGGGCCTGCGTGTGCTCCGGCAGATCGAACGCGTCGTGCGGGAGGAGATGAACTCCATCGGCGCCCAGGAGATCTCCCTGCCGGCGCTGCTGCCCCGCGACCCGTACGAGACCACCAACCGGTGGACCGAGTACGGCGACGGCCTGTTCCGCCTGCAGGACCGCAAGGGTGGCGACTACCTCCTCGGCCCGACCCACGAGGAGATGTTCGCCCTGACCGTCAAGGGTGAGTACAACTCCTACAAGGACTTCCCGGTCACGCTGTACCAGATCCAGACGAAGTACCGCGACGAGGAGCGGCCCCGCGCCGGCATCCTCCGCGGCCGCGAGTTCGTCATGAAGGACTCCTACAGCTTCGACCTCACCGACGAGGGCCTCGCCCAGTCGTACAAGGCGCACCGCGACGCCTACGAGCGCATCTTCACCCGTCTCGGCGTGAAGTACGTCATCGTCTCGGCCACCTCGGGCGCGATGGGCGGCAGTGCCTCGGAGGAGTTCCTCGCCGACTCCCCGGCCGGTGAGGACACCTACGTACGCTGCCTCGAATCGGGCTATGCCGCCAACGTCGAAGCCGTGAAGACCCTCGCCCCCGCGCCGCTCCCCATCGAGGGACAGCCGGAGGCCGTCGTCCACGACACGCCCGACACCCCCACCATCGACTCGTTGGTCTCGGTGGCCTCCGAGCTCCTCGGCCGCGAGGTCCACGCCTCCGAGACCCTCAAGAACATCCTGGTCAAGGTCCGGCAGCCGGGCGGCGAGTGGGAACTGCTCGGCATCGGCATCCCCGGCGACCGCGAGGTCGACGACAAGCGGCTCGAGGCATCCCTCGAACCGGCCGAGGTCGAACTGCTCACCGACGCCGACTTCGAGGCCAACCCCTTCCTCGTCAAGGGCTACATCGGCCCGAAGGCGCTGCTCGACAACGGCGTGCGGTATCTCGTCGACCCGCGCGTGGTGGACGGCACCAGCTGGATCACCGGCGCCGACGAGCACGGCAAGCACGTCTTCGGTCTCGTCGCCGGCCGCGACTTCACCCCGGACGGCACCATCGAGGCCGCCGAGGTCCGCGACGGCGACCCGTCGCCGGACGGTGCCGGCCCGCTCGTGTCGGCGCGCGGCATCGAGATCGGCCACGTCTTCCAGCTCGGCCGCAAGTACACCGACGCGTTCGAGGTCGACGTGCTCGGCGAGAACGGCAAGCCGGTCCGGCCCACCATGGGCTCCTACGGCATCGGCGTGTCGCGCCTGGTCGCCGTCGTCGCCGAGCAGCAGCACGACGACAAGGGTCTGCGCTGGCCGTCGGAGATCGCGCCGTTCGATGTGCACCTGGTGATCGCCAACAAGGACGAGCAGGCCCGTGAGGGCGCCGAGAACCTCGCCGAGGAGCTGTCGAACGCGGGACTCGAGGTTCTGCTCGACGACCGCAAGGCCTCGCCCGGCGTGAAGTTCAAGGACTCCGAGCTGCTGGGCATGCCGCTGGTCGTCGTGGTCGGCCGCGGTTTCGCCGACGGCAAGGTCGAGATCCGCGACCGGTTCTCCGGCGAGGCCGAGGAGGTTCCGGTCGGCGACGCCGTCCGGCACGTCCTCGGCCGCTGATCCGCAATCGGACGCCGACCCGGAACACACTGCAACGACGGTCCGCGCCGCACCTTCCGGGTGCGGCGCGGACCGTGTCGTCGGGGCGTGTGGGGGCTGCCGTCAGGGCTGGCCGGGGAAGGGGAGCGAGGGCGGAGCCCCGAGCCGTACCCGCCAGCGGGCCGCCCGCAATGCCGCCTCGGTGAGCGCGGTGATCGCCGCTCCGCGCGTGGACTCGCTGTGGGCCCGCTCGACCACCGATCGCCACGCGACCGCGGTGTCGTTCTCGATCTGCTCCGCCAGCCGGGCCGCAGAATCGGGATCGGTCACCGGGAACGGCACGGTGTAGCCGGGCGCCGCGACCGGTGGTTCGACGCTCGCGGCGTGCAGCGCCTCGATCGTCGCGTCGCGTCGCGCCCGGTGCGCCGCGGTGTCCTCCGCCACCGCATCCGCCCAGGGATCGGCGAAGGCCGCGACGATGCCGTAGCCGAACACCGCCGCGTGCTCGGCGGCGAGCGCGTCGACGAGGGACTGCTGTTCGGGACCGAGACCGGGAGTGCTCACAGCAGCACCTCCGTCTGCACCGCGCACGCCGCGCTGATCGAGGCGAGCACCCCGGCGCGGTAGCCGGACAGGATGCGCGCCAGGTCCGCGGCCTCCCGCTGCGAGCGGGCCAGCCGTTCCCGCAGTTGCTCGAGGGTCGGGGGATCCCCGGACGGCAGTGCCGGGGTCGTCGACGACGGTGTGAAGCTGGTGGTCGCGCCCCGCATCCGGGCCACCTCGGCCTCGAGCACGTCGGCGTGGGCGGTGCGTTGCTCGGCGATCGTCGTCAGGGCCGCGGCGGAGTCCGGGAGCAGGGCGACGAGCGCGGTGGCGGTGGCCGCGTCCGTGCGGGCCCGGGCGATCTGCGGCTCGAGCGGGTCGGCCCGGTCCGCGTCGTCGTCGGAAGCGCCGCACGCCGTGGTCGTCGCCAGTCCCAGTCCGCCCACCGCGACCGAGGACCACCGCAGCAGGGTCCGGCGCGAGAGGCGTCGGTGGGACGCTGGGGAACGGTCGGCTGTCATGGGCACCGGACCATCGTGCCAGCCTGCGTTCCGCAGTGAGGACGGCGGCCTGGTCACGGCGACGCCGGACGCGGGTTAGGCTTGATGTCTGCCGGTGCGCACCGCCCCGGCCGATGCCCGCTGCGACCACAACTGAACGAGGAGCCTGCCCGCAATGCCTGTGCCGCCCCCGGAGAGGATCGTCGAGCTCGTCTCCGATCTGCTCGCGAATGAGGGATACGACCTGGAGGACGCGGTGGTCACGGCTGCCGGCAAGCACAGTACGGTGCGTCTCCTGGTCGACAGTGACTCCGGTCTCGGCCTCGACGAGGCGGCCCGGCTGAGCCGGCTGGTATCCGAGAAGTTCGACAGCGTGTCCGACTTCGGGGAGGCACCCTACGTGCTCGAGGTCACCAGCCCCGGCATCGGTCGTCCACTGACGCATCCCCGCCACTGGCGGCGCGCACAGGGACGCAAGGCGAAGATCGAACTGGCCGACGAGACGATCGTGGCGCGCATCGGCGAACTCGTCGGTGACGAGATCCGGCTCGTCGTGCCCGACCGCTCCGGCCCCGTGCTGCGGGCGGTGCCGCTCGCCGAGGTGCGGCGCGCGGTGGTGGAGGTGGAGTTCTCGCCGGCCCCGCTGCGGGAACTCGAGCTCGCCGGGGGGCTCCCCGACGGCCGAGTGGCCGCCGGTGTGCTGCCGGAGGAGACCGGTGACGAGACCGACAACGACGACGATTCCGACGACGTGAACGAAACGAAGGTGGACAAGTGAATATCGAGATCGCGGCCCTGCGCATGCTGGAGGCCGAGAAGGGCATCCCGTTCGACGAGCTCATCGCGACGCTCGAGACGGCCCTGCTCACGGCCTACCGGCACGTCGAGGGCCATCAGCCCCACGCGCGGGTCGTCGTCGACACCAAGACCGGTGCCATCCAGGTCATCGCCGAGGAACGCGACGCCGACGGCACCCTGATCGCCGAGTGGGACGACACCCCGGAGGACTTCGGCCGCATCGCCGCCACGACCGCGCGGCAGGTCATCATGCAGCGCATCCGCGACGCCGAGCACGAGCAGCGGTTCGGCGAGTTCGCCGCCCACGAGGGTGAGATCGTCTCCGGTGTCGTCCAGCGCGACGCGCGCGCCAACGCCCGCGGCATGGTGGTCGTCAAGATCGGCGGCGAGGCCAACAACGCCGAGGGCCTGATCCCGCCGGCCGAGCAGGTGCCGGGGGAGACCTACGAGCACGGCGACCGCATCAAGTGCTACGTCGTGGGTGTCTCCCGCGGCCAGCGCGGCCCGCAGATCACCCTCTCGCGCACCCACCCGAACCTCGTGCGGAAGCTGTTCGCACTCGAGGTACCGGAGATCGCCGACGGCTCCGTCGAGATCGTCGCGGTGGCGCGCGAGGCGGGACACCGCTCCAAGATCGCCGTGCACTCGACCGTCCCCGGCCTCAACGCCAAGGGCGCGTGCATCGGCCCGATGGGCCAGCGCGTGCGCAACGTCATGCGCGAGCTCGGCGAGGAGAAGATCGACATCATCGACTACGACGAGGACCCGGCGAAGTTCGTCGGCAACGCCCTGTCGCCGTCGAAGGTGGTGTCCGTCACGGTCGTCGACCCGGATGCGCGCGCCGCACGGGTCGTGGTCCCCGATTTCCAGTTGTCCCTGGCGATCGGCAAGGAGGGTCAAAACGCCCGGCTCGCGGCGCGCCTGACCGGCTGGCGCATCGACATCCGCAGCGACGCCGCGCCCGGCGGGAACGAGGGTTCGCGCCCCGGTCCGACAGGCGCATGAGGGTGGGATGCGGGATTCCGGGCAAAACAGCGGTACAGTGGTCGATGGTTCAGCATGACCTGTCATCGACCGACGGGGAACGCACCTTCCCGGTGCGAACCTGCATCGGATGTCGGCAGAGAACGCTGGCTGCCGATCTGCTGCGGGTCGTGGCGCGGAAACAGGAACCCTCGGGTTTCGCCGTGGTTCCCGATCCCGACCGCAGGCTTCCCGGGCGAGGAGCATGGTTGCATCCCTCTCCGGAGTGCCTCGGTCTCGCCGTTCGGCGCCGAGCATTCGGCAGGGCACTGCGCGTGACCGGGAATCCGGACACCGCGGCGCTGGATCAGCTGGTCGGGTCCACGGAAGAGTGAGCACGGACGCATGGATCGGCTTCGGCCGGGTAGGCGACCGTGGGAACTGAAGACGAGGAACACCAACAGTGACATCGCACTCTGAGAAGAACAGGCACGAACACTCATGAGCACACCGTGAAGCACCAGCGATGAACGTCCATCGGAGATAACCCGAGGTCGTGCGGGCAGTCGGCCGCTCGACCTCATCAGTGAGGAGAGCAGTGGCAGGCAAGGCCCGCGTGCACGAGTTGGCCAAGGAACTCGGTGTCACCAGTAAGGAACTACTCGCGAAGCTCAAGGAGCAGGGCGAGTTCGTGAAGTCCGCGTCGTCGACGGTCGAGCCCCCCGTGGCCCGTCGTCTGCGCGAGTCGTTCGGCAAGACGGAAGGCGACAAGCCGGCCGACAAGGCCGCAACCCCCGCACCGAAGCCCGGTGCGCCCCGGCCGGGTCCCCGGCCCGCCGCTCCCGCCGCCCCGGCGGCCGAGACGGCACGCCCGAAGCCGGGCGCCCCGAAGCCGGCGGCTCCGAAGCCCGCACCGGCTCCGGAGAAACCCGCGGCCCCCGCTGCCCCGGCGGCGGCCCAGGCCCCGGCTCCGAGCCCGGCCCCGCAGGCTCCGCCGCGAAGCCCGGCCCGAAGCCGGCCGGTCCGCGCCCGGGTCCGAAGACCCCGCGCGTCGGCAACAACCCCTATTCGACGGCTCCCGCCGAGCGTCCCGCTCCGCGTCCGGCCGGGCCGCGTCCCGGCCCGGGCGGACCGCGCCCGACGCCGGGTCAGGTCGGCCCCCGTCCGACCCCGGTCAGGGACGTCCCGCCGCGGGTCCCGGTGGACCGCGCCCGACCCCCGGCCCGGGCGGACCTCGTCCGGCTCCCGGCCAGGGCGGACCGCGTCCGGCCGCCGGCCCCGGTGGACCTCGTCCGGCTCCCGGCCAGGGCGGACCGCGTCCGTCCCCGGGCTCGATGCCTCCCCGCCCGAACCCGGGTGCCATGCCGCAGCGTGCTCCGCGTCCGGCGGCGACCGGCCGTCCGGGTCGTCCCGGCGCGCCCGGTGGACGTCCCGGTGGTGGCGGCGGCGGTTACCGCGGTGGCGGTGGCGGTGCTCCCGCGGGTGCCGGTGCTCCCGGCGGCTTCCGGGGTCGTCCCGGCGGTGGCGGTCGCGGCCGCGGTGGTGCGGCCGGTGCCTTCGGCCGTCCCGGTGGCGCTCCGCGTCGTGGTCGCAAGTCGAAGCGGCAGAAGCGGCAGGAATACGATTCGATGCAGGCGCCGTCGGTCGGCGGTGTCCGGCTGCCGCGCGGCAACGGTGAGACCATCCGGCTCGCGCGCGGCGCGTCGCTGTCCGACTTCGCGGAGAAGATCGACGCGAACCCGTCGGCCCTGGTCCAGGCGCTGTTCAATCTCGGTGAGATGGTGACGGCGACCCAGTCCGTCAACGACGAGATCCTCGAGCTGCTCGGCGCCGAGATGAACTACGTCGTGCAGGTCGTCTCGCCCGAGGACGAGGACCGCGAGCTGCTCGAATCGTTCGACATCCAGTACGGCGAGGACGAGGGCACGGAGGAGGACCTCCGTCAGCGTCCGCCGGTGGTCACCGTCATGGGTCACGTCGACCACGGCAAGACCCGCCTGCTCGATACGATCCGCAAGGCGAACGTCGGTGCCGGCGAGGCCGGCGGCATCACCCAGCACATCGGTGCCTACCAGGTGATGACGCACCTCAACGGCGAGGACCGCCTGATCACCTTCATCGACACCCCGGGTCACGAGGCGTTCACCGCCATGCGTGCCCGCGGTGCGAAGTCGACGGACATCGCGATCCTCGTGGTCGCGGCCGACGACGGCGTCATGCCGCAGACGGTGGAGGCGATCAACCACGCCCAGGCGGCGGACGTCCCGATCGTGGTTGCTGTCAACAAGATCGACAAGGAGGGTGCGAACCCCCAGAAGATCCGTCAGCAGCTCACCGAGTACGGCCTCGTCGCGGAGGAGTACGGCGGCGACACCATGTTCGTCGACATCTCCGCCAAGCAGAACATCAACATCGACGAGCTGCTCGAAGCGGTGCTGCTCACCGCCGACGCGGCCCTCGATCTGCGGGCCAACCCCGACATGGAGGCGCAGGGCGTCGCCATCGAGGCGCACCTCGACCGCGGTCGCGGTCCGGTCGCGACGGTGCTCGTCCAGCGCGGCACCCTGCGGGTCGGTGACTCGATCGTCGCCGGCGACGCCTACGGCCGCGTGCGCCGCATGATCGACGAGCACGGCGAGGACGTCCTCGAGGCGCTCCCGTCGCGTCCGGTGCAGGTCGTCGGCTTCACCTCGGTGCCCGGCGCAGGTGACAACCTGGTCGTGGTCGAGGAGGACCGCATCGCACGGCAGATCGCCGACCGGCGCAACGCCCGCAAGCGCAACGCGCTGGCGGCCCGCAGCCGCAAGCGCATCAGCCTCGAGGACCTCGATGCCGCGCTCAAGGAGCACAACGAGCTCAACCTCATCCTCAAGGGCGACAACTCGGGTACCGTCGAGGCCCTCGAGGAGGCCCTCATGGGTATCGAGGTCGACGACGAGGTGCGCCTGCGGGTCATCGACCGCGGTGTCGGTGGCGTCACCGAGACCAACGTCAACCTCGCTGCCGCGTCGAACGCCGTGATCATCGGCTTCAACGTCCGCGCCGAGGGCAAGGCCACGGAGCTCGCGAACCGCGAGGGCGTCGACATCCGCTACTACTCGGTCATCTACCAGGCGATCGACGAGGTGGAGAAGGCCCTCAAGGGCATGCTCAAGCCGATCTACGAGGAGGTCGAGCTCGGCCGCGCCGAGATCCGCGCGATCTTCAAGTCGTCGAAGGTCGGCAACATCGCGGGTTGCCTCGTGCAGTCCGGCATCGTCAAGCGCAACGCGAAGGCGCGCCTGCTCCGCGACAACAACGTCGTGGCGGAGAGCGTCACCATCTCGTCGCTGCGCCGCGAGAAGGACGACGTCACCGAGGTCCGCGAAGGCTTCGAGTGCGGTATGACGATCACCTACTCCGACATCAAGGTCGGTGACGTGATCGAGGCGTACGAGTTGCGCGAGAAGCCGCGCGACTGATCTACCCGCGCCCGTGGCGGTGGACGATGCGTCGTTCGCCGCCACGGGTGTGTCGGGGTGTCCGACCGCCGACGGGAGAACCGGATGTATCTGGGAGCGCTCGAATTCGACCTGCTGCTCGGTGACGTGCATTCGCTCAAACAGAAGCGGGCGGCCATCCGCCCCGTCGTCGCCGAACTGCGCCGCTTCGGTGTGTCGGCGGCGGAGACGGGGGAACACGATCTCTACCGCAGGGCGCGGATCGGAGTGGCGGTCGTCGCACCCGACTTCGCGCACGTGGGGGAGATACTGGACAAGTGTGAGCGGCTGGTGGCCCAGCGGCCCGAACTCGACCTGCTGTCCACCAGACGCAGACTGTTCGGACCCGAGGACTGAACCGGGCCGCACGACCGGCCGCCACGGGGCGGTCGCAGAGAGGAACGAACGACATGGCCGATCCAGCACGGGCTCGCCGCCTCGCGAAGCGCATCGCCACGATCGTGGCCACGGCGATCGACCACGAGATCAAGGATCCACGGCTGCAGTACGTGACGATCACCGACGCCAAGGTCACCGCGGATCTGCACGACGCCACCGTCTACTACACGGTCCGGGGCGCCGACCTGGAGACCGAACCCGACTACGCCGAGGCCGCCGCCGGCCTGGAGAAGGCCAAGGGCGTGCTGCGCAGCAAGGTCGGCGCCGGTACCGGGGTGCGGTTCACCCCGACGCTGACCTTCGTCACCGACACCGTGCCCGACACGGCCCGGCACATGGAGGAGCTGCTGGCCAAGGCCCGCGCCGCCGACGACGCCGTCGCCCGTGCGCGTGAGGGCGCCGTGCCCGCCGGCGACGCCGATCCCTACAAGGAGCCCCGTGAACGCGACACCGGTGACTTCGAGTAGCGAGGGCATGTCCGACTCGGTCGACCTGCAGGGCGCCGCCGCGTTGCTGGACGCGGCGGCGACCGTCACCGTGCTGTGCCACGTCAACCCCGACGCCGACACCCTCGGCAGCGGGCTCGCCCTCGGGCTGGTGCTGGAACGGCGCGGCGTCGCAGTGCAGGTCGCGTTCGGCTCACCGGCCGCCGTGCCGGAATCGATGCGGTCCCTGCCGGGCGGGCATCTCGTGGTGCCCGCCGCGGACGTCCGGCGCGACGCCGACTTGGTGGTGACCGTCGATTGCGGCACCGCCGGCCGGCTCGGTTCGCTGCGCGACCGGCTCGACGGTGCCCCCCGCACCCTGGTGATCGACCACCACCTCTCCAACACCCGCTTCGGCACCCACAACCTCATCGAACCGGAGTCCGAGGCCACCGCGGTGGTCCTCGCGAACCTGTTCGACGTGTGGGGTGTGGAGATCGACGCCGACCTGGCGCACTGCCTCTACGCCGGTCTCGTCACCGACACCGGCTCGTTCCGGTGGGGCCGCCCCGACGCCCACCGCCTGGCCGAACGCCTCCTCGCCACCGGCATCGACGGCTCGGCCATCACCCGCACGCTGCTCGACACGCACCCCTTCGGCTGGCTGCCGATGCTCTCGTCCGTGCTCGCCTCCGCGACCCTCGCTCCCGAGGCCGCCGACGGCAGGGGTCTGGTCTACGCGTTCGTGCGCCGCGCCGACGCGGCGGATCTCGGCCCGGAGGAGGTCGAGAGCGTCATCGACATCGTGCGCACCACCGCCGAGGCCGAGGTGGCCGCGGTGTTCAAGGAGGTCGGCCCGCAGCAGTGGACCGTCTCGCTGCGCGCGAAGACCGCCGTGGACGTGTCCGCCGTCGCCGCCGAACTCGGGGGCGGCGGACATCGCTTCGCCGCAGGCTACACCGCCCACGGTGACCCCGACCACATCGTCGCCGCGCTGCGCGACGTGCTCGGTTGACCGCGAACAGCGAGGGCGGCACCCCGGCACCGGAGATCACCGGCCGGCGCATCCTCGGTCTCGCCGTGCCCGCACTCGGGGTGCTCGCCGCCGAACCGCTCTACCTGCTGTTCGACATCGCCGTCGTCGGCCGTCTCGGCGCCCTGCCCCTCGCCGGCCTGGCGATCGGCGGGCTGATCCTCGCGCAGGTGAGCACCCAGCTGACCTTCCTGTCCTACGGCACCACCTCCCGCTCCGCCCGCTTCCACGGCGCCGACCGGCACGACGACGCGGTGGAGGAGGGGGCGCAGGCCACCTGGCTCGCCCTCGCCGTCGGGCTCGTCGTCCTCGTCGCCGGGCAACTCCTGGCCGTCCCCGTCGCCCGCCTGCTCGGCGGGGACTCCGACATCGCCGCCGAGGCGGTGTCGTGGCTGCGGGTCGCGCTGTTCGGCGCCCCGCTCATCCTCGTCGGGATGGCCGGCAACGGCTGGATGCGCGGCGTCCAGGACACCGTGCGGCCGCTGCGGTACGTGATCGCCGGGCTCGCCCTGTCGGCGGTGCTGTGCCCGATGCTGGTGCACGGGCTGCTCGGCGCACCCCGCTGGGAACTCGTCGGCTCCGCCGTGGCGAACGTGGCGGGTCAGTGCGTCTCGGCCGCGCTGTTCCTGCTCGCCCTGATCCGCGAGGGGGTGCCGCTGCGGCCGCGACTGGAGATCATCGGCGCGCAGCTGCGGCTCGGCCGCGACCTCATCGCCCGCAGCCTCGCCTTCCAAGCGTGCTTCCTGTCCGCCGCGGCGGTCGCCTCCCGCTTCGGTGCCGCCGCGGTCGCCGGGCACCAGGTGGTGCTGCAGCTGTGGAACTTCGTGACCCTGACCCTGGACTCGCTCGCCATCGCGGCGCAGGCCCTCGTCGGCGCCGCCCTCGGGGCGGCCGACCGTCGCGGCGCGACCCGCCTGGCGTGGCGGGTCACCGCCTGGTCGGCGGTCTTCGCGGCGGTGCTCGCCCTGGTCTTCCTCGCCGGCCGCAGCGTGATCCCCGGCCTGTTCACCGGCGACACCGAGGTGCTCGACCAGGTCGGTGTCGCCTGGTGGTTCTTCGTGGCCGTCATGCCCGTCGCCGGGGTGGTGTTCGCCCTCGACGGGGTACTCCTCGGGGCGGGCGACGCCGCCTTCCTGCGCACGGCGACCCTTGCTTCGGCGCTGCTCGGCTTCCTGCCGCTGATCTGGCTGTCGCTCGCGAACGACTGGGGTCTGGCCGGGATCTGGACGGGGCTTACCGTGTTCATCGTGTTCCGGATGATCGCCGTCGTGGCGCGGACCCTCTCGGGCCGCTGGGCGGTGACGGGCGCGGACCGGCAGGTGCGTGCCCACGACGAGTCAGGAGGTTAGTGCCGGTGGCAGCGAAGCTGTGGGCGATCAGCGACATCCATGTGGGCCACCGGGGTAACCGACCGGTCACCGAGGACCTGCATCCCGAGTCCCCGGACGACTGGCTCATCGTCGCCGGCGACGTGTCGGAGAAGACCGACGACATCCGGTGGGCACTGCAACTGCTGCGCAGCCGGTTCGCGAAGGTGATCTGGGTGCCCGGCAACCACGAACTGTGGACCACCGCCAAGGATCCGGTGCAGATGCACGGCGTCGCCCGCTACGACTACCTCGTGACGATGTGCCGCGAACTCGACGTCCTCACCCCCGAGGACCCCTATCCCGTCTGGGAGGGCCAGGACGGCCCCGTCGTGCTCGTGCCGATGTTCCTGCTCTACGACTACTCGTTCCTGCCGGAGGGCACCACCACCAAGGCCGACGGGCTCGCGCTCGCCCGCGAACGCAACGTCGTCGCCACCGACGAGTTCCTGCTCAGACCGGATCCGTACATCTCGCGCGACACCTGGTGCCGGGCCCGCCTCGAGCAGACCCGCAAGCGCCTCGACGCGCTCGACCCGGCGCTGCCCACGGTGCTGATCAACCACTTCCCGCTGGTACGTGAACCCACGCGGATGCTGTTCTACCCGGAGTTCGCGCTGTGGTGCGGCACCACCGAGACCGCCGACTGGCATCTGCGCTACCGCGCCCTGTGCAGCGTGTACGGACACCTGCACATCCCCCGCACCACCTACTACGACGGGGTGCGCTTCGAGGAGGTGTCGGTCGGCTACCCGCGCGAGTGGCAGCGCCGCGGCCTGCAGAAGCAGCCGCTGCGGCAGATCCTGCCGGTCCCGGACTACCCGCCCGGCAGCCTGAACAAGTGGGGCGGTCACTTCACGGTGACCCCCGAGATGGAAGCGGAAGCGGAGAAGATGCGGGCACAACGAGAGAAGGAGTTGCGGTGACCGAAACCGGACAGGGGACCGAGACACGGGAGGCGCTGATCGCGCGGATCGTGCCGGACGGCGTCGCCGCTGCCGAACTGTTCGCCGACCCACCGGGGCTGCGGCCGCATCCGCAGGAGGAACACCTCGTCGCCCGCGCGGTGGACAAGCGGCGCCGCGAGTTCGCCGGCGCGCGGCACTGCGCCCGCCAGGCCATGCGCACCCTCGGCGTCGATCCCGCCCCCGTCCTGCGCGGTGAGAAGGGCGACCCCATCTGGCCCCGCGGCCTCGTCGGTAGCCTCACCCACTGCGACGGCTACCGCGGAGCCGTCCTCGGCTACGCGCTGCAGATCCGCTCGCTCGGCATCGACGCCGAACCGCACGACGTGCTGCCCGACGGGGTACTGCCCGCGGTCAGCCTCGACGTCGAACGCGAGTGGCTCGCCTCCGCCGGCGACGACCTGCACTGGGACCGCCTGCTGTTCTGCGCCAAGGAGGCCACCTACAAGGCGTGGTTCCCGCTCACCAAGCGGTGGCTGGGCTTCGAGGACGCGCACATCACCTTCGAGCGCGACACCACCGCCGACGCGGTGACGGGCACCTTCCACTCCCGTCTGCTCGTCCCCGGCGACACCCTCGACGGCGACGTCCTCACCGGATTCGACGGACGCTGGCTCATCGCCGACGGTCTCGTCCTGACCGCGATCACGGTGCGCTGATGAACGACATCACCACCGAACATCCCGCCCTGGCCCGCGCGGGCCTGCTCGTCGTCGACAAGCCCGCCGGCATGACCAGCCACGACGTGGTGGCCCGCTGCCGCCGGCTGCTCGGCACCCGCAAGGTCGGGCACGCGGGCACCCTCGACCCGATGGCGACCGGCGTGCTCGTCCTCGGCGTCGAACGCGCCACGAAACTCCTCGGCCTGCTCGCCCTGACCACCAAGTCGTACACCGCGACGATCCGTCTCGGGCAGAGCACGGTCACGGACGACGCCGAGGGTGAGACCGTCGCGACCACCGATGCCACGCACGTGACCGACGAGCGGATCGCCGGGGAAGTGGCGGCCCTGACCGGCGACATCCAGCAGGTGCCCGCCAGCGTCAGCGCCATCAAGATCGACGGCAAGCGCGCCTACGCCCGCATGCGCGAGGGGGAGAGCGTCGAACTGAAGGCCCGGCCGGTGACCGTCTCGCGCTTCGACGTCCTCGCCCGCCGCGACCTCCCCGAGGACGGATTCGTCGATCTCGACGTCGAAGTGGACTGCTCGTCCGGCACCTACATCCGGGCGCTGGCCCGCGATCTCGGTACCGCTCTCGGGGTGGGTGGGCACCTGACGGCGTTGCGGCGCACGAAGGTCGGGCCGTTCGGGCTCGAACACGCCCGCACCCTCGAACAGCTCGCCGACGATCCGCGGCCGAGCCTCGACCTCGACGCTGCCGTCCGCACCGCCTTCGAGTGCCGGACCGTCAGCAACGAGGAGGCCGCACTGCTCGCCAACGGCCGCTGGCTCGAGCCCGTGGGGATCCGCGGGGTCTACGCTGCCGTGGACGCGCAGGGCCGGGCCGCCGCGCTGCTGCAGGAGAAGGGCAAGCGGGCCGCGGCCGTGTTCGTGGTGCGGCCCTCCAACATGTAGAGGGCCCGAGCTCAAACCATCCAGATGGCGTCGGCGGCGGGAGTACCGAGATCGACGGTGGTCCCGTCGTCGCCCACCCGGATCGACACCGTGCCCGCGAAGTCGCGGCGCTCGGCGACGACGATGTCGGTGTCCAGCGCGATCCCGACCTCGTCGAAATAGCGCAGCATCGCCGGGTCGGCGTCGGAGATCCGCGCGACCCGGCCGTGCTCGCCGTCCGCGAAGGTGCTGAGCGGGCGGGCCGGGGGCGCCGGGATGCTGCCGTCCGGGGTCGGGATCGGATCGCCGTGCGGGTCGCGTTCCGGATAGCCGAGTTTCGCGTCGATCGCGGCGACCATCCGCTCGGACACCGCGTGTTCGAGGACCTCCGCCTCGTCGTGGACCTCATCCCAGCCGTAGCCGAGCTCCTGGACCAGGAACGCCTCGATCAGACGATGTCGGCGCACCATCGCCACCGCGGCCTGACGCCCCTCCTCGGTCAGCGAGATGGAGCCGTACCGGGCGTGGTCGACGAGCCCCTGGTCGGCCAGCCGCCGCACCGCCTCCGAGACGGTGGACGCGGACACCCCCAGCTTCTCGGACAGCAGCTTGGTGGAGATCTTCTCCCCGGACCATTCCTGGACCGTCCACATGATCTTGAGGTAGTCCTGCGCGACCGCGGACAACGACTCGTTCCTGTCAGGCACGCGTCCAGCTTAGGTAAGCGTCACCCGAGATTCACGCTCTCCGCGGTGGCCGCCACCGTGTCGGGCCGGCGGGCGCGACGTCGCGCCACCCACCGCGTGACCACCCCCTGCCGCGGCGCGAACAGGTAGGCGAGGGTGAAGACGACCGACTGGGCGAGCACCACGACGCCGCCCGTCGCGGCATCGGTGTAGTAGCTCGTGTACACCCCGACCACCGACGCGACCACCGCCAGCGCCGGCGCGACGAGCAGCATCCGCGACATCCGGTCGGTGAGCAGATAGGCCGTCGCACCCGGAATGATGAGCATCGCGACGACGAGGATCACCCCGACCGCCTGCAGGGCACTGACGATCGTCACCGCCAGCAACGCGAGCAGCAGCGCCGACAGCGCCGCGGGGGACAGGCCCAGCGCGTGGGCCTGTACGCGGTCGAACGCGAAGAGGGTCAGGTCGCGGCGCTTCAGGACCAGCACCGTGAGCACCAGCGCGGCCAGGATCGACACCTGCCACACGTCGCCGGTGGTGAGCCCGAGCAGATTGCCGAACAGCACGTGGTGCAGATCCACCTGACTGGGGTTCTTCGAGATCAGCACCACCCCGAGCGCGAACAGCGTGGTGAACACGATGCCGATCGTCGCGTCCTCCTTCACCCGGCTGGTGCCGCGCACCAGCCAGATCAGGGCCACGGCGATCCCGGCGAAGACCAGCGCGCCGAGCGCGAAGGGGACGCCCACCAGATAGGCGAGCACGACCCCGGGGAGCACCGCGTGCGAGACCGCGTCGCCCATCAGCGACCAGCCGATGAGCACCAGCCAGCAGCTCAGCAGCGCGCAGACGACGGTCGCGGCTACGGCGACGAGCAGCGCGCGCTGCATGAAGCCGTACTGCAGGGGTTCGAGCAGGACGTCGATCACAGGGCGTCCCCCTCTGCGGGCACGACGGTGGACGGGGTGGGTGGGGCACCGAAGGCGAGCGCGAGGTTCTCCGGCCGCAGCACCTCGGCGGGCGAGCCGTGGACCAGCACACGACGCTGCAGCAGCACGGCCTCGTCGCACAGCTGCGGCAGCCCGGCGAGATCGTGCGTCGCGACGAGCACCGCGTGTCCGGCCGCGGCCAGATCGCGGATCACCGCGGTCAGGGCGCGTTCGGTGGTCGCGTCGACCCCGGCGAACGGTTCGTCGAGCAGCAGCAGCGGCGCGCCCTGCGCGATCGCCCGCGCCACGAACACGCGCTTGCGCTGCCCACCCGAGAGCTGCCCGATCTGCCGTTCTGCGAAGTCCGTCATCCCGACGCGGTCGAGTGCGGCGTCCACGGCGACGTGATCGGCGGGACGGGGCCGGCGCAGGAAACCCTGGTGCCCGTAGCGGCCGGTCATCACGACCTCCCGCACCCCGATGGGGAAGTTCCAGTCGACCGCCTCGGACTGCGGCACGTACGCGACCTGCGCGCGGCGCCGCGCCGCGGCCGGTGGCGACCCACCGATGGTGACCCGGCCGGAGGTGGGCCTGACCAGGCCCATGATCGTCTTGAACAGCGTCGACTTGCCGGAACCGTTGGTGCCGACGAGGCCGCACACCCGTCCCGGTCGCAGGGCCAGGGTGACCTCCTGCAGTGCGAGCACGGAGTCGTAGCGCACGGTGACCCCGTCGACGAGCAGCGCCGGTGTCGTCGGTGCGGGGGAGCGGGTGGTCCCGGACTCGGTGGTCCCGGGGTCGGTGGTCACAGGTTCGGTGCTCAAGGGTTCAGTCCCGCCGTGATGGTGTCGATGTCGTGCCGCAGCAGATCCAGATAGGTGGGCACCGGGCCGTCCGATTCGGAGAGGGAGTCGACGTAGAGGATCCCGCCGAACCGCGCCCCGGTGTCGACGGCGACCTGCTGCTGCGCCTTGTCGGAGACAGTCGACTCGCAGAACACCGCCGGCACGTCGTTGTCGCGCACGAAGTCGACGGTCCGCGCGATCTGCTGCGGGGTGCCCTGCTGGTCGGCGTTCACCGGCCACAGATAGGCCTCGCGCAGGCCGGCGTCGCGGGTGAGATAGCTGAATGCGCCCTCACAGGTCACCAGGGCCCGCCGGTTCTCGGGAAGACCGTCGAGTGCGGTGACGAGTTCGGTGTGCAGGCGGTCGAGTTCGGCCTTGTACGCCTCGGCGTTGGCGGTGAACTCGTCGGCGTGCTCGGGGGCGAGTCCGGTGAGCGCCGCGGTGATGTTGTCGACGTAGACGCGGGCGGCGACCGGGGACATCCACGCGTGCGGGTTGTAGGGGCCGGTGGCGGCGCCCTCGCCGATGGGCAGCGGGTCGATGCCCTCGCTCAGTACCACGTGCTCGGCGTCGAGGTCGGCGACGAACTGCTCGAACCACCGCTCCAGCCCGAGGCCGTTGTCGAGGATCAGATCGGCGTCCGATGCGAACCGCAGGTCGCCGGGGGTGGGTTCGTAGCCGTGGACCTCCGCGCCGGGCTTGGTGATGGACTCGACCCGCACGTGCTCGCCGCCGACGGTGCGTGTCATGTCGGCGAGGACGGTGAAGGTGGTGAGGACGAACGGCCGATCGTCGGCCGAGCCGGTGGACGAACAGGCCGTCAGGCCGGCGGCGCAGGCCGCGGCCACCAGCACACCGGTGGTCCGCGCGACCCGCATTTTGATCGCTCTCATCGAAAAGTTCGGCACACCGAAATTATGCATTCGCCGTGCCGTTCCTGTCACTCGTTCCGTCCCACGGCCCGGCCGGGGGTGCCTCCGTCGATCATGGGCCGTAGGCTGCCGATGTGCAGAGATGGCGAGGTCTGGACGAGATACCTGCGGACTGGGGTCGGTGTGTGCTCACGATCGGCGTGTTCGACGGCGTGCACCGCGGCCACCAGCAACTCATAGCGCGGGCCGTCGATGCGGCCCGGGAGCGCGGCGTCGCCGCCGTGCTCATGACCTTCGATCCGCACCCCATGGAGGTCGTGCGGCCCGGCAGTCACCCCGCGCAGCTGACCACCCTCGCACGGCGCGCCGAGCTCGCCGAGGAACTCGGCATGGACGTCTTCTGTGTCATGCCCTTCACCCCCGAGTTCATGAAGCTCTCCCCGGAGCGCTACGCCCACGAGATCCTCGTCGAGCGGTTGCACGTCGCCGAGGTCGTCGTGGGGGAGAACTTCACCTTCGGGAAGAAGGCCGCCGGCAACGTCGACATGCTCCGATCCATCGGTGAGCGTTTCGGTTTCGCGGTGCAGGGGCTGACCCTCGTGGCCGAGCACGCCGTGACCTTCTCCTCGACCTACATCCGGTCGTGCGTCGACGCCGGCGACGTCGAGGCCGCCGCGGATGCGCTGGGCCGCCCGCACCGGGTCGAGGGTGTCGTCGTGCACGGCGACGGCCGCGGGCGCGGGCTCGGTTTCCCCACGGCCAACGTGGCGCCGCCCATGTACGCGGCGATCCCCGCCGACGGGGTGTACGCGGCGTGGTTCACCGTGCTGGACTCGGGTTCCCCGATGGAGGGCATGACCGTCGGCCAGCGCTACCGCGCCGCCGTCTCGGTGGGCACCAATCCCACCTTCGACGGCCGCAAGCGCACCGTCGAGGCGTTCGTGCTCGACGAGAAGGCCGACCTGTACGGGCAGCACGTGGCCGTCGACTTCGTCGCACGGCTGCGCGGCATGGAGAAGTTCGACTCGGTCGAGGCACTCGTCTCCGCGATGCACCGCGACGCCGACCGCGCGCGGGACGTGCTCGTCGGCGCGGAGGAGCGCGAGGCCGAGTGAGAATCCCGCTCCGGTCCTCTGGTAGGCTGGAGCGTCGGTGCGTGCTGCGGTTCGCGGTGGCCGCACCGGACGGACCCCGGTCCGTCTTCCATCACGCGGACGTCAGTTGTACAGGAGTACCCCAGTGGCTCTGACCACCGAACAGAAGAAGCAGATCCTCGGCGAGTACGGTCTCCACGAGACCGACACCGGTTCCCCCGAGGCGCAGGTGGCCCTGCTCACCAAGCGCATCGTGGACCTCACCGAGCACCTGAAGCAGCACAAGCACGACCACCACTCCCGCCGCGGCCTGCTGCTGCTGGTCGGTCGTCGTCGCCGGCTGCTGAAGTACGTCGAGAAGGTCGACGTCGAGCGTTACCGCTCGCTCATCCAGCGTCTGGGTCTGCGTCGCTGACACCGACGGGACGAGATTCGATCTGCATTCGCTGATCTTCATCCGACAGCCAACGGGGTACCCACTACACTGGGCCTCGTTGGCTGTCGGCTTTTGCGCCGGCTCGGCCGGCGACTCCCATCGCCTACGCAGGCGATGAATCCGTATGCACCGACGGTGTCGGTCCTCGGTAGTGACCTTCCGGTCCCGTCGGGTGTTTCGTTCCCGCTTCCGCCGGAGGGTTTCGATCGACGACCGCCTCCGTGAGTCGGTGCGCAGCCGTGGCCACGGGGGTCGCGGCGCCCACGCGGGTACGGCGAAGACGAAGAGGGAAGAGAAAACACACAGATGACAAGCACTACCGCAGTCGAGATCGACGAAGGGGTCTTCGAGACCACCGCGACGCTCGACAACGGTGCCTTCGGCACCCGCACGATCCGTTTCGAGACCGGCCGCCTCGCGCGCCAGGCCGCCGGTTCGGTCGTCGCCTATCTCGACGACGAGACCATGCTGCTGTCGGCCACCAGCGCCTCGAAGCAGCCCAAGGACCAGTTCGACTTCTTCCCGCTCACGGTGGACGTCGAAGAGCGCATGTACGCGGCGGGCCGAATCCCCGGCTCGTTCTTCCGTCGCGAGGGCCGTCCCTCCACCGACGCGATCCTGACCTGCCGTCTGATCGACCGGCCGCTGCGTCCGTCCTTCGTCGACGGCCTGCGCAACGAGATCCAGGTCGTGGTCACGGTCCTGAGCCTGAACCCGAACGACCTCTACGACGTCGTCGCGATCAACGCCGCCTCGGCGTCCACGCAGATCGCCGGCCTGCCCTTCTCCGGCCCGGTCGGTGGCGTGCGTGTCGCGCTCATCGTCTCGGACGAGAACAAGTCGGGCCAGTGGGTCGCGTTCCCGACCGTCGAGCAGCTCGAGAACGCCGTCTTCGACATGGTCGTCGCCGGCCGTATCGTCGCCGGTGGCGACAACCCGGACACCGCCGACGTCGCGATCATGATGGTCGAGGCCGAGGCCACCGAGAACGTCATCGCCCTCGTCGAGGGTGGCGCCCAGGCGCCGACCGAGGCCGTGGTGGCCGAGGGTCTCGAGGCCGCGAAGCCGTTCATCGCCCGCCTGTGCATCGCGCAGCAGCAGCTCGCCGCCGCGGCCGCGAAGCCCACCGGTGAGTTCCCGCTGTTCCCGGCCTACCAGGACGACGTCTACGCCGCTGTCGAGGCCGCCGCCGCCGACAAGCTCGCCGAGGCGCTGACCATCGCCGGCAAGCAGGAGCGCGACGACCGCACCGACGAGATCAAGCTCGAGGTGCTCGAGCAGGTCGCCCCGAACTTCGAGGGCCGCGAGAAGGAGATCGGCGCGGCGTTCCGCTCGCTGACCAAGAAGCTCGTGCGCCAGCGCATCCTGCGCGACCAGTTCCGCATCGACGGCCGCGGTGTCACCGACATTCGTGCCCTGTCGGCGGAGGTCGCCGTGGTGCCGCGCGCCCACGGTTCGGCGCTGTTCGAACGCGGCGAGACCCAGATCATGGGTGTCACCACGCTCGACATGGTGAAGATGGCGCAGCAGGTCGACTCGCTCGGTCCCGAGACCAGCAAGCGCTACATGCACCACTACAACTTCCCGCCGTACTCCACCGGTGAGACCGGCCGCGTCGGCTCGCCGAAGCGTCGCGAGATCGGCCATGGCGCCCTCGCCGAGCGCGCGCTCGTCCCGGTTCTGCCGAGCCAGGAGGAGTTCCCCTACGCGATCCGTCAGGTCTCCGAGGCCCTCGGCTCGAACGGCTCGACCTCGATGGGCTCGGTGTGCGCCTCGACCCTGTCGATGCTCAACGCCGGTGTGCCGCTGAAGGCTCCGGTCGCCGGTATCGCCATGGGCCTGGTCTCCGACGAGGTCGAACTCGAGGACGGCACCCGCGAGACCCGCTACGTCGCCCTCACCGACATCCTCGGTGCCGAGGACGCCTTCGGCGACATGGACTTCAAGGTCGCCGGCACCAAGGACTTCGTGACGGCTCTGCAGCTCGACACCAAGCTCGACGGCATCCCCTCGCAGGTGCTCGCCGGTGCGCTGTCGCAGGCCCACGACGCCCGCGTCACGATCCTCGAGGTCATGGCCGAGGCCATCGACGCACCCGACGAGATGAGCGAGTACGCCCCGCGCATCACGACGATCAAGGTGCCCGTCGACAAGATCGGTGAGGTCATCGGCCCCAAGGGCAAGATGATCAACTCGATCACCGAGGAGACCGGCGCCAACATCTCGATCGAGGACGACGGCACGGTCTACGTCGGTGCTGCGGACGGCCCGTCCGCCCAGGCCGCGATCGACAAGATCAACGCCATCGCCAACCCGCAGCTGCCTAAGGTCGGCGAGCGGTTCCTCGGAACCGTCGTCAAGACCACCGCCTTCGGTGCCTTCGTCTCGCTCCTGCCGGGGCGCGACGGCCTGGTGCACATCAGCAAGCTGGGCAACGGCAAGCGCATCGCCAAGGTCGAGGACGTCGTGAACGTCGGCTCGAAGATCCGCGTCGAGATCGCCGACATCGACAACCGCGGCAAGATCAGCCTCGTGCCCGTCGAGGACGACGCACCCGAGGCCGGCGAGAACGCCGAATCCTGATCGCCTCTTCCCCCGGCCGGTGACGGCCGGGGAACGGTGGACCCACCCGTGGGGCCCGGCATCGTGCCGGGCCCCACGGGCGTTCACGAGGTGTGAACAGGCGGAGCAGACCCCCGGGTGTACTGTGGACTGTTCCGCGCCCTCCGACCCGTCAGGACCATCGAAGACCCCATGGTTTCCAGTTCCCACCTGCAGAACGACGCTTCGACCCCCGACCCCGCGGCGGCGACCGGCGTCCGTCGCACGGTCCTCCCGGGTGGCGTGCGGGTCGTCACCGAACACGTCCCCGGTGTACGTTCCGCCGCCGTGGGCGTCTGGGTCGGTGTGGGCTCCCGCGACGAGCAGCCGTCCGTCGCCGGCGCCGCCCACTTCCTCGAACACCTGCTGTTCAAGGCCACCCCGACCCGCACCGCCCTCGACATCGCCGAGGTCATCGACGGGGTCGGCGGCGAGCTCAACGCGTTCACCGGCAAGGAGCACACCTGCTTCTACGCCCACGTCCTCGACGACGACCTGCCTCTCGCGGTGGACGTCGTCGCCGACGTCGTGCTGCGCGGCCGCTGCCTGAGCGCCGATGTGGACGTCGAACGGCAGGTCGTGCTCGAGGAGATCGCGATGCGCGACGACGACCCCGAGGACCTGCTCGGCGACTCGCTGCTCACCGCCCTCTACGGCGATCATCCGCTCGGCCGGCCCGTCATCGGCTCGGTCGAGTCCATCGAGGCGATGACCCGCGCCCAGCTGCACTCCTTCCACGTGCGCCGGTACACCCCGCCGCGCATGGTGGTCGCGGTGGCCGGCAACGTCGACCACGGGCACACCGTCGAACTGGTGCGCCGCGCCTTCGCCGGGCACCTCGACACCGATGCGCCGCCCGCGCCGTGCCGCGGCGGCACCCTCCGCCTGAACACCCCGCCCACCACCAGCATCGTCGAGCGCGACAACGAGCAGGCCCATCTCACCCTCGGGGTGCGCTCGTTCGGCCGGCACGACAGCCGTCGCTGGGCGCTGTCGGTGCTCAACGCCGCCGTGGGCGGTGGGCTGAGTTCGCGTCTGTTCCAGGAGGTCCGCGAGAAGCGCGGCCTGGCCTACTCGGTGTACTCGGGGGTCGACACCTTCGCCGACACCGGTGCGTTCTCCGTCTACGCCGGTTGCCACCCCGAGAACCTCGGTGAGGTCGCCGCGGTGGTCCGCGAGGTGCTCACCGACGTCGCCGACAACGGCATCACCGACGCCGAGTGCGCACGGGCCAAGGGGTCGCTGCGCGGCAGCCTCGTCCTCGGCCTCGAGGACACCGGGGCGCGGATGCACCGGATCGGCCGCAGCGAACTGAGCTACGGGCAGCACTGGAGCATCAGCGAGACCCTCGAACGGATCTCCACGGTGACCTCCGATCAGGTCCGCGCCGTCGCGGCGGACATCCTGCACCGGCCCTTCGCGGTCGCCGTGGCCGGCCCGTACCGACACACCCGCGACCTCCCGGCCCAGGTGCGCACCCTGGTGTCCTGACTGGGGCCGTTCGCCCCGCGCGGCCCGGCCGCCGGGGCGGTTGCGTAGGATTTCCGCCGAGACGGGAACGAAAGGGCGTGACGACGCAAGTGGATGCAGCAAAGGTTCGGGTGGGTGTACTCGGCGCCAAGGGCAAGGTCGGGCAGGCGATCTGCGCCGCCGTCGAGGCCGCGGCGGACCTCGAACTCGTGGCGACGGTCGACAAGGACGACAGCCTCGAGACCCTCGTGACCGCCGGGACGCAGGTCGTCGTCGACTTCACGCACCCCGACGTCGTCATGGACAACCTGAAGTTCGTCGTCGAGAACGGCATCCACGCCGTCGTCGGCACCACCGGCTTCGACGACGCACGCCTCGACACGGTCCGGTCGTGGCTCGCCGAGCGCCCCGAGGTCGGTGTGCTCATCGCCCCCAACTTCGCCATCGGCGCGGTGCTGTCGATGAAGTTCGCGCAGGCCGCCGCCCGCTACTTCGACTCCGTCGAGGTCATCGAGCTGCACCACCCGAACAAGGCCGACGCCCCCTCCGGCACCGCCTACCGCACCGCCCAGCTCATCGCGAAGGCCCGCGCCGAGGCCGGTGTGGGCCGCAGCCCCGACGCGACCTCCACCGAGCTCGAGGGTGCCCGC
Source organism: Rhodococcus sp. Z13 (assembly GCF_025837095.1). Taxonomy (NCBI): domain Bacteria; kingdom Bacillati; phylum Actinomycetota; class Actinomycetes; order Mycobacteriales; family Nocardiaceae; genus Rhodococcus; species Rhodococcus sacchari. The sequence continues at coordinate 1,909,709 of NZ_CP107551.1, forward strand.
GGCGCGGACGTCGACGGGGTGCGGGTGCACTCGGTGCGTCTCGCCGGTCTCGTCGCCCACCAGGAGGTCCTGCTCGGGACCCAGGGTGAGACGCTGACGATCCGCCACGACTCGATCGACCGGTCCTCGTTCGCCCCCGGCGTGCTGCTCGGCGTGCGCGAGATCGGCTCCCGTCCGGGCCTGACGATCGGCATCGACCCTCTGCTCGACCTGTGAGCCGCAACCTCCTCAAGGTTCTCGTGCCCATCACGTTCATCGTGGTGGCCCTCGGGTTCTACTTCTTCCTGCTCGGCTCCACCGGTATCGATCTGATCCGGTCCGGTGGGGTCGCGGGCATCGGCCTGGGCATCGGCGTGCTGCTGCTGCCGATCGTCGGTGCGTGGATCGTCTACGCCAGCCTCCGCGCGGGCCTGCAGCACCAGCATCTGGCGCGGCGCATCCACGAGGAGGGTCTCGACCTCGACGTCTCCGACCTGCCGCGGCTGCCGTCCGGCCGGATCGACCGCGACGCCGCCGACGCCCTGTTCGCCTCGGTGAAGCAGGAGTGGGAGGCCGACCCGGACAACTGGCGCACCTACTACCGCCTGGCCCGGGCCTACGACTACGCCGGTGACCGCGGCCGCGCCCGCGAGACCATGCGTCGCGCGGTGGCGCTGGAGAAGCTCGAACGGGACGGCCGCACCGGGGCCTGACACGCCTACTCGTGGGGGTCTGCGCCGGTCGTGGGCCCGGTACCCTCTGCAGGTGTGACAGCCGAGGCCCCGACGTCCCCGCAGATGTCCGATGGTCCCGACGGGACCCGCACCCTCCTCGTCGTGCACCACACTCCGTCCCCACCGACCCGCGAGATCCTCGAGGCGGTGCTGGCGGGGGCGAACGACCCGGAGATCACCGGCGTCACGGTGCGAGCCGTACCGGCACTGGGGGCGACCGTGCCGGACGTGCTGGCCGCCGACGGCTACCTGTTCGGCACCACGGCCAACTTCGGGTACATGTCCGGTGCGCTCAAGCACTTCTTCGACACGGTCTACTATCCGTGCCTCGATGCCGTCGCGGGTCGTCCCTACGGCCTGTGGGTGCACGGCAACAACGACACCGCGGGCGCGGTCGCCTCGGTGCGCAAGCTCGTGGTGGGCCTCGGTCTGACCCAGGCCGCCGGGGACGTGGAGATCACCGGCCCGATCGATGCGGGTGTGCGGGAGCGGTGCTACGAACTCGGCGCGACGGTCGCGGTGACCGTCGCAGGCGAGCTGTAGCACCGCTCCCCGCGATCAGAGGTGATTTCATCGCTCCGCGATCAGAGGTGATTTCATCGCTCCGCGATCAGAGGTGATTTCATCGCTCCGCGATCAGCGGTAATTCTTCTCCGTGAAGCTCTTCAGGCCCTTGCCGGCGATGTCGAGGGCCATCTTCTCGGCGCGGCGCACGAGGAAGCCGGGGATCGGGATCTTCGGGTCGATGGTGAGCGCGAACTCCACCGCGGTGCCCGAACCCTTCGGGGTGAGCGTGTAGGCGCCGTCCTGCTGGCGCTGCTGGCTGCTCTCCACGAGCGTCCACGACATGGATTCGTCGCCGTTCCAGGTGTAGTCGACGACCTGCTCGTCGGTGATGCCGACGATGGAGACGGTCATCCGCACGCGGTGCGGGCGGCCGTCGGGGTGCGTGGACTCGATGGTGACGGACTTGTGGGTGGGCGACCATTCCGGCAGGCGGTCGACCGCGGCGATCGCTGCCATCACCTGCTCCGGGGTTGCGTCGATCTCGAAACTCCGGGTACTGCTGACCGCCATGTGACCTCCGTCTCTCGTGGGTGTGCGACGGCGCTCTATCCCGCGATGGCCGAATCAGGCGTCGTCGTGTCCGGTCGTGTCGTCGGGGCCGGTGGGGTCCTGGGGGCCGGGTGTGCCGGTGGATCCCGTGTCCGTGGTGCCGGTCCCGGGAGCCTCGGATTCGGCCGGGGAGGGGGAGGTGGACTTCGTCCAGCCCGACTGGCGGCGCCACTCGTCGGCGCGTCGCTGGTAACGCATCTGCTCGCGGAGCGCGCCCTGTACCGCCTGGGCCACCCACGAGTTGAGGGACAGCCCGCTCTGGGCCGCGGCCTCCTCGGCCTTGCTCTTGATCTGCTCGACGAGCCGCAGGGTCACACGGCTGATGTCGCCGGTCATCTCCTCGAACGTCGGGACCGGGTCCTCGTGCGGGGGAGTGGCCTCCTCGTGCACCGCGACCACCGCGTCCGTGCCGTCGAGTCGCACCGACACCGTCCGGTCGCCGAGTTCCTCGGTGATCTCGTTCGCCATGTCCGACAACGCGGCGAGTACCGCGAGGCGGGCCGGAGCGGCGATCGCCGTGGCCAGAGCGGCCGCGGTGCGGCGGGTCTGTTCGTCCCCGAGTTCCGCGGCGGCGATCACCGCCTCGGTGATGGCGGCGGTGTACTTGTCGATGTTCATGAAGTCAGTGTGACGCCATGAGTGATGCCACACAAGTGTCATCGTGACGCCATGGACTACATGTGGGGGTCGGGCGCGTTACTGTGCGGGCACAGGCACGACAGGGGAGGAGACGACGATGGCCCGACCGCCCGCCGAACCGGAGGTTCGGCTCATCGCCACGACCGAGTTCCATCCGCCCCGCGACGTCGACTGGGAGACCGACGCCGACGGCGGTGAGGCGCTCATCGAGTTCGCCGGCCGCGCCTGCTACCAGAGCTGGTCCAAACCCAACCCGCGGACCGCCACGAACGCCGGCTACCTGCGGCACCTGCTCACCGTCGGACATCTGTCGGTGCTCGAGCACGCCACCGCGACCTTCTACATCACCGGCATCTCCCGCTCGTGCACCCACGAACTGATCCGCCACCGGCACTTCTCGTTCTCCCAGCTGTCGCAGCGTTTCGTGGCCGACGGGGACGTGCCGGTGGTGGTGCCGCCCGCGATCGAGGGCGATCCCGGACTCGAGGAGCTGTTCCTCGCCGCCGCCGAACGCAGCCGCGAGGCCTACGTCGCGCTGCTGGCCGCCCTCGACGAGAAGCTCTCGCACCTGCCCGCGGGTCCGCTGCGCGCCAAGCAGGTTCGCGAGGCGGCCCGCGCGGTGCTGCCCAACGCCACCGAGACCCGCATCGTGGTGACGGGGAACTTCCGGTCCTGGCGGCACTTCGTGGCCATGCGCGCCACCGAACACGCCGACGTCGAGATCCGGCGACTGGCGGTCGAATGCGTCCGTCAGCTGGCGAAGGCCGCCCCGAACGCGTTCTCGGACTTCACGATCAGCGCGTTGCCGGACGGCAGCGAGATCGCCGTGCCGGGCCTGGCGACCGATATCTGATCGAGCTTTCGAGGGCAGGCGTGTGTCGGAGCACCCGAGCCACGCGGTAGCCTTCTGACCATGACCAATGGTGAATCCGCAACTGCTGTCGAGCTGCCCTTCGGCACCGTCGCCACCGCGATGGTGACCCCGTTCACTGCCGACGGCAAGCTCGACGTGGATGCGGGGGTGCGTCTGGCGAACCACCTCGTCGACGGCGGCTGCGACGCACTGGTACTCGCCGGTACGACCGGTGAGTCGCCCACCACCACGGAGAACGAGAAGATCGAGCTGATGCGGGCCGTGCTCGCATCCGTCGGCGACCGGGCGAAGATCATCGCCGGTGCCGGCAGCAACGACACCGCCCACAGCGTCGAACTCGCCCGCGACGCCGCGCGCGCCGGTGCCCACGGCCTGCTCGTCGTGACGCCCTACTACTCGCGGCCTCCGCAGGCCGGCCTGTACGCCCACTTCGTCGCGGTGGCCGACGCCACCGACCTGCCGGTGATGCTCTACGACATCCCGCCGCGGTCGGTCGTCCCGATCGAGACCGACACCCTGCGCCTGCTCGCCGAGCACCCGCGCATCGTCGCGGTCAAGGACGCCAAGGGCGATCTCAACGCTGGCGCCGAGCTCATCGGCACCACCGACCTGAAGTTCTACTCGGGCGACGACCCGCTGAACCTGCCCTGGCTGTCCGTCGGCGCGGTCGGATTCGTCAGCGTGATCGGTCATCTCGTGCCGGGCCGCCTGCGTGAACTGCACACCGCCTTCATGGCCGGCGACCTCGAGCGCGCCCGCCAGATCAACCTGTCCATGGTGCCGATCTACCGCGCCGTCGCCCGCCTCGGCGGGGTCAGCGCCTCCAAGGCCGGCCTGCGACTGCTCGGCATCGACGTCGGAGAGCCGCGTCTGCCGCAGGTCGCGCCGGTCGCCGCTCAGATCGACGCCCTCGCAGCGGATCTCCAGGCCGCAGGGGTGTTGTGATGAGCCGCCCCTCGCGCGGCCGGGGCCGCGCCACCCGGAACGCCGGACCGCCCTCGTCGCGTCCGGCCCGCCGGGTCGTGCAGAACTCGGCTGCCACGCAGCGGCCCGACGCCCGCGTGGTGGATCCCACCGACCGGCTGGGTCCGCCGCCGAAGGCGCCGAAGAACGGCCTGCGTGTGGTCGCGCTCGGGGGCATCGGCGAGATCGGTCGCAACATGACCGTCTTCGAGCACCAGGGCCGGATCCTCATCGTCGACTGCGGCGTGCTGTTCCCCGAGGACCAGCAGCCCGGCGTCGACCTGATCCTCCCCGACTTCCGGTACATCGAGGACCGGATGGACGACGTCGAGGCGATCGTCCTCACCCACGGTCACGAGGATCACATCGGCGCGGTGCCGTTCCTGCTGCGCCTGCGCCCCGACATCCCGGTCGTGGGTTCGAAGTTCACGCTCGCGCTGGTGGCGGCCAAGTGCCGCGAGCACCGGCAGCGCCCCAACCTCGTCGAGGTCGTCGAGGGGCAGACCACCGTGCACGGCCCGTTCGAGTGCGAGTACTTCGCCGTCAACCACTCGATCCCGGACGCGATCGCCGTGGCGATCCGCACCGCCGCCGGCGTCGCCCTGCACACCGGCGACATCAAGCTCGACCAGCTGCCGCTCGACAACCGGCTCACCGACCTCGCGGGCTTCTCCCGCCTCGGCGACGAGGGCGTCGACCTGTTCCTGGTCGACTCCACCAACGCGGAGGTCCCCGGCTTCGTCACGCCCGAACGCGAGATCGGCGGTGTCCTCGACACCGTCATCGGCAAGGCGAAGAACCGCGTCATCGTGGCGTCCTTCGCCAGCCACGTGCACCGCATCCAGCAGATCGTCGACGTCGCCGAGCGCCACAACCGGCGCGTGGCGTTCGTGGGCCGGTCCATGGTGCGAAACATGCAGATCGCGCAGGAACTCGGCTATCTCCGCGTGCCGGAGGGCCTCGAGGTCGACATCGACACCGCCGCGAACCTGCCCGACGACCGGATCGTGCTGGTCTCCACCGGTTCGCAGGGCGAGCCGCTGTCGGCGCTGTCGCGGATGGCCCGCGGGGAACACCGGCAGATCAACATCCGCGCCGACGACCTCGTCGTGCTCGCCTCCTCGCTCATCCCGGGCAACGAGAACTCGGTGTTCGCCGTGGTCAACGGGCTCGCCAAGCGCGGCGCCAAGGTCGTGACCCAGCAGAACGCCAAGGTGCACGTCTCCGGGCACGCCTCTGCCGGTGAGCTGCTGTTCCTGTACAACGCGGTGCGTCCCACCAACGCGATGCCGGTGCACGGCGAGTGGCGGCACCTGCGCGCCAACGCCGCGCTGGCCGAATCCACCGGCGTGCCGAAGGACCGCATCGTGCTCGCGGAGGACGGCGTGGTCGTCGACATGGTCGACGGACTCGCCGAGATCGTGGGCCGGGTCCCGGTCGGTCACGTCTACGTCGACGGTCTGTCCGTCGGCGACGTGGGCGAGTCGACGCTGTCCGACCGCCTCGTCCTCGGTGAGGGCGGCTTCATCTCCATCTCGGTGGCGGTGGACGCCACCACCGGCCGGGCCGTGAGCACCCCGGAGGTCTCCGGACGCGGCTTCTCCGACGACCCGGAGGCGCTGAACGAGGCGGCACAGCTCGTCGACAAGGCGCTCAACGAGCTCGCCGCCGAGGGCGTGACCGAGACCCACCGCATCGCGCAGGGCATCCGCCGGGTCGTCGGCCGCTGGGTCGCGGAGACCTATCGCCGCCGCCCGATGATCGTGCCCACGGTGATCCCGGTCTCCTGACCCCGGTTGCGGCAACAGGGCGCGTCCCCTGCCGCACAAGTGGTGGGAGCGAACGATGGGCGTGCCGCCCGGCGCTCGTTAGAGTGGCGGAATGAGCCTCGCCCGTAGCGAACGACACGCCCTCGTCCGCACCATGTCCGAGGTCGGACCCGACGCACCCACCCTGTGCGGCGACTGGACGGTCCGGGACCTGGCCGCCCACCTGCTCGTCCGTGAGCGGCGCGTGGACGGCATGCCCGGCATCGTCGTCCCCGCCCTCGCCGGGCACACCGAGAAGCTGCGCAAGCAGGCCACGGACCGGCAGTGGGCGCACCTGCTCGCCGACCTCGACTCGGGTCCCCCGAAGTGGTCGCCGTTCTTCCTGGTCGACGCCGTCGCCAACGCGACCGAGATGTTCGTCCACCACGAGGACGTGCGCCGCGCGCGGCCGGGTTGGGAGCCGCGGACCCTGCCGAGTTCCGAACAGGACCAGCTCTGGCGGTTCGCCCGGATGATCGCCCGCACCGGCTACCGCGGCTGCGACCTCACCGTCGTCTTCGAACGCTCCGACACGGGGGAGCAGGTCACCGTCCGCAAGCGCGGCCCGCGGACGGTGGTGCTGCGCGGCGAACCCGCCGAACTCCTCCTGCACGCCTTCGGTCGCGACGAGGTACGGCTCGACGTCGACGGCGAGGAGGCCTGGGTCGCCGAGTTGAACGCCTCCCAGCGGGGCGTGTGACCAGTGCCGCCGTGCGGTACCCGTGTTGCTGATGGTTCATGAGAGGTCCGGGCGGCTACCCTGACGGATATGGCAGGAAAGTCGTCGGGCAGCCGCGGATCGTCGTCTACGACCTCACGGTCGCGGACGGGGGCCCGCAGCTCCGGCGGTAGCACGACCCGGTCGAGCGGTTCCGCGAAGAGCCGGTCGAGCGCCCGGACCTCGAAGTCCGCCTCGGCGAAATCCTCGGCCGCGACGAAATCGGCCGGTTCCGCGAGCCGGCCCTCGGCCCGTAAGTCCACGCCCGCCCGCCGCAGTGGATCCGGCGGTCGCGCCCCCGCCCGGGCGTCGTCCGCCTCGCGGCGTCCCACCCCGGCACGGCCCCGCCGCAGTTCCGGCGGTCTCCTCACCGCGGTCGGCCGCACGGTCGGCACCGGCTGGATGATGACGGCCCGGGCCGTGGGCGCCACGACCCGCACCATGAGCCGCGCCACCGAGATCGAGGCCGGGCACCGCCGCGACGCAGTCGCTCTCGGACTCATCTCGCTCGGGGTGATCGTCGCCGGCACCGTGTGGTTCGGCGTCGGCGGCCCGGTGGGGGAGTGGATCGAGGCGGCGGTGCGAGCCGTCACCGGCGGGGCGAGCGCCGTGCTGCCCCTGGTCGCCGTCGGCATCGCCGTGGCCCTCATGCGGACCGAACCGCACCCCGAGATCCGTCCCCGCCTCGTCGTCGGTGGGCTGCTCGTCGGCCTGTCGGCCCTGGGACTGTGGCACATCGCCTCCGGATCACCCACCGACGCGGAGGGACGCTCCGGCGGTGCCGGATTCGTGGGAGCGGCCGTCGGCGGCCCGCTGACCGCCGGCCTGACCATCTGGCTGTCCGTCCCGCTGATGTTCCTGGCGGGAGGCTTCGGCATCCTGCTCCTCACCGGCACCACCGTGCGTGAGCTGCCGGATCTGTTCCGCGACTACTTCGGCGTCGGCTACCGCGACGAGTACGACTACGACGAGTACGACGAGCCCTACGACGACGACTTCCGCGGCTACGACGAACCCCCGATGTTCGACGCGGACGGCTATCCGGTCGAGGATGCCGCCCCGAAGCGCTCGCGCCGCCGCCGCACCCCGGTCGAGAACTACCCGCCCGACGAGTTCGACGGCGACGCCCGCACCGAGGTGCTGCCGCTGTGGGACGAGGAGCCGGCGCCCGCACCCGACGGCCCTCCCGCGACGCTGGAGATGCCGGCGGTCGACGACGCTCCCGCCGCCACGCCCGCCCCGGCGCCGGCGCCCGCCCCGCGGAAGAAGGCCAAGGCCACCCCGCCGGCCGCGGTCGCCGACAACACCGTCGAACCCGAGACGATGGAACCGATCGTCCGCGACCGCGAGGTCGAGGGCGACTACACGCTGCCCTCGCTGGAACTGCTCACCAAGGGCGACCCGCCCAAGACCCGGTCCGCCGCGAACGACCAGATGATCGAGGCGATCACCGAGGTCCTCGAACAGTTCAAGATCGACGCCGCGGTCACCGGCTTCACCCGGGGCCCGACCGTCACCCGCTACGAGGTCGAACTCGGCCCGGGCGTGAAGGTCGAGAAGATCACCGCACTCGCCCGCAACATCGCGTACGCGGTCGCCACCGACAACGTCCGGCTGCTCGCCCCGATCCCCGGCAAGTCCGCCGTCGGTATCGAGGTGCCGAACACCGACCGCGAACTGGTACGCCTGTCGGACGTGCTCGCCGCGCCGTCCACCCGCCGCGACCACCACCCCCTGGTGATCGGTCTCGGCAAGGACATCGAGGGCGACTTCGTCTCCGCCAACCTCGCGAAGATGCCGCACCTGCTGGTCGCCGGCTCCACCGGCTCCGGTAAGTCCAGCTTCGTCAACTCGATGCTCGTGTCGCTGCTCATCCGCGCGACGCCCGACGAGGTGCGGATGATCCTCATCGACCCGAAGATGGTCGAGCTCACCCCCTACGAGGGCATCCCGCACCTGATCACGCCGATCATCACGCAGCCGAAGAAGGCCGCGGCGGCGCTCGCGTGGCTCGTCGAGGAGATGGAGCAGCGCTACCAGGACATGCAGGCCAACCGGGTGCGCCACATCGACGACTTCAACGCGAAGGTGAAGTCCGGGGAGATCACCGCACCGCTCGGCAGCGAACGCGTGTACCGGCCGTATCCGTACATCCTCGCGATCGTCGACGAGCTGGCCGACCTGATGATGACGGCCCCGCGCGACGTCGAGGACGCCATCGTCCGCATCACCCAGAAGGCCCGTGCCGCCGGCATCCACCTGGTGCTGGCCACCCAGCGACCCTCGGTCGACGTCGTCACCGGCCTGATCAAGACCAACGTGCCGTCGCGGCTCGCGTTCGCCACGAGCTCGCTGACCGACTCCCGCGTCATCCTCGACCAGCCCGGCGCCGAGAAGCTCATCGGCATGGGCGACGGCCTGTTCCTGCCGATGGGTGCGGGCAAGCCGATCCGCCTGCAGGGCGCGTTCATCACCGACGAAGAGATCGCGGCGGTCGTCGACTTCACCAAGAACCAGGCCGAACCCGAGTACAACGAGGGCGTCACCGCCCCCAAGGCCGGGGACAAGAAGGACGTCGACCCCGACATCGGCGACGATCTCGACCTGTTCCTGCAGGCCGTCGAACTCGTCGTCACGAGCCAGTTCGGGTCGACGTCGATGCTGCAGCGCAAGCTCCGCGTCGGTTTCGCCAAGGCCGGGCGCCTGATGGACCTGATGGAGACCCGCGAGATCGTGGGTCCCAGCGAGGGCAGCAAGGCCCGGGAGGTGCTGGTCAAGCCCGAGGAACTCGACGGGCTGCTCTACACCCTCCGCGGGGGTGGGGAGCTGCCGGCGGACGGGGCGACCGGCGGGGAGTGACGGCCGCGTCGTACGCGAAGTGCGACGCTGTGGCACAATCGGGGAAGCTGTGGAGGGGAGTATCCCCGAACTCCGCGGCGGTCTCGTCAACACGTGCGGCGCCGACGCTGTCCCGGGATCGTCGGTCCGGTCGTAGACCGGGCGGGAGAGACCTCCGGCAGGTACGCATACCTACCGGAAGGTTCCGACGCCCATGCACGTCACCCTGACGACCTGGCTCGTCACGATCGCCGTCATCATCGGTCTGTTCGTCTTCGACTTCTTCGCCCACGTCCGCAAACCGCACGCACCCACGCTGCGCGAGTCCGGTTTCTGGTCGGCGGTCTTCATCGCGATCGCGGTCCTGTTCGGCGGGATCGTGTTCTTGTTGTGGGGACCGACCTACGGCGGCGAGTACTTCGCCGGCTACATCACCGAGAAGGCGCTGTCGGTCGACAACCTGTTCGTCTTCGTCATCATCATGGCCACCTTCTCCGTGCCCCGGGAGTACCAGCAGAAGGTGCTCACCATCGGCATCGTGCTGGCCCTGGCGATGCGCGGCGCGTTCATCGCCGTCGGTGCGGCCGCGATCAACGCCTACAGCTGGGTGTTCTACCTTTTCGGCTTCTTCCTCGTGTACACCGCGATCAAACTGATCCGCGACCACGACGAGGACCCGAAGGAGATCTCCGAGAACAAGCTGGTCGTGGTGGCGCGAAAGATCCTGCCCGTGCACGACGAGTACGACGGCGACCGGCTCGTCACGCGCCGCAACGGCCGGCGGATGGTCACCCCGATGCTGCTCGCGCTGGTCACCATCGGGTTCACCGACATCCTCTTCGCGCTCGACTCGATCCCCGCGATCTACGGCCTGACCTCCGAGCCGTACCTGGTGTTCACCGCCAACGCGTTCGCCCTCATGGGTCTGCGCCAGCTGTTCTTCCTCATCGGCGGGCTGCTCGAGCGCCTCGTCTACCTGTCCTACGGCCTGTCGATCATCCTGGCGTTCATCGGCGTGAAGCTGGTGCTGCACGCCCTGCACGAGAACACCCTCGGCTGGATCAACGGCGGCGAGCACGTCGCCGTTCCGGAGATCTCCACCGCCGTGTCGCTGATCGTGATCGTCGGGGTCCTGACCGTCACGACGGTCGCGAGCCTGCTGAAGACGCGCGGCGCGGACCGTCGTGAACGGGCGGAGGAGCCGGTCAGGCGTTGAACACGCCCATCACCGGGTTCCACCCGGTGATGCGCACGGCGTCGATGAGGCCGCGCTTCGCGAAGGGGTCCTGGGCCATCACTTCGTGGGCCGCGGCCTCGTCGTCCGCCTCGACGAGGATCAGCGCGCCCGAACCGTCCGTCCACGGGCCGGTCGCCCGCACGGTGCCCTGGTCGACGAGACCGGAGAGCCAGGCCCGGTGCTCCGGGCGGTGCTCGTCGCGGCCGGTGACGGTCGACTCCGAGTAGGTGTACTCGACTGCGAACAGGGCCATGTCTTCCTCATTTCCGTGATCGGCGCCGCCACGAGGGCCACGCCTGCGAGATCGGGGACGGCGCCGGCTCAGAGGGTGAGCAGCATCCGGGTGTTGCCGAGCGTGTTGGGTTTCACATAGCTCAGATCCAGGAATTCGGCGACGCCGGTATCGTACGACCGGCACATCTCGGCGTAGACCTCGGCCGTCACCGGAGTCCCCTGGATCTCGGTGAACCCGTGGCGCGCGAAGAAGTCGACCTCGAAGGTGAGCACGAACAGCCGTTCCAGTTCGAGATCGCGGGCGACCTCGATCAGGCGGGACACGATCAGGTGACCGGCACCGCGGCCTTTCACGGTGGGATCGACGGCCACCGTGCGCACCTCCCCGAGATCCGCCCACAGCACGTGGAGGGCACCGCACCCCACCACGCGCCCGCCGAGTTCGGCCACCCAGAACTCCTGGACGGACTCGTACAGCGTCACGAGGTTCTTCTCGAGCAGGATCTTGCCCGCGTAGATGTCGATGAGCCGCTTGATCTCGGGCACGTCGGAGGTTCGGGCGCGCCGCACGACCATTCGATCGGCCGAGTCGTTGTCCGTCACCTGTGTCGTCATGCGGTGAACAGTAGCGCGTGAGGTAACCGATATTGTGGGGCACATGAGCACGCCCCGCCAGCACGTCACCGCTTCGGGCGGGAGCGGCGCCGCACCCGGACCGCAGGCCGGGATGCCGCACGAGCCGGTGCCCCTGTGGAACATTGCCAACGTTCTCACGGTCCTGCGCATCGTGCTGGTGCCGGTCTTCCTGGTGTTCCTCTTCGTGGGGGGCGGCCACGACACCGGCTGGCGCCTCGCCGCCACCGGGGTGTTCGCGGTCGCCGCGATCACCGACCGCATCGACGGCCAGCTCGCCCGCAAGCACGGTCTCGTCACCGACTTCGGCAAACTCGCCGACCCCATCGCCGACAAGGCGCTCATGGGTGCCGCCCTGGTAGGCCTGTCACTGCTCGGCGACCTGTCCTGGTGGGTCACCGGCATCATCGCGGCCCGCGAGCTGGGCATCACCGCCCTGCGGTTCGCGGTGCTGCGCCACGCCGTCATCCCCGCCAGCCGCGGCGGCAAGGCCAAGACCCTCGCCCAGACCCTCGCGATCGGCATGTACCTGCTGCCGCTGCCCGAGGCCGCGACCCCGGTCGCGATCGCGCTGATGGCGCTGGCGGTGTTCCTCACCGTGGTGACGGGCCTCGACTACGTGGTGCAGGCCGCCCGGCTGCGGACCGGGGTGCGGCGCACCGAGAACCAGCACGCCGACGGCGGCGCGGGCGGCGCCGCGGAGGGACGGACCGACGGGAGCGTGGTGGAGGACACCCCGTGACGTGTCCGGGAGACCCGCTGGTCGTGTCCACCCGCGCCCCGGAACTCGTCGCCGCCCTGAACCGCGTCTTCCTCGCGATCAGCGGTCCCGACGGAATCGAGGTGACGCGTCCCCTCTTGGACGGTGACCGGTGGGCGATCCGGCTCAGGGCGGTCGACACGGCGGTGTCGGGGCTACTCGGGCGCCTGCAACGGCTCTCGGCGTTGTAATGTCTGGGAACCGCAGTATCGACGTCCATCGATCTGCGGGAACCTCGTGACGTCGTCGCGCGTTGACGAGGTGTCGGCACGACGGACGAAGGAGGATGGGATGGCGCTGTTGTTGCGTGAGGCACTCGGTGACAGCCTTCGGCGCACCCGTGTTTCGCAGAGCCGCACCCTGCGCGAAGTTTCCAGCAGCGCCCGGGTCAGCCTCGGTTATCTCTCCGAGATCGAGCGCGGCAGAAAGGAAGCCTCGAGCGAACTGCTCGCGGCGATCTGCGACGCACTGGACGTCCCGCTCTCCGATGTGCTGTTCGACGTGAGCGGTCTGCTGGCGGAGAGCCCCGGTCGCGGTGCGGCCGTGGAGGACACCGCCGCCGACGCCGCTGCTGCCGCGGACGACGGTGCCGCCGTCGAGTCCGGACTCATCGCGCAGGAGCCCCGGATGGTGATTCCGGCACCTGCCGCGCAGGCGCTGGCAGCCGCCTAACATGGACCTCGGACCGTGCCGGCCTCGCCGGACGCGGACGGAGGCGATATCGGACGGGTCGCCGATGGCGGCCCGGACGGGGCAGGTGAGATCGTCGGGGTGTCCAGCGGACCGGCGATCAGGAACCGGTGCGCGAGGGCCGCGCACCGGGTCGCGTTCGGCGCGGCGTACCAGATGGAGGCAGGATCACACCCATGGCTAATCCGTTCGTCAAGGGTTGGAAGTACCTGATGGCGCTTTTCAACTCCAAGATCGATGAGAAGGCCGATCCGAAGGTCCAGATTCAGCAGGCGATCGAGGATGCGCAGCGCCAGCATCAGGCTCTCTCGCAGCAGGCGGCCTCCGTCATCGGCAACCAGCGGCAGCTCGAGATGAAGCTCAATCGGCAGCTCGACGAGGTCGAGAAGCTCAACGCGAGTGCGCGCCAGGCGGTCATGATGGCCGACCAGGCCGCGGCCGCGGGCGACACCGAGAAGGCGATCCAGTACACGAACGCCGCGGAGGCCTTCGCCGCGCAGCTCGTGACCGCCGAACAGGCCGTCGAGGACCTCAAGGTGCTGCACGACCAGTCCCTGCAGGCCGCCGCCCAGGCCAAGAAGGCCGTCGAGCAGAACGCCATGGCCCTGCAGCAGAAGGTCGCCGAGCGGACCAAGCTGCTCAGCCAGCTCGAGCAGGCCAAGATGCAGGAGCGGGTCAGCGAGTCGCTGCGCTCGATGGACTCCACCCTCTCGGCCCCCGGCACCACCCCGAGCCTCGACGCGGTCCGCGAGAAGATCGAGCGTCGCTACGCCGATGCCCTCGGTTCGGCCGAGCTCGCCCAGAACTCGGTGCAGGGCCGCATGCTCGAGGTCCAGCAGGCCACCGTCCAGATGGCCGGCCACAACCGCCTCGAGCAGATCCGCGCCTCCATGAAGGGCGAGGCCCTGCCGGGTACGCCCGCCAATCCCGCGGTCGACACCCGCAAGGAGCCGCCGAACGCCGCCGGTTCCACCGGCCGGTGACCGGTCCGCAGTCGGGAACGTGACCTCGCCATGAACACCTCCGGAGACGGCCGGACCGGGAACCTCCCCGGTCCGGCCGTTGCCGCCTTCCGGGACGTGACCGCCTCCGCCGTGGAGGCGGCCCGCCGCTGGCGCGATCCCGCGGCCCGGCTGCGCCGCAAGACCCGCCGCGCCCGCCGCCGCGCGACCTTCCTCGGAACCGCCTCGGGCACCTGGGGCGTCGGCACCGCGACCCTCGTCGCGGCGTCCGCCCCGGAGTGGACCGTCGTCGCCACCGGGGGAGCGACCGCGGTGTTCGCCGTCCCCGCGGTCATGGCCTACCGCCGGTTCCGTCGCCTGTCCGCCGTGTCCCTGCCGCCCGCCCCGCCGAAACGGCGGTCGCGCCCGGCTGTCGGTTCCGTCGCCCGCGCCCCCATGGAACGGCTCGCGGCGAGCGAGGACAGCCTGTCGCGCCTGCTCGGGGTGCTCGTCCGCTCCAACTCCGTCGTTCCCGACGACCTCGCCGAGATCGACGAGGCGGCCCGCGCCGCGTCGTCCGCGCTCGAGGCTGTGGCCGAGGACGTCGTGGCTCTCGAATCCGCTGCCCGCGGCAGTGCCGCCGCGAAGGCCCATCTGGCGTCGGCGATCACCGCGGCCGGACAGCGTCTCGATGCGGGCGTCGACCAGTTCGAGGAACTCGTCGCGGCCGCTGCACGCCTCGCCGCGACCGCGGAGGGCAATCGCTCCCTCACAGTGCTCGAACAACAGCGGGCCGAACTCATCGCGACCTCCGACAAGCTCGAGAGCTGGGCTCAGTCCTGGCGCGAAGTCGCGCAGATCCAGCAGCGTTACCGCAACTGAGGAGCCCCGGCGCGGCTAGTCGTCGACCCCGCGGGCCGCGAGCGCCTCACCCATCGCCTCGGCGGTCCGCAGTGCCCCGATCACCACCGGCACCACCAGGGCCCGCAACGAGAACCCGAGCCCGCGTGCCTTACGGGCCTCGGTCACCCGAATCACCACCGTGCCGAGCAGCGGAATCGCCCGCACGGTCATCACGAGCACCAGCCCCACCCGGTCGGGATCGACCCCGACCCGCCGCAGCGGCCCGGCCGCGCGCACGATCGCGTCGAGCATGTCCGTCGTCCGGGTCGTCAGGGTCACCAGCGCGGCCAGCGCGACCGCCACCAGCAGCGACCCGCAGATCACCACCGCCCGCTCCCAACCGGCCAGCAGCGTCTGGAAGGCCGCGATGATCACCAGCATCCACATCACCGGCCGCAGCTGCACGACGGCCGCGCGGGGCGGGATCCGGGCCACGAGATAGGCGAGAACCGCCAGGCCCAGCGCCGGCAGCACCTGCCAGGGCTGGCGGATCCACAACGTGAGCACCAGGACGACCACGGCGACCGCGAGCAGCTTCGCGCCCGCCGGCGCCCGGTGCAGCACCGAGCTGCCGGGATGGTAGAGGCCGAAGGTGTTCACCCGATGAGGTCCCGGTAGAACGCGAGCGCCGGAGCGGGCTCGTCGTCGGCGACGATACGCCCCGCATCCACTACCAGCACCCGGTCGAAGTCGGCGAGCAGATCGAGATTGTGGGTCACCGCGATCACCTGCTGCGGCAGCGCCGCGAAGGTCCGGGCGATGAGCTTGGTGTTGCGCAGGTCCAGCAGCGTCGTGGGCTCGTCGGCGACCAGCACCGCGGGGTCGGTGACCATGATCGCGGCGAGCGCGAGCAGCTGCTTCTGGCCGCCCGAGAGCAGATGGCTCGGATGGTCGTGGTGACCGTCGAGACCGAAGTCCGCGAGCACCCGACGCACCCGCTCCTCGCGTTCCTCCTTGCCCAGGCCGCTGCGGCGCAGCGAGAACGCCACGTCCTCGGCGACCGTGGGCATGACGATCTGGTGCTCCGGGTCGGTGAACACGAACCCGACCCGTCTGCGCACCTCCCGGCCCTTGCGGGCGGTGTCGAGGCCGTCCACGGTGACCGAGCCCGACGACGGTACGAGCAGACCGTTGATCATCCGCGCCATCGTCGACTTGCCGCTGCCGTTGGCGCCGACGATCCCGATGCGCCGTTCGGTGAGCGTGACGTCGATACCATCGAGGACGGCCCGGTCACCGTAGGCGTGCCGGACCTGCCGGAAACGGATCTCGCTCATCGCGGGGGAGGTTCGGGGCTGCTCAGTGCGCAGGGTCCGCCGCGGTGCGCTGCGAGATCCGCGGCGCCGCGAGGGCGGGATAGGCGCGGTGCACCTGCGCGGCGACCGCCGCGGCGACGACGGCCTTGAGCAGGTCGCCGGGCAGGAAGGTGACATTGGCGGCCGCGGCGGCCCACACCGTCAGGTCGGTGCGCAGCACCATGCCGGCGATGCCGAAGGCGTAGAGCACCACGATCCCGCCGAGGACGTTGACGGCCACACCCGGCAGGGTCCGGTAGCGGGGCAGCATCTTCGTGCTCAGCCACCCGATCACCGCGACCGCGGGGATCCAGCCGATGAGAAAGCCCACCGTCGGGCCCGCCAGCGAGGTGAGGGTCGTGCGGCCGCCGGCCAGCACGGGCAGCGCCAGGCCGAGGACGATCACGGTGAGCACCGCCAGGGTGCCCTTGCGGGCGCCGAGCAGGGCGCCGGCGAGCATCACCCCGAGCGTCTGGAGCGTGATGGGGACACCCGAGGAGCCGATGCTGATCTGTCCCGGCAGGCCGAGGGCGATGATCAGGGCGGCGAACACGGCGATCTGCGCGAGGTCGCGCGCGGGGATACGGCGGGTCGAGGACACGATTATCAGCCTTTTCGCATGGACGGTGAACTCGTAGAGCTTAAGCGGCCGGGCCGTGCTGCGGGTCACCACCCCGCGCCCGGCAGGATCCGGGCCACACCGGGGTGCGCATGGGGGAGTCCCCTGATCTTTCCCTGATTTCCTTGCTGACCTGCTGTTTTTCTCCTCGGCACGTGCCAGCATCGAAGGCGTAGGCAAGACGGAGTCCGGCACCACGGCCGGCATCGACGGTGGGAGTTCCCATGTTCTGGAAGATCGTAGGAGTCGTCGCCCTGGTCTGGATCGGCTTCGCGGTCCTCGGCGCCCTGCTCGACAATCTCTTCGGTTTCCTCGTGCTCGGCGCGGTGATCTTCGGCGGATACCTGCTGTACAAGGCAGTATCGGGAAGTGACAAGCAGGACCTGACCAGACTCTAGAGACGAGGTGGCTGTGGAGGCGGTACCGGAGGACTGGGAGCGCGGCCTGGTGATCGCTGCGCATCCCGACGACATCGAGTACGGCGCCGCCGCCGCGGTGGCTCGCTGGACCGGTCAGGGGAAGCAGGTCCGGTACGTCCTCGCCACGAGCGGCGAAGCCGGCATCGCCGGACTGCCCCCGGCGGAGTGCGGGCCCCTCCGGGAAGCCGAGGAACGCGAGTCCGCGCGCATCGTCGGGGTCGACTCCGTCGACTTCCTCGGTCACCGCGACGGACAGCTCGTCGCCGGACCGGACCTGCGCCGCGACCTCGCGGCGAGCATCCGGCGGTACCGCCCCGAGATGGTGGTCACCGGCCATTTCGGGCTCACCTGGTTCCCCGGGATCCTCAACAGCGCCGATCACCGCGCGCTCGGGCTCAGCGTCCTCGACGCCGTCGCCGACGCCGCCAACGAATGGATCTTCCCCGAACTCACCGAGCAGGGACTCGAACCGTGGGCGGGGGTGCGGTGGGTCGCGGTGAACACCACCGCCGAGCAGACGCACGCGGTGGACGTCACCGACACCGTCGAGGTCGCCGTGACCTCGCTCGCCGCACACCGCCGCTATCTCGAGACGCTGACGACCGACCGCAGTGCCGAGCAGCAGGCCCGCGACCAGGTCGAGATGTCCTCCGCGCCGCTGCCGGGATTCCCCGCGGCGCGTGCGGTGGGCTTCCAGCTGTACACCTTCGCGGGATAGGCCCCCAGCTCGGCGCGGCCGGGACGGTGGTGCAGGTCGGGATGGTGGTGCAGGTCGGGATGGTGGTGCAGGTCGGGACGGCGCAGTCGGGGCCCGGCACGGGTGTGGCACTCTGAGCGCGTGCGAGTGGCGTTGGTGGCCGGACCGGATGCCGGACATGCGATTCCTGCGATCGCGTTGGCTCGGCGCCTCGCGGACGCCGGACACGATCCGGTCGTGTTCACCGGCGACCGGTGGCTCGGGGTGGACCTGCCCGGGGTGACCGTCGCGGAACTGAAAGGGCTCGCACCGCGCCTCGGCGACGACGACACCGACGCCGGCGCGAAGATCCACGCGCGCGCCGCGCACATCGCGAGCGAGATGCTCCCCGACCTCAGCGCACTGCTGCCCGACCTCGTCGTCTCGGACGTGATCACCGCCGGGGGCGGCATGGCCGCCGAACGGCTGGGGATCCCCTGGGTGGAACTGTCGCCGCACCCGCTCTACCTGCCCTCGCGTGGACTCCCGCCGATCGGCAGCGGACTCGCCCCGGGCACCGGCGTGCACGGACGCCTGCGCGATGCCCTGCTGCGCGCCATGTCCGCACGGTCGGTGCGGCAAGGAGAACGCGAACGCGCGGCTGCCCGCGTCGGAATCGGCCTGCCCGCCGAGGATCCGGGTCCGGCGGCGCGGCTCGTCGCGACCCTGCCGGCGCTCGAGGTACCCCGCCCGGACTGGCCCGCGACGGCGCACGTCGTGGGCCCGCTGTTGTGGGAACCCACCGATCTCGTGCTCGAACCCCCGGCCGGGGACGGGCCTGTGGTGATGGTCGCGCCGTCCACCGCGACGACCGGTGTCGCGGGCATGGTCGAGACCGTCTGCGAGGGACTCGCGGGGGCGGGGATGCGGGTCGCGGCGACCGTGCTGGACCCGGCATCCCACGACCTGCCGGATTGGGCCGTGGCCGGTCGGGGCCGGCAGGACGTCCTGCTCCGGCAGGCCGATGTGGTGGTCTGCGGGGGAGGGCACGGAATGCTCGCGAAGGCGCTGAGCGCCGGGGTGCCCGCCGTGATCGTGCCCGGTGGCGGCGACCAGTGGGAGCTGGCGAACCGCGCGGCGCGGCAGGGCAGCGCGGTGATCGTGCGGCCCCTCGATGCCACCGCGGTGCGGGACGCGGTCCGGACGGTGCTGTCGACCCCGTCGTACGCCGCCGCGGCCCGCGCGGCCGCCGGGAGCGCCGGCCGGGTCGAGGATCCGGTCGCGGTGTGCGAGTCGGTCCTGCACCGGATCTGATTCCCCGGGAACGTCCCCGCTGTGCCGGCTGTTTCCGGGCGACTACCGTGGGCGGGGTGCGGTTGACGGAGTTCTACGAGACGGTTCGCGACGAGTTCGGGCAGATGCACGGCGACGCGCTTCTGCGCGACCACGTGCTGCTCTCCCTCGGAGGACGGACCGCGGCCGAAGCGATCGAGGCAGGTCGAGAGCCCCGCGAGGTGTGGCGGGCGCTCTGCGAGGAGTTCGACGTGCCGCCGGCCCGGCGGTGACCGGGACGGACACGCGCCGACCGCGGATGTTCGAACGCGTGTTCGGTTATGCTGGTGGGTGTCGGGACGGTTGTCCACAGCCGGTGATCCCATCCACAGATACGGCGTTCCGGGGGGTCACCGCGGCGAACTTGTCGGTGCCGGGTTCTAACGTCGTCGACAACAAGGACGAGATTCGATTAAGGGGACCAAGATGGCAGCACAGGCACACGACCGCGAAAAGGCGCTCGAGCTCGCCCTCGCACAGATCGACAAGAGCTTCGGCAAGGGCTCGGTGATGCGCCTGGGAGAGGACGTACGCCCGCCCATCGCGGTCATTCCCACCGGGTCGATCGCGCTCGACGTCGCGCTCGGCATCGGCGGCCTCCCGCGGGGCCGCATCATCGAGATCTACGGGCCGGAGTCCTCGGGTAAGACGACGGTGGCCTTGCACGCCGTCGCCAACGCCCAGGCAGCCGGCGGCATCGCGGCGTTCATCGACGCCGAGCACGCCCTCGACCCGGAGTACGCCCGCAAGCTCGGTGTCGACACCGACGCCCTGCTCGTCTCCCAGCCCGACACCGGTGAGCAGGCACTCGAGATCGCCGACATGCTCATCCGCTCGGGTGCTCTCGACATCATCGTCATCGACTCCGTGGCCGCACTCGTGCCCCGCGCCGAGATCGAGGGCGAGATGGGCGACAGCCACGTCGGTCTGCAGGCCCGCCTGATGAGCCAGGCGCTGCGCAAGATGACCGGTGCTCTCAACAACTCCGGCACCACCGCGATCTTCATCAACCAGCTGCGCGAGAAGATCGGCGTGATGTTCGGCTCGCCCGAGACCACCACGGGCGGTAAGGCACTGAAGTTCTACGCCTCCGTGCGTCTGGACGTGCGCCGCATCGAGACCCTCAAGGACGGCGGCGACGCGGTCGGCAACCGCACCCGCGTGAAGGTCGTCAAGAACAAGGTGTCCCCGCCGTTCAAGCAGGCCGAGTTCGACATCCTGTACGGCCAGGGCATCTCGAAGGAGGGCTCGCTCATCGACATGGGTGTCGACCAGGGCATCATCCGCAAGTCGGGCTCCTGGTACACCTACGAGGGCGACCAGCTGGGTCAGGGCAAGGAGAACGCCCGCAAGTTCCTGCTCGAGAACGTCGACATCCGCGACGAGATCGAGAAGAAGATCAAGGAGAAGCTGGGCATCGGTGCCACGCTGACCGACGGCGAGGACGCCGAGGAGCCGGCCGACTTCTAGTCACCGACAGAACGGAGGCGTGGGCATCTGCCCGCGCCTCCGTCGTCGTCTCCGCGGTCCTTCCCGTCCCGGAGGGGTGTGTCGGTGCCTCCGGTTACTGTGCGGGCCATGGACGATCCTGCCGCACGCCCCGACCGACGCTCGCGCCGCCGCACTGGCCACACCGAGCAGGAACTACCGGGCGGTGGCACCGAGGCGCAGGCGAAGGAGGTGTGCCTGCGGCTGCTCACCGACCGGGCCCGCAGCCGCGCCGAACTCGCGGCGAAGCTGGCGCAGAAGGGATTCGCCGCCGACGTCGCCGACCGCGCCCTCGACCGGCTCGTCGAGGTGGGTCTGATCGACGACGCCGACTTCGCGCAGCAGTGGGCGCGGTCGCGGCACCTGCACGCCGGCAAGGGCAAACGCGCCATCGCGCTCGAACTGCGACGCAAGGGCATCGACGCCGCCGACGCGGCCGCCGCGCTCGACGAGATCGACAGCGAGGACGAACGGGCCCGCGCCGTCGACCTCGTCCGCAAGAAGCTGCGCACCCAGCCGCCGCTGCCCACCGAGGGCGACCGTCGCGAGATCGCCGCCGAACGCGACAAGCTGGTGCGACGGCTGGTCGGCATGCTCGCCCGCCGCGGCTACCCGCAGGGCATGGCGTTCGACGTGGTCCGCGAGGAGCTCGCCGCCTTCGGCACCGATGCTCGCGAGCTGCCGACGGATTGAGCTGCTACCGCTTCCGGTCGTCGCCGGTCATGTCGAGGCCGGGCACGGAGATCGCCGGCAGGTCCTCCGGGTCCTCCGCCGGGATCACACCCCGCTTGCTGCGACCCGACCGCAGACGCTTCTCGAGCCACATCGCGAACCGGGTGAGAGCGCTGTTGAGCGCGATCATGATCGCCGCGACCACCAGCAGCGCCGGCAGATAGTTCTGGAAGAACGCGCCGAGTTGCTGACCCGAGCGCACCACCTCGACGTAGCCGATCAGATAGCCCAGCGCGGAGTCCTTCAGCGCGATCACCATCTGCGACACGATCGCCGGCAGCATCACCGTCACGGCCTGCGGCAGCAGGATCAGGCGCATCACCTGGTTCTTGCGCATGCCCACGGCGTAGGCGGCTTCGCTCTGGCCGCGGGGCAGCGACTTGATGCCCGCCCGCACGATCTCGGCGATGACCGACCCGTTGTACAAGGTCAGGCCGGTGATGACCGCCGCCAGCGCCAGATAACCGGACTTGAACACCCGGTACTCGGCGAACACCTGGTAGGCGAAGATCATCAGGATCAGCACCGGAACCGCGCGGAACAGCTCCACGATCGCCCCGGCGAGCACCCGAACCCACCGGTGATCGGACAGGCGCGCGATACCCAGCGCCGCACCCAGCACCAGGGCGAGCACGATCGACGCGACCGCCGCGACGATCGTGCCCCGGATACCGGGCAGCAGATAGGTCGTCCAGCTGGTGGATTCGAGGAAGGGCTCCCACTTGGCCGCGGTCAGCTGCCCGTTGGTGTCGAGGGCCCGGTAGACGAACCACCCGGCGAGCAGCAGGACGGTGACCACGACCACCGACAGGATCCGGTAGGTCGCCCGCGCCTTGGGGCCGGGCGCGTCGTACAGGACGGTTCCGTGGGCACTCATCGGGAGACCTCGAATCGTTTGCTGAGCCAGCCGAACACCAGGCCGGTCGGGAGGGTGAGGATGACGAAGCCGAGCGCGAAGATGCCACCGACGAGGAAGATGGCCGCCTCGTTCTCGATCATCGTCTTCATCAGCAGCGACGCCTCGGAGACACCGATGACCGAGGCGATCGTCGAGTTCTTGGTCAGGGCGATGAGCACCGATCCGAGCGGCGCGATGACCGCGCGGAAGGCCTGCGGCAGCACGACCAGCCGCAGGTTCTGGCTGAAGGTGAGCCCGAGCGAGCGGCCCGCCTCCGACTGGCCGAGGGGGACGGTGTTGATGCCGGAGCGCAGCGACTCGCACACGAACGCCGCGGTGTAGATGCTCAGGCCGAGCACCGCGAGCCGGAAGTTGTTGTCGACGAGGAAGGTCGGCGACGACTCCGACGCGAGCTTGATGCCCAGCGTCTGGGACAACCCGAACAGGCAGAAGATGATGATCAGCGTGAGCGGCGTGTTGCGGAAGATCGTCACGTAGGCGGTGCCGACGGCGCGCGCCACGGGGATGGGGGACACCCGCATCGCCACCAGGATCGTTCCGAGGATCAACGCGCCGACCGCCGACAGGACGGTCAACTGGATGGTGGTCCAGAACGCGTCGAGCAGCTGACTGCCGTACTTGCTCAACAGATCCACAGGTCACTCCGGGATCGAGGGGACAGGGCGAGGATGGGGCCGGACCGGCCGGTCCCCGGACGAACCGGGGACCGGCCGGAACGGCACCGGAAGGAGGGCCGGATCAGTACCGGTCGACGGTCGGGGGCTCGGGGATCTCGTAGCCCGCCTCGCCGACGGTCCCCTGCAGGGCGGCCTCCCAGGCGCCCGACACGATCATCTCCTCGATGGCATCGTTGATGGCGTTGCGGGACTCGTCGTCGCCCTTGGCCAGGCCGATGCCGTACCGCTCCTCGGTGAACGGCTCACCGACGACCTTGAAGTCGCCGGGACTCTGCGCCGCGTAGCCGGCCAGGATGATGTCGTCGGTGGTCACCGCGTCGACCGCGCCGTTGCGCAGGGCCTCCACGCACAGCGAGTAGGTGTCGAACTCCTGGAGCTGCACCTCGCTGGCGTAGGTGTCCTTGATGTTCTGGGCCGGCGTGGAACCGGCCACCGAGCACAGTCGCTTGCCGTCGAGGGTCTCGGGACCGGTGATCTCGGTGTCGTCGGCCCGCACCAGCAGCGACTGGCCGGCGATGAAGTACGGTCCGGCGAAATCGACCTTCTCCTTGCGGGAGTCGGTGATCGAGTACGTCGCGACGATGTAGTCGACCTCACCGTTCTGGATCAGCGTCTCGCGCTGCGCCGAGGGGGCCTCCTTGAAGGTGATGTTCTCCTCGGCCACCCCGAGCTGCCCGGCGACGTACTTGGCGACCTCGACGTCGAAGCCGCTGAACGTGCCGTCGGGATTGCGCAGTCCCAGCCCGGGCTGATCGAACTTGATCCCCACGGTGAGGTTCCCCCCTTCGGCGGACTGCGACACGCTGCGGGACTCGTCGCCGCCACAGGCGGTGGCGACGACCGCGACGGCGACGGCGCCGAGGGCCAGGCGGATGGAGCGGGACGGTTTCATCGTTACCTCCGTGTGGATCGGTCTACCTTGACGACGCGCGGAGCCGCCCGCCGGGCGGCCGGTGTCAGTGGCTGAGGATCTTGCCGAGGAAGTCCTTGGCGCGGTCGGACTTCGGTGAGGTGAAGAAGGTGTCGGGATCGGTGTCCTCGACGATGCGGCCGTCGGCCATGAACAGCACCCGGTCGCCGGCCTTGCGGGCGAAACCCATCTCGTGGGTGACCACGACCATCGTCATGCCCTCCTTCGCGAGGGAGGTCATGACGTCGAGGACCTCCTGGACCATCTCGGGGTCCAGCGCCGAGGTGGGCTCGTCGAAGAGCATCACCTTCGGGTTCATCGCCAGGGCCCGCGCGATCGCCACGCGCTGCTGCTGCCCACCCGACAGCTGCGCCGGGTACTTGTCGGCCTGGTTGGCGATGCCCACCCGGTCGAGCAGCTGCATGGCGGTCTCGCGCGCATTGTCCTTCTTGATCCTGCGCACCTTGACGGGGCCGAGCATGACGTTCTCGAGGATCGTCTTGTGGGCGAACAGGTTGAACGACTGGAACACCATCCCGACGTCCGAGCGCAGCCGGGCCAGCGCCCTGCCCTCGGCGGGCAGGGGAGTGCCGTCCACCCGGATCTCCCCGGAGTCGATGGTCTCGAGCCTGTTGATGGTGCGGCAGAGCGTGGACTTCCCCGAACCCGACGGTCCGACGACGATCACGACCTGACCGCGGGGGATCTCGAGGTCGATGTCCTGCAGGACGTGCAGTGCGCCGAAGTGCTTGTTCACCCCGGTCATCGAGATCATGGACGTGGTACCGCCCGAGCCCTCGGGCGGACGTGCCGTTCCGGTTGCCGCAGATGTCATACCTGCGACCCTATGTGGTCGGGGGCACACACCTCCGCTTTTCGGAACACTGCGAGGTTCGTCACGAATGTTCCGGTCGAGTGGGGTGGGTCGCAGGCCCTCGAACGGGGTGCATCACACCGGCGGTACCGCCCGGTAGCAGCGGCGGACGGGACACCATCAGAGGTGAGATACCCTGAGACGTGTCACTGATCGACGAAGAAGCCCCCCGTACCGGTGCCCGGACCTACGAGGTCCGCACCTACGGCTGCCAGATGAACGTACACGACTCCGAACGTCTGTCGGGGCTGCTGGAGGAGGCCGGATTCACCAGGGCCGAACCCGGCGCGTCACCGGATCTGGTCGTGTTCAACACGTGCGCCGTCCGGGAGAACGCCGACAACAAGCTGTACGGCAACCTGAGCCATCTGCGGCCGGTCAAGGACTCCAATCCGGACATGCAGATCGCGGTCGGTGGCTGCCTCGCCCAGAAGGACCGTGACACCGTCGTCAAGAAGGCCCCCTGGGTCGACGTCGTCTTCGGCACCCACAACATCGGCAACCTGCCGGCGCTGCTCGAACGCGCCCGCCACAACCGCCGCGCCGAGGTCGAGATCCTCGACGCGCTCGAGGCGTTCCCGTCGACGCTGCCCGCCAAGCGCGAATCGGCCTACGCCGGCTGGGTGTCCATCTCCGTCGGCTGCAACAACACCTGCACCTTCTGCATCGTGCCGTCGCTGCGCGGCAAGGAGGTCGACCGGCGACCCGGCGACATCCTCGCCGAGGTCCAGGCCCTCGTCGACGAGGGCGTGCTCGAGGTGACCCTGCTCGGGCAGAACGTCAACTCCTACGGCCGGTCCTTCGCCGACCCCGACCAGCCCCGCGACCGCGGCGCCTTCGCGTCGTTGCTGCGCGCGTGCGGGCAGATCGAGGGCCTCGAACGGGTGCGGTTCACCTCCCCGCACCCCGCGGAGTTCACCGACGACGTCATCGAGGCGATGGCGGAGACCCCCAACGTGTGCCCGCAGCTGCACATGCCGCTGCAGTCCGGCAGCGACCGCATCCTGCGCGCCATGCGCCGCTCCTACCGCAAGGAACGCTTCCTCGGCATCATCGAGCGTGTCCGCGCCGCGATGCCGCACGCCGCGATCACCACCGACATCATCGTCGGCTTCCCGGGCGAGACCGAGGAGGACTTCCAGCAGACCCTCGAGGTCGTGGAGAAGGCCCGTTTCACCAGCGCCTTCACCTTCCAGTACTCGAAGCGGCCCGGCACCCCGGCCGCCGAGATGGACGACCAGATCCCCAAGGAAGTGGTGCAGGAGCGCTACCAGCGGCTCATCGACCTGCAGGAACGCATCACCCTCGAGGAGAACCGCAAACTCGTCGGCACCGAGGTCGAACTGCTCGTCGCCGCGGGGGAGGGCCGCAAGGACGCCGAGACCGCCCGCATGAGCGGACGCGCCCGCGACGGTCGGCTCGTGCACTTCCGGCCCGAGGGCGCGATCGATCGGGCAGTGCGTCCCGGCGACATCGTCACCATCGTCGTCAGCGACGCCGCGCCGCACCACCTCGTCGCGGACACCCCGATCCTCACCCACCGCCGGACCCGGGCCGGAGACCACTTCGAACAGGGCCGCCTGCCCAAGACCCCGCCGATCGGGGTGGGACTCGGACTGCCCAAGGTGGGCGTCCCGGAACCGCTGCCCGCACAGACAGGATGCAACGCATGACCGCCGACCGGCCGAACGAGTTCGGCACCTCCGACCACCGCCGCGCCGAACTCGAGGCGGCCGAGCGCAAGGCCGCCGGCGTCATCGACCCGGGTGTCCGGGCGCTCGTGGTGGCGGTCGCCGTCCTGATCCTGCTCGGCTCGTTCGCACTGCCCCACGCCGGCTCCGCCAACGGGTGGGAGGTGCTGACCTTCTCCCAGGACGCCGCCGCCGAGGAGATCGCCCTGCCGTCGCGGCTGTTCGTGTGGTTCGCGCTGGTCTTCGGCGGACTCGGCTCGATCATCGCCCTCGTGACCGGCAAGTGGGCCGCCGCGTGGATCGCGCTGGCCGGTTCCGCGGTGTCCATCATCTTCGGCATGCTGTCGATCTGGTCGCGGCAGACCCTGCCCGCCGAGTCCACGGCCGGCGGCCCGGGTATCGGTCTGGTGCTCGGCTGGTTCGCGATCATCGTGATCGTCTTCCACTGGTGCCGCGTGGTGTGGGCCCGTACCTCCGCCCAGCTCGAGGCCGAGGCCCGGCTGCGCGAAGAGGTCGCCAAGGACGAGACGCCGCGCCTGCGCCGTAAGGACTGAGCGGCCCGCTCCGTTCACACGACTCCGATTCGACACGGGCCCCTCTCCGCACTCGCGGAGAGGGGCCCGTGTCGAATCCGGTCGGCAGGTCAGCGTTCGCTGACGGCACCCTCGGCGGCCTCCGCCCACTCACGCCACTGCGCGGCCTGGGCGAGAGCCTGCTCGGCCTCCTTCGCCCGGCCCGCGGCCCGGGCCTTGGCGGCCTGCTCCTCGAACTGGTGCACCCGCTCGCGGAACTGCGCGGCCCGGGCCAGTGCCTCGGGGTCGGTGCGCCGCCACTGGGAGTCCGCGGCCTCGCGCACCCGCTTCTCGATGGCGCGCAGGCGTCCCTCGAGATCGTGGATGCGGTCGCGCGGCACCTTGCCGATGGCCTCCCACCGGTCCTGCAGTTCCCGCAGTTGGGTGCGGGCCGCCTCGAGATCGGCCGACGGATCGATCGACGCCGCCGACTCGAGCAGCGCCTCCTTCAGTCGGGCGTTCTCCTCGAACTCGGCCTCCCGCTCCGCGTTCGCCGCGTTGCGGGCGGCGAAGAAGACGTCCTGCGCGGCCTTGAACCGCTTCCACAGCTGGTCGTCGGCCTCGCGCGGTGCGCGCCCCGCGGCCTTCCACTCGGCGAGCAGGTCGCGGAAGGCGGCCGCGGTGGCACCCCAGTCGGTGGAGTCCTGCAGCGCCTCGGCGCGGGCGACGAGGTCCTCCTTGCGGGCCTTCGCCGCCGCGCGCTCCCGATCGAGCTCCGCGAAGTGGGCGCCGCGCCGGCGGTTGAACGCCTCGCGGGCCTTCGAGTAGCGGCGCCACAGCACGTCGTCGACCTTGCGGTCCACGCCGCGGATGGTCTTCCACTCCTCGAGGATCTCCCGCAGCCGGTCGCCGGCGGCCTTCCACTGGGTGGACTCGGCGGCGATGGTCTCGGCCTCGGCGGCCAGGGCCTCCTTGCGGGCGGTGGCCTCGGCGCGCCGCTTCTCCTTCTCGATCTTCGCCTGCGCTGCGGCCTGCTCCGAGTGCTCGATGATGGCCTGCAGGCGCGTCGCGAGCGCGTCGAGGTCGCCGATGACGGCGGCGGTGGGCAGCGACTCGGCGAGCGCCTCGGCGGCGGCGCGGGTCTTCTTCACGTCGGCCGTGCCCGATGCCAGCCGGGTCTCGAGGACCGCGACCTCCGTGGCGAGGTCGTCGTAGCGGCGGCCGAAGTGCGCGAGCCCCTCCGCGGCGTCACCGGCCTGCCAGGACCCGATGCACCGCTCGCCCTCGCTGGTGAAGACCCAGGCGGTGCCGTCCTCGTCGACACGACCGAACCGGCTCGGGTCGCTCTCCGGCACCGTGGGCGTGTGCGGATGGCTCTGGGCCGCGACGGGATGCGGCTTGGGGTGCGTCTCCCCGGCGTGGGGGCCGGGCGCTGCGGGCCCGGGCCGGGTCGAGTCGGTCCGCGTCGGCGCTGCAGTCCGGTCCTGTGCATTCGGGTCGCTCATCGATACCTCATCTCTGCCGCGCGGCACGGCTGCCTGGTCGCATCGTTACTACCGCAGGTCGGTCATGGGGACTCCCGTGATCACGTCCGCCCCCTATTGAAACAGGTCGTGCCGATGCGGGGCGCCCGGTCCGGTCGACTACGGTGGCCGATGTGTTGACCGCCGCGGCGTTCGTGCCCTCCCCACCGCTGCTCGTACCGGAACTCTGTGGCCTCGCGGCCGCCGAGACGGCCGACCTCCGAGACGCCGTGCTGGACGTCGGACGTGCACTGTCGGATGCCGCCGAGTGGGTCGTGGTGGGTGTCGAGGACACCGAACGGACCGTGCCGGCGACCGCCCGCGGCACCTTCCGCGGCTTCGGTGCCGACGTCACCGTCGCCCTGGGACCCGACGCGGACGGCGACCCCGACCCGCTGCTGCCGCTTCCGGCGCTGGTCGCCGGGTGGCTCCGCGATCGCACCGCCCCGCAGGTGCGGGTGGACACCCACGTCCTCGCCGCGGCCACCGATGCCGACAAGTGTGCCGACCTGGGCGCCGAGCTGCGCGCCCGCCTCGACGCCGACGACCTGCCCCGAGCACTGCTCGTCGTCGCCGACGGTGCGGCGACCCTCACACCGAAGGCCCCCGGCGCCCACGACCCGCGTTCGGAGGCGGTCGAGGCTGCACTCGCCGCAGCCCTCGCCGCCGGTGACCCGGCCGCACTCGCGCATCTCGATCCCGCCCTGTGCGCCGAGATCCGGCTCGAGGGCCGCGCCGCCTGGCACGTCCTCGCCGGGGCGTTCCCGTCCCGGCCCACCTCGGTGACCGTCGGCTATTCGGCGGCGCCCTACGGCGTCGGCTACCACGCGGGGGTCTGGAAGCCGTGAGCGTGGACGCACCGATCACTCCCGTGGCGGTCGTCGGCCCCACCGCCACGGGCAAATCCGATCTCGGTCTCGACCTCGCCGAGGCGCTCGGCGGCGAGGTCGTCAACATCGACGCGATGCAGCAGTACCGCGGCATGGACATCGGGACGGCGAAACTCGCCCCCGAGGAGCGCCGCGGGATCCCGCACCACCAGCTCGACGTCCTCGACGTCACCGAGACCGCGACGGTGGCGCGCTACCAGCAGGCCGCGGCCGAGGACGTCGAGGCGATCCTCGCGCGCGGGCACCGCCCGATCATCGTGGGCGGCTCGATGATGTACGTGCAGGCGCTGCTCGACCAGTGGCAGTTCCCTGCCACGGATCCGCAGGTCCGCGCCAAGTGGGAGGCCGTGCTCGAATCCGAGGGGCTCGCCGCGATCCACCGCGCCCTGCAGGAGGCCGACCCCGCCGCGGCCGCCACCATCCTGCCCACCGACGGCCGCCGCATGGTGCGCGCCCTCGAGGTCGTCGAACTGACCGGCAAGCCGTTCGCGGCGTCGCAGCCGACCATCGGCGAGCCGCGCTGGGACACCGTGATCCTCGGCGTCGACCGCGAGACCGCCGAACTCGACGACCGGATCGCACGGCGCACCGACCTGATGTTCGAGCTCGGTCTCGTCGACGAGGTGCAGCGGCTGGTCGAGGTGGGGCTGCGGGACGGCGTCACCGCCCGCCGCGCCATCGGATACGCGCAGGTCCTCGCGTTCCTCGACGGCGAATACGATCTCGCCGAGGCACGCGAACGCACCTTCATCGGTACCCGCCGCTACGTACGCCGCCAGCGGTCCTGGTTCCGGCGCGACCCGCGCATCCACTGGCTCGACGGCGCCGACCCGAAGCTGCTCGACGCCGCGCTCGACGCCGTCCGGCAGGTGCACCCGCCGTCCACCGCACCCCCTCGATAAGGTATCCGCATGGAGTTCAGCAAAGGGCACGGCACCGAGAACGACTTCGTCATCCTCCCGGATCCCGATGCCCGGCTGGACCTCGACGCGCCCCGGATCGCGGCGCTGTGCGACCGGCGCCGCGGACTCGGCGCCGACGGCCTGCTCCGCGTCGCCAGGGCCGGCGCCCTCGTCGCCGCCGGAGTGCTCGACGCGCTGCCCGAGGGCACCGCCGCGGACGACTGGTTCATGGACTACCGCAACGCCGACGGCTCCATCGCGGAGATGTGCGGCAACGGCGTGCGGGTGTTCGCGCACTATCTCACCGCACACGGCCTCGAGAACCGATCCGAGTTCGTCGTCGGCAGCCGCGCCGGCGGCAAGCCCGTCGTCGTCCACGAGTCCGGCCCGGTGGTCGGCGAGGTCACCGTGGACATGGGTGTGGTGCGCACGCTCGGCGAGTCCACCGCGACCCTCGACGGCCGTGTCTATCCCGGTCTCGGCATCGACGTCGGCAACCCGCATCTGGCCTGTGTCGACCCGCACCTGACCGACACCGCGCTGGCGGCCCTCGATCTGAGCGCACCGGGCTTCGATCCCGGTTTCTTCCCTCACGGCGTCAACATCGAGTTCCTGACCCCGATCTCCTCCGGCGTCGTCCACATGCGGGTCCACGAGCGCGGTGTGGGGGAGACCCGCTCGTGCGGCACCGGCACCGTCGCCGCCGCGGCCGCCGCACTGCGCTTCGACGGCGCCACCGACGGGGCCGTGCGCGTGCAGATCCCCGGCGGTGCGGTCCAGGTGTGCATCGAGAACGGCCGTGCCTGGCTGCGCGGCCCGTCGGTGCTGGTCGCGACCGGCACGATCGACGACGACTGGTGGTCGGCACAGGCGTGACCCCGCTGTAGTCGGCACGGCAGTGAGCGTGGTGCGGGAGTGACCGTCGCGGCGCGGTGAGGGGCACGACAGGAGAACTCGAATGCACCGGCGTCGCCGCCGTGACACCATGGAGGTGTATGACGAACACACAGCGCACGCGCCGCGCAACCACAGACGACAGCCGATCGACCGCGTCCCCGCTACGCGAAGGCTGGACCACCGACGATCCGTCCGTCGGTGAGATGCAACTCGAAGACCGCAGCGCGTTGCGGCGTGTGGCCGGTCTGTCCACCGAACTCGAGGACGTCACCGAGGTCGAGTATCGCCAGTTGCGGCTCGAACGGGTCGTGCTCGTCGGCGTGTGGACGGGCGGCACGGCGGCCCAGGCCGAGGCGAGTCTCGCCGAGCTGGCGGCGCTCGCCGAGACGGCGGGCTCCGAGGTGCTCGAAGGCGTCATCCAGCGCCGCGACCGCCCCGACGCCGCCACCTACATCGGCTCCGGTAAGGCCGACGAACTCCGGCAGATCGTGCTGTCCACCGGCGCGGACACCGTCATCTGCGACGGTGAACTCACCCCCGCCCAGCTCACCGCTCTGGAGAAGGTCGTCAAGGTCAAGGTCATCGACCGCACCGCGCTGATCCTCGACATCTTCGCCCAGCACGCCACCTCCCGCGAGGGCAAGGCGCAGGTCGCGCTCGCCCAGATGGAGTACATGCTCCCGCGGCTGCGCGGCTGGGGCGAGTCGATGTCGCGGCAGGCCGGTGGTCGTGCCGGCAGCAACGGCGGTGTGGGTCTGCGCGGTCCCGGTGAGACGAAGATCGAGACCGACCGTCGCCGGATCCGCGAGCGGATGGCCAAGCTGCGCCGCGAGATCAAGGCCATGAAGGCCACCCGCGACACCAAGCGCACCCGGCGTCGCCGCAACAAGATCCCCTCGGTCGCGATCGTGGGCTACACCAATGCCGGCAAGTCGAGCCTGCTCAACCGACTCACCGGCTCCGGGGTGCTGGTGCAGAACGCCCTGTTCGCGACCCTCGATCCCACCACCCGCCGGGCCGCGCTGCCCGACGGCCGGGAGTACGTCCTCACCGACACCGTCGGGTTCGTGCGCCACCTGCCCACCCAGCTGGTCGAGGCGTTCCGCTCGACGCTCGAGGAGGTCGCCGACGCGGATGTGCTCATGCACGTCGTCGACGGCTCCGATCCGCTGCCCACCGAGCAGATCAAGGCGGTCCGCGAGGTCATCACCGAGGTGCTGCGCGAGTCCGACGCTCCGCCGCCGCCCGAGCTGATCGTCGTGAACAAGATCGACGCCGCCGATCCGGTGACCCTCACCCAGCTGCGCAGTGCGGTCCCCGACGCGGTGTTCGTCTCCGCGCACACCGGGGAGGGCATCGACGGGCTGCAGACGACTCTGGCGTCGTTGCTCGAGGATCCCGACGTCGAGGTCAAGCTGCTCCTGCCGTACACCCGCGGCGACCTGCTGGCCCGCATCCACACGGACGGGCAGGTCATCGAGTCCGCGCACGAGGCGGACGGCACCCGTGTGCACGCGCGGGTCCCCGCGGCGCTGGCGTCGGCCCTGGTGGACTTCGCCGCCTGAGATGGGGAGGGTGCGCCGGACGGCGCTGCTCGCTGCCGCGACGCTGGCGTTCGTGCCGGTCGCGCCCGCCGCAGCCGACGACGCGGAGGTCCCGGTGGCCGACCTGCCGTCCGGAACGCTGTGTACCCCCGCCGACCCGGCGCTCGCCGAACTGTCGGGACTGGCGGTGCTCGGTGACCGGCTGTTCGTCACCCCCGACGCGGGGGAGGACGAGCGCATCGTCGAGCTCGACGCGGACTGTGCGGTGCGGCAACGGATCCCGCTCCCCGTCGATCCCTACGACGTCGAGGACCTCGCGGCCGGACCGGACGGGCGCCTGTGGGCCGCCGATCTCGGCGACAACCGGCGCTCCCGGGACACCGTCGCCCTGATCTCCCTCGACCCCGACACGGGGGACGGGGAGCTGTACCGGCTGACCTATCCCGACGGTGCCCGCGACGCTGAAACGGTGCTGATCCCGGCGGACGGTGTGCCGGTGATCGTCACCAAGCCCCTGTTCGGCGCGAGCGACGTCTACCGCCCCGCCGGCGGCCGCACCCTCGGCGACCTCGCGAGCCCCGGTCCGAATCCGCTCGAGAAGGTCGGAACGCTCGCGCTCGGACCCACCGACACTACGGGCGGCCCGATCCCGGGTGCCTCCACGCTCGTCACCGGGGGCGCGGTGAGCGCGGACGGGACCGTCGCGGCGGTGCGCACCTACACCGACGTCCACCTGTTCCCGGTGCCCGACGGCGATCTCGTGGCGGCGCTGGCCGCCGGCCCGAGTGTCCGGATTCCCGTTCCGGACGAGCCGCAGGGTGAGGCCGTGGCGTTCACCGTCGACGGCGACCTGCTCACCGCCTCCGAGCGGGCCGGGGGCGCGGCGAATCCCCCGATCCGGGTGCTGCGCGGCGCGACCGGCCTGTTCGCGCCCTCGGGTGAGGGTGCCACGGACGACTCGCCCGCGGTACTGCCGGTGGTCGGCGCGGTGCTCGGCGCCGTCGCGGTGGTGGGGGCGCTCGGCGTCGTGCTCCGCCGCCGCACGCGTCGCTGAATCCTCCGCCGCGACGGCGGCTCTCGCGGCGACGGACCACCCGGGAACCGCGCCGCGGTGGCAGAACGGCCGGGCTGACCTGCGTAGGGTCCCCGCGAGCGGCCTACCATGTCCTGTCGTGACCGAACGAGTGAAGGCGACCGGGAGTACCGCGACGAACCGGGGACGGACCCGGGGATGGACACTGCACGGCGACGGACGTCGCATCAGCCCCGGCGCCGTGGTCGCGCCGCACGAGCGGCTGTCCTGGCCGCGCACCGTCGGCATCGGCATGCAGCACGTCATCGCCATGTTCGGTGCGACGCTGCTGGTGCCGACCATCACCGGCTTCCCGGTGACCACGACGCTGCTGTTCTCCGGCATCGGCACCGCCCTTTTCCTCATCATCACCCGCGGGCGGGTCCCCAGCTATCTCGGCTCGTCGTTCGCCTTCATCGCCCCACTCGGCGCCTCGGCGGGACACGGCATGGCGGCGCAACTCGGCGGGATCCTCGCGGTCGGTGTCGTCCTCGTCCTGATCGGCCTGGCGGTCAAGGCCGCCGGTGCACGGGTCATCGACGCGGTGATGCCGCCGGTGGTCACCGGCGCCATCGTGGCCCTGATCGGCCTGAACCTCGCGCCCACCGCGGCGACCTCCTACGAGGCGCAACCCCTCGTCGCGACGGTCACGCTCGTGGTCACCCTGCTCGTGACGGTGGTCGGTCCCGGCATGCTCGGCCGCCTCGGCATCCTCGTCGGTGTCGTCGTCGGCTGGATCTTCGCCGCGGTCACGGGGGCGTTGTCGTCCGAACGCGTCGAGGCGATGCGCGAGGCCGCCTGGTTCGGCCTGCCCGAACTGCACGCCCCCCGCTTCGAGTTGTCCGTCATCCTGCTGGCCCTGCCCGTGGTGGTCGTGCTCGTCGCCGAGAACGTCGGCCACGTCAAGGCCGTCGCTGCGATGACCGGCCGGAATCTCGACGACATGGCCGGCAACGCCCTGCTCGCCGACGGCCTGGCGACGACGCTCGCCGGTGCCGGCGGCGGCTCGGGCACCACCACCTACGCCGAGAACATCGGCGTCATGGCCGCGACCCGTGTCTACTCCACCGCGGCCTATGCCGTCGCGGCGCTCACCGCGGTCGTCCTCGCCTTCTCCCCGAAGTTCGGTGCCCTCGTGTTCACCGTCCCCGACGGTGTGCTCGGCGGCGCGACCCTCGTCCTCTACGGTCTCATCGGCATCCTCGGCGTGCGGATCTGGATGGACGCGAAGGTGGACTTCACCGATCCGGTGAACCTCAGCGTCGTCGCCGCGGCGCTCGTCGCCGGTATCGGTGACCTGACCCTGTCGATCGGCTCGGTCGAACTCGGCGGCATCGCGTGGGGGTCGATCGGCATCCTGGTCGCCTACCCGATCCTCCGGCGGCTCGGGGACCTGCGACGCTGATCGAGGCGTGACCTGCATCGCACCGCGGTGCGCAGGAGGGTCGTCCGGGTCACAAAATGCGCTCGGTTGTGTCAGCGTCACCGAGTGATCGTCTGCATACCGTGAGTATGTCGAACGACGTCTCACACAGGAGCGCAGATGGAACGCACCCTTTTCGAGCCCGAGCACGAACTCTTCCGCGAGTCGTACCGGAAGTTCCTCGAACAGGAGGTGGCCCCCTACCACGAGCAGTGGGAGAAGGATAAGATCGTCGACCGCGAGGTGTGGAAGAAGGCCGGCGCGCAGGGCTTCCTCGGCATGGCCGTGCCGGAGGAGTACGGCGGCGGCGGCATGGACGACTTCCGCTACAACGCCATCATGGCCGAGGAGACCACCAAGCTCGGCTTCAGCGGTCTCGGCTTCATGCTGCACAACGATGTCGTCGCGCCCTACCTGCTCGAGCTCGCCAACGAGGAGCAGAAACAGCGCTGGCTGCCCGGTTTCTGTTCCGGTGAGCTGATCACCGCGATCGCCATGACCGAGCCCGGCACCGGCAGCGACCTGCAGGGCATCAAGACCCGCGCGGTGCGCGACGGCGACGACTGGATCCTCAACGGCGCCAAGACGTTCATCACCAACGGTATCCACTCCGATCTGGTGATCGTCGTGGCCTGCACCGACCCCGACAAGGGCGCGCAGGGCTTCTCGCTCCTCGTCGTCGAGCGCGGTATGCCCGGCTTCGAGCGCGGCCGCAACCTCGACAAGATCGGCCTCGACGCCCAGGACACCGCGGAGCTGAGCTTCGACAACGTCCGCGTCCCCGGCGCCAACCTCCTCGGCCAGGAGGGCATGGGCTTCATCTACCTCATGCAGAACCTGCCGCAGGAACGTCTGGCCATCGCCGTCGTCGCCGCCGCCGCGATGGAGCGCGTGCTCGAGGAGACCATCCAGTACTGCCGCGACCGCAAGGCCTTCGGCAAGCCGATCGGCAAGTTCCAGAACACCCGCTTCGAGCTCGCCGAGCTCGCCACCGAGACCCAGCTCGCCCGGGTCTTCGTCGACCGCTGCATCGAGCTGCTCAACGAGAAGAAGCTCACCGTGCAGGAGGCCGCGATGGCCAAGTACTGGACCACCGACAAGCAGGTCGAGCTCATCGACCGCTGCCTGCAGCTGCACGGCGGCTACGGCTACATGCGCGAGTACCCGGTCGCCAAGGCGTACCTCGACGCGCGCGTGCAGAAGATCTACGGCGGCACCAACGAGATCATGAAGGAGGTCATCGGGCGCGGTCTGAACATCTGATCGCAACCGGGACCCACCGGGCACGAGAGCCCGGGGACCACACGAGGCCGGAGTGGCCTCCCGCAGTTCGCGGGAGGCCACCCCGGCCTCGCTCGTGGAGTGGAAGGTCGTGACGCCGAGGTCGCGAGGGTGGCCGATCAGACCTTGCGGATGACCGTGACCACCTTGCCGAGGATCACCGCGTCGTTGCCCGGGATGGGCTCGAACATCGGGTTGTGCGGCATGAGCCAGACGTCGCCGTCGACCCGTTTGAAGGTCTTGACCGTCGCCTCGCCGTCGAGCATCGCCGCGACGATGTCGCCGTTCTCGGCGACGTTCTGCTGACGCACGACCACCCAGTCGCCGTCGCAGATCGCCGCGTCGATCATCGACTCGCCGACCACCTTCAGCAGGAACAACTCGCCCTGGCCGACGAGTTCGCGGGGGAGCGGGAAGACGTCCTCGATCGACTCCTCCGCCAGGATCGGGCCACCGGCCGCGATGCGGCCCACCACGGGCACCATCGCCGCCGACGAGGGCACCTCGTCGGCGCCGGACGCGGCGACCACCTCGGGCGCGGACTCCGGGGCCGGCGCCCCGTCGAGTCCCCGCACGTCGACGGCGCGGGGGCGGTTCGGGTCGCGACGCAGGAAGCCCTTGCGTTCCAGGGTGCGCAGCTGGTGCGCGACCGAGGACGTGGAGTTCAGACCGACCGCGTCGCCGATCTCGCGGATGCTCGGGGGATAGCCCCGCTCGGCGACCGAGTCGCGGATCACCTCGAGGACGCGTCGCTGGCGCTCGGTGAGGCCGGCGGCCGGATCGTCGGTCGCGTGCCCACCCCGGCGGGCTGTGGATGTGCCGTCCGCCTTCATCGTGACCTCCGTGCGGCGAGTGTCGGATGGTTTGGAAGTTGTCGTTCGAATCTATCGAGATCGCACACGTATATCAAACACGTGTTCGACATTCACCCTCCGGAAGTGGTGACGCGCGGCCCGGCGCGTGGTACAACATTCGAACAGACTTTCGTTCGAACATGTGATCGAACGACACGTACGGCGGCACGGAGGTCATCCGATGAGCACAGCGATCCGGCTCGGAACCGCAGTTCGGGCACGACGGACGGCGCGGCTGCGCGCGGCCGTCCGGGAGGTCGACGCCCGGCCCCCGGTGCGGGCACCGCACCCCGCTCACCGGCCGCCGGCCGGTCGCTCGGCACTGCTCGAGCCCTCCTGGATCCCGCCGCAGGAGGAGGACACACGCATCACCGTCCCGTCGAGCCCGCCGCTGCACCGGCGCACCGAGGTCGTGCCCCGGCGCAGGCAGGCCGAGGACGTCACCGGGCGGCAGCTCGTGATCACCCTGCTGCTCGCGGCACTCGCCACCGTCGGGCTGCTGACGCTCGCGCACGTACGTACCGGTCAGGTGATCGAGGCGAACTCGCAGGCCGCGGTCGTCATCGTGCACGACGGGGAGGGGCTTCCGGAAAGCCTTCCGGGGGCACCGGATCCCTCCCGGCGCTGAGGCCGCCGTGACGTTTCGCGACCCGCACTCGACGCGGGAACCGGACAGACGGGTATTGTCCAACACTGTCAGTCACACCACTCCGTGTGGTCGCGGCGGTGTAGTTCCACCCGCGGGTGGAGACGGTTCCGGTTGGACGGCATCGGTTCGGCACCGGCGTCGCGGCCGGCACGGCCACGACGAAGGAACCGAGATGTACTGCCCGTATTGCCGACACCCCGACTCGCGGGTGGTCGATTCGCGCGAGGCAGACGAGGGTGCCGCGATCCGTCGTCGCCGGGCCTGCCCCGAATGCGGCCGCCGATTCACCACCGTCGAGACCGCGGTGCTCTCCGTCGTCAAACGCAGCGGTGTGACGGAACCATTCAGCCGCGAGAAGGTCGTGCGCGGTGTCGCGCGCGCCTGCCAGGGCCGTGACGTCGACAACGACGCTCTGAACAAACTGGCCCAGCAGGTCGAGGATGCGGTGCGGGCCAAGGGATCCCCGGAGGTGCCCAGCCACGAGGTCGGTCTGGCCATCCTCGGGCCGCTGCGCGATCTCGACGAGGTCGCCTACCTCCGGTTCGCCTCCGTCTACCGCGGGTTCAGCTCCGCCGAGGACTTCGAACGCGAGATCCACGAACTGCGCGCACATCAGCAGGCGCGGACCACCGAGCCGGACGAACAGAAGCAGTGACGCCGGCGCCGCCCGACTCTCGTCAGCGGACGGCGTCGATCGCCTTGAGGACCCGCTTCTCCGACACCGGGATCCGCGTGCCCAGGCTCTGCGCGAACAGGCTCACCCGCAGTTCCTCGATCATCCAGTAGATCTCCGTGATCTCGGGGGAACCGTGCCGCTCCTCGGGTAGGCGCGCCAGCAACTTGTCGTACGCGGAGTAGACCCGGTCGAGCACGTCCATGCCCGCGGCGTCCCGGTGTGCGCTCGCCGGCAACGACTCCAGCCGGTGCGCCGCCGCCGCGAGATAGCGCGGCAGGTCGGCCAGGCGTCGCGTTCCCAGATCCGTGACGAAACCCGGAAACAGCAGCGACGACAACTGTTCCCGCACATCCTCGGCGGCCTCACCGCGCACCCGGTCGAGCAGGATCCCCACCTCGTGGGCCTGCCCGAGTACCGGCACCACGGCCTTCAGCAGCCGGGCGACCCGCCCGGGCAGCTGCGACCGCACCGCCGCCGCGAGCCGCTCGAACTCCTCCGGTGTGCGCACCGGTCTGCCGTGCGCGGCGATCATCTCGTCGACCGCGCAGGCCCGGCAGTCCTCGACGAGCGCGTCGAACGACCCGTCGGGATTGCGTCCGAGTGTGAGCCGTTCGGTGTTGGTCAGCCCCGAGGTGACCGCCTTGGTCTTCGTCGGCGCCGAGGCGAGCAGCAGGGTGCGCAGACCCTGCCGGGTCGCGGCCTGCTGGGCCTGCGGGGTGCTGAGCACCCGCACCGCCACACCCTCGCCCTCCGGCACCAGCGCCGGATAACCGGTGACCTGCTGGCCTCCGACCTCGCGGGTCACCGTGGCGGGCAGGGTCCCGAGGGTCTCCGCTGTCCACACCAGCGTCGCGGCCCGTTCGGTACCCGACGCCGCCCGCGACACCTCGGCGTCCACGCGGGACGACAGCTGCTTACGGAGCTCGACGAGACTCTTGCTGCGGCCCAGCACCTTGCCCTTCTCGTCCACGGCCGCGAAGGTCATCCGCAGGTGGTCGGGCAGGGACGTGGGGGAGAAGTCCGACGGTTCGATGGGGCACCGGCCGAGCCGGGACAGCTCACGGGCCATCGCATTGACGAGCGGCTCGGACCGCGGGGTGACCGACGCGAGCGCCGCCGCCGCGAAGTCCGGTGCCGGAACGACCTGCCGGCGCAGGTGTTTGGGCAAGGTCTTGATGAGTGCGGTGACCAGCTCGGTGCGCATGCCCGGCACGAGCCAGTCGAAGCCCACCGCCCGCACGTTCGCCAGCAGGGCAACGGGGATCCGGGCGGTGACACCGTCCTCCTCGGTGCCGGGCTCGAACTGGTAGGTGAGCGGGAACTGGATCTCGCCCTGCCGCCAGGCATCCGGATAATCGCCCTCGAGCACCGCCGCGGCCTCTTGATTCACCACCGTCTCGGGGGTGAAGGTCAGCAGGTCGGGTTGCTGCCGGCGGGTCTTCTTCCACCAGGTGTCGAAGTGCCGCGCCGACACCACCTCCGGGCCGACCCGCTCGTCGTAGAACTCGAACAGGGTCTCGTCGTCGACGACGATGTCGCGGCGCCGCGCCCGGTGCTCGAGTTCCTCGACGTCCTCGAGCAGTGCCCGGTTGTCGTGGAAGAACCTGTGCTGCGTGCGCCATTCGCCCTGCACGAGTGCGTGCCGGATGAACAGCTCCCGCGAGACCTCCGGATCGATGCGGCCGTAGGGGACGGGTCGCTGCGCGACCAGTGGGATGCCGTAGAGGGTGACGCGTTCGTAGGCCATCGCCGCCTCGCGCCGGGTCGACCAGTGCGGCTCCGAATAGGTGCGCTTGACCAGATGGGGCGCCAGCTTCTCGACCCACTCGGGTTCGATGCGCGCGGCGGTGCGCGCCCACAGCCGGGATGTCTCGACGAGTTCGGCGGCCATCACCCAGCGCGGCGGCTTCTTGAACAGCGACGATCCGGGGAAGATCGCGAAGCGCGCGCCGCGCGCGCCGAGGAAGTCGCGCTTCTCGCCCTCGCGCAGACCGATGTGCGACAGCAGGCCCGCCAGCAGCGAGCGGTGGACGTCGTCGGGGTTCACCTCACGGTGCTGGGTCTGCCAGCCCATGTCCAGGCAGATCTGCCGCAGCTGCCCCTGCAGGTCCTGCCATTCGCGGATGCGCAGCCAGTGCAGGAACTCGTCGCGGCACATTTTCCGGAACCGGCTC
The DNA here is from genome assembly GCF_025837095.1 of Rhodococcus sp. Z13. Classification (NCBI taxonomy): domain Bacteria; kingdom Bacillati; phylum Actinomycetota; class Actinomycetes; order Mycobacteriales; family Nocardiaceae; genus Rhodococcus; species Rhodococcus sacchari. Next base: position 1,950,805 of record NZ_CP107551.1, read on the forward strand.
GACGACAGCTCGCGACGCTGCTCCTTGAGGTAGTCCCACAGCTGCAGGAAGGCCAGGAAGTCCGAGCCCTCCACCGCGAATCGGGCGTGCTTCTCGTCGGCGGCCTGCTGGAACTCGGTGGGCCGTTCGCGCACGTCCTGGATGGACAGCGCTGCGACGATGATGAGCACCTCGCGCAGACAGCCGTTGCGGTGGCCCTCGACGATCATGCGGGCCATTCGCGGATCGACAGGTAGACGGGCGATCTCGCGGCCCACTGCGGTCAGCCGCGGTCCCTCGTCCTTCTTCGCGGGTTCGAGCGCGCCGAGTTCCTCGAGCAGGGCGATGCCGTCGCGGATCGCCCGCGGGTCGGGAGCCTCGACGAACGGGAAGTTCTCGATGTCGCCGAGACCGAGCGCGGTCATCTGCAGCACCACCGACGCCAGGTTGGTCCGCAGGATCTCCGGTTCCGTGAACTCCGGCCGGCTCTCGAAATCGTCCTCCGAGTAGAGCCGGATGCAGATGCCGTCGGCGACACGACCGCAGCGGCCGGCACGCTGCCGGGCCGAGGCCTGCGAGATCGGTTCGATCGGCAGCCGCTGCACCTTGGTGCGCACCGAGTACCGCGAGATGCGCGCGGTGCCGGGGTCGACGACGTACCGGATGCCCGGCACGGTCAGCGACGTCTCGGCGACGTTGGTGGACAGCACCACCCGCCGCCCGGTGTGCGGCGTGAACACCTTGTGTTGTTCGGCGGCGGAGAGCCGGCCGTAGAGCGGGAGGATCTCGGTGTTGCGCAGCTTGCGGTCGCGCAACGCGTCGGCGGTGTCGCGGATCTCCCGTTCGCCGGACAGGAACACGAGGATGTCGCCGTCGCCCTCGCGTTGCAGTTCCTCGACGGCCTCGCACACCGCGTCGACGGGATCGCGGTCGACGAGCGTATCGCCCACCTCGACGGTCAGCGGCCGGTAGCGCACCTCGACGGGATAGGTCCGGCCCGAGACCTCCACGATCGGGGCGGGCGTGCCGTCGGGGGCGGCGAAGTGCCGGGCGAAGCGTTCCGGGTCGATCGTCGCCGAGGTGATGATCACCTTCAGGTCGGGTCGGCGCGGCAGCAACTGCGCCAGATAACCCAGCAGGAAGTCGATGTTGAGGCTGCGTTCGTGCGCCTCGTCGATGATGATCGTGTCGTACTGCCGCAGCAGCCGGTCGCGCTGGATCTCGGCGAGCAGGATGCCGTCGGTCATGAGCTTGACCAGCGTCGACTCGGTGACCTGGTCGGTGAACCGCACCGTGTAGCCGACGGTGTCGCCGAGCTCGGTGCCGAGTTCCTCGGCCAGGCGCTCCGCCACCGCGCGGGCCGCGATCCGGCGCGGCTGGGTGTGGCCGATCAGCCCGCGCACCCCGCGGCCGAGTTCGAGGCAGATCTTCGGGATCTGCGTGGTCTTGCCCGAACCGGTCTCACCGGCGACGACCACGACCTGGTGGTCGCGGATCGCCGCGGCGATGTCGTCCTTGCGCTGGGAGACGGGCAGATCCTCGGGATAGCGGATCTCGGGGACCGAGTCGGCCCGCGTCGCGAGGCGGCTGCGGGCGTTGTCGATCTCGACGGCGATCTTCGCGAGGGCCTCACCGCCCCGCGCCCGATCGAGCCGGCGACGGAGCCGGTTCTCGTCGCGGAGGGAGACCTCGGACAGGGCAGCGCGCAGTTCGCGACGATTCGGGGCAGGGGAATTCGACATGCTGATCGACCAGCCTAGCGAAGCGGCCGGTCCCGGGCTTCTCGGGACCGGCCGTCCTCCGGTGCCTGCACCCGGGCGATCACCGCACCGAACACCTCCCGGTAGGGCGCGTGGACGGTGAAGTGGGTGAACCCGAAGCGGTCACGGCTGCGCAGGAGCTGCTCGGCCATCTCGTCGACCGTGCCGATCAGCACGAAGGGGGAGTCGAGCAGATCCGCGGCGGCGACGGTGCCGCCGAACCGGGCGGCGAGCGCCGCAGCCGCTGCATCCGGGTCGTCGGTCTCGACGACTGCCTGCAGCAGGGTGTGCCACTCGATCCGGTCGGCGCGGTCGCCCGCCTGCGCCCGCGCGAAGGCGACACGCTCGTCGGCCTCGGCGGCGGTGCCGATCCGGAAGCTCCCCGGCGGTCGTCCGCGCAGCCGGACCGCTCCGGCGACGCTCACGACGTCCGCGTGGGCCGCGGCTATGGACAGGACCCGGTCGCCGGTGCCCCCGACGATCAGCGGCGGGCCGTGGCCGCCGAAACCGTGGCGCTGTACGGGCGCGAGCACCGGTACCCCGAAGGCCTCCCGCAGTCCGGCCTGCTCGGGGAAGGCCGGTTCGGCGAAGGCGCACTGCAGTTGCCGCAAGGCGTCCTCGAGCCGGTCGGCGCGCTCGTCGAAGCGCTCCCATTCGATGCCGGCGGTGTCGAACTCCCATTTCATGTGTCCCGCACCGAGTCCGACCTCGAGGCGGCCGCCGGTGAGCAGGTCGGTCGTGGCGATCTCGCGGGCGAGCAGGGCGGGGTTCCAGAACGCCGTGTTGAGCACCAGCGTGCCCACCCGCAGCCGCTCGGTGGCCTGCGCCGCGGCGACCAGCACGGGGAACGGTGCGGGCACCCCGAGGTGGTCGGCGGTGTAGAGCGCGTCGAAGCCCGCCGCCTCCACCTGCCGGCACCACGCGGCGAACGCGTCCGGTCCCTCGACGGTGAAGACGTTGACGGAGAAGCGGAACTCGCCCATGGAATCCAGGGTGGCCGCTGTGGGGTGCCGGGCGCCAGGGTCACCCCGCATCTCGGGCGGCACGGCCGCCCTGCACCTCGGGCGGCGGGAGCGCTCGCGCGCGTCGGGCGCCGGAACCGGTGGATCCGCATACGATGACGGATGTCGTGATCGATCGTGGACGGGAGCTGGTCGTGGGTGCGTTGTGGCACGGATTCGCCGATATGGGCGCGGTCGAGAAGGACGGCGCCTTCGTCGTCGCGCGCGGCGAGGGTGCGTACATCTGGGACACCGACGGCAACCGCTATCTCGACGCCACCGCCGGCCTGTGGTTCACCAACGTCGGGCACGGCCGCATCGAGATCGGGGAGGCCGTCGCCGCACAGATCGGGAAGGTCGCGCACTACTCGAACTTCGGTGACCTGACCGCCGAACCGACCGTCGAGCTCGCCGAACGTCTCGCGGCGATCGCCCCGGTGACCGGCAGCCGGATCTTCTTCACCTCGGGCGGCTCCGACTCCGTCGACTCCGCTGCGAAGCTGGCGCGCCGCTACTGGCAGGAGGTCGGCCGGCCCGGCAAGACCCTGCTCGTCTCGCGCGAGAAGGCCTACCACGGCATGCACGTCGGTGGCACCTCGCTGGCCGGCATCCCGGTCAACGGCGAGGGCTACGGGCAGCTCTGGGAGGACACCGCGCGGGTGGCGTGGAACGACGCCAAGGCCTTGCTCGAACTCATCGACTCCGTCGGCGCCGACAGCATCGCGGCGTTCTTCTGCGAACCGATCATCGGCGCGGGCGGGGTGTACCTGCCGCCGGAGGGCTATCTCGCCGAGGTCCGCGAGATCTGCCGCGACCACGACATCCTCTTCGTCGTCGACGAGGTGGTCACCGGATTCGGGCGTATCGGCGGTTCCTGGTTCGCGTCGTCGCGCTTCGATCTGCGCCCGGACATGATCACCACGGCGAAGGGCCTGACCTCCGGCTACGTGCCGATGGGTGCGCTGTTCGTCGCCCCGCACGTCGCCGAGCCGTTCTTCTCGGGCGGGGTGTGGTGGCGCCACGGCTACACCTACGGTGGGCACGCCGCCGCCGCGGCCGCCGCCCTGGCGAATCTCGACATCATCGAACGTGAGAACCTGCTCGCCGAGTCGGCCAGGATCGAGCGGACGCTGCACGAGAAGCTCGCCCCGCTGGCCGAACATCCGCGGGTGGCCGAGGTACGCAGCGGTCTCGGAGCCGTGGCCGCCGTGCAGCTCGCCGACCCGTCCGAGGCACTCGGCTTCGTCAAGACCCTGCGGCAGCACGGCATCTCGAGCCGGGCGGCCGGTCAGGGCGCGATGCAGATCTCCCCGGCGTTCGTCATGACGGACGAGCAGATCGGCGCTCTCGCCGACGGAATCGCCGCAGCACTCGGCTGATCCGCTCCTTCGGGCCGGACGGGACCTCGTCGAGGGGGAGCTCGGGGCTGCCGTCGCGGGCCGCGAGCGACCGCGCGTACCGCTCGTGCAGCACCGAGCGCACCTCCTCGGGGGTGTAGTTGCGGCGTTGCCGCTCGTTACGGACGGCGACCGCGCCCGTCGCCGCGACACCCACGAGCCCGGCGAGTCCGACGAGCTTCCACCACTTTCCACCGCGCAGCGCCATGGACACGACCCTAACCGTGTAGTGTGCACGGCCCCAGCGGGCAGCGGGCACGGCGCCAGCGGGCAGCGGGCATGGCAGGCTGGCGGCATGGACACTTCACCGGGATCCCGTTCCGCCGGTGCACCCTCGCGGCTGCCGCTCGACGAGGCCGTGGCGACGACCCGCACGGGCGACGTCTGGATCTTCCGGGGAGCGACGCCCGCCGACCGGGCGATCCAGACCCTGACCAACGCGCCCGTGAACCACGTGGGGATGACCGTCGCGCTCGAGGACCTGCCGCCGCTGATGTGGCACGCGGAACTCGGGAGCAGCCTGCCGGACATGTGGACGGGCCGACACCAGCGCGGGGTGCAGCTGCACGATCTGCGCAGCGCGGTGCAGGTCTGGGCCGCCCGCTACGGCCAGCGCGGCTGGCTGCGGCAGATCACGGTGGAGGTCACTCCGGAGCAGGAGGACCAGCTGCTGCGCACCATCGCCCGGCTCGACGGCACGCCCTTCCCGTCGACGACGCGGTTGACCGGGCGCTGGTTCGCCGGCCGGTTGCCGCGCCGCCGCCGCACCGAGACGCCCTCGGGGGGTCTGGAGAGCGCCTACTGCGCGGAGGTGGTGGGCCTGACGATGGAGGAGATGGGTCTGCTGCAGCAGCGGCACCGGGGCAGCAACTGGTACGACCCGGGCCGGTTCTGGAGCGGCGACCGGTTGCCGCTCGCGCCGGGCGTCGAGCTGGGCGGGGAGATCGAGGTCGTGCTGTCGGAGGCGGACCTCGAGGCGGGCCGCGCCGCGGGCGGGTCCTCCTGAGCCGGTGGTAGGTGGGTCTCCGGAATCCTTTCTAAAGGTAAAGATGATAGGTCGTACTACACTGATAGGAATGACCGATCAGAGCTACCAGCCCACGCTGTCGCAGCTGCGCGCCTTCGTGGCGGTTGCCACCTACCGCCACTTCGGGACCGCCGCGGCGCGGCTCGACGTGAGCCAACCCACCCTGTCGCAGGGGCTGGCGGCACTCGAGAACGGCCTGGGGGTGCAACTGATCGAACGCAGCACCCGCCGCGTCCTGGTCACCGCCGCCGGTGAACGACTGCTGCCCTACGCCGAAGTGGTCCTCGAAGCGGCCGACAACTTCGTCGACGCCGCCGCCGGCATGGCCGACGGGCTCTCCGGACCGCTGCGGCTCGGGCTCATCCCCACGGTCGCGCCCTATCTGCTGCCGAGCGTGCTCCCGGCCTTCGACGAGTCCATGCCGTCGCTGACGCTCCACGTCGTGGAGGACCAGACCGCCCGCCTGCTCGACTCGCTGCGCGCGGGCACCCTCGACGTCGCCGTCCTCGCCCTGCCCGCCGACGTGCCCGGCGTGGTCGAGATCCCGCTCTACGACGAGGACTTCGTGGTCGTGCTCCCGCACGGACACGAACTCGCCGGCCGCACCGACCTGCCGGTGTCCACCCTCGACGACGCGCCGCTGCTGCTCCTCGACGAAGGGCACTGCCTGCGCGACCAGACCCTCGACCTGTGCCGGTCGGTGGACGTGCGGCCCACCTTCGGCGACACCCGCGCGACCTCGCTGTCGACCGTCGTGCGCTGCGTCGCCGGGGGACTGGGCGTCACCCTCGTCCCCGCCTCGGCCGTCCCGGTCGAGACCGCGCGCGGCGATCTCGACACCGCCCACTTCGCCGCACCCGCTCCGGGGCGCCGCATCGGCCTGGTCCACCGGTCCTCGTCGCCGCGCAGCGCCGACTACCGGATCCTCGCCGACGTCCTGCGCGGCTGCGTGCCGGAGCAGTGCCGGCCGGTCGTGCCCACCGCCTCTGCCTGAACCGTCGGCGCCTGGACCGTCAGCGACGGCCCTTGCGGCGCGGCGGCTTCCCCGACCGCTTCCGCGCGGGTGTCGTGGACCGGCGGGCGGCCGCACCGTCGCGCGCGCGGCGCGTCGGCGTCGACCCCTTCCGCTCACCCCGCCGCGTCGGCTTCTCCTCCTCGGCCTTCTCCTGCCGGCCGCGGGACGAGTTGGCGGTCCGGCCGCGGACGATGCCCACGAACTCCTCGACCAGATCGGTCGTACGGTCTGTGAGCCACACCAGGCCCACCTGCGAGGACGGCGCGTCGGCAACCGGCCGGTAGGTCAGGTCGCGGCGGTGGTGCAGGCGGGCGAGGGACTGCGGCGTCACCAGCACCCCCACCTCCGAGGCGACGTACGAGATCGCGTCCGCGGTGGTCGCGGGCCGCTCGAAGGCCTCCTCCCCGGGCAGCGAGGCCCAGTCCAGCACGTCGTCGAGGGGATGCAGGACCGTCTCGTCGGCGAGATCGGCCACGGACACCTCGTCCACCGCCGCGATCGCGTGTTCCTTGGGCACCACCACGACCGAGGTCTCGGTGTACAGCGGGATCACCGACAGGCCGTCCCGCAGCAGCGGCAGCCGCAGCAACGCGATGTCGGCCGCACCCTCGCGCAGCGGCTCCGCGCCCACGGTCGGCTCGACGGACACCAGTTCGATCGGCACCTCGGGCATCCGCTCGTTCCACACCCGCACCCACTTGGCGGGGGTCACCCCCGGGACGTAGGCCAGACGGAACGGCTGCACGGTCTCTTCGCTCACCGCGTCAGGCTACCGCCGCCCCGCCCGCCCGATCGCAGCGAATCAGCCCTCGACGATCTCGAACTCGTCGAAGACCACCTCACCGGCGGCGTCCGACTCCGCGAGGTTCACCTCGCCGATCAGCGCCCACCCGTGGTCGCCCCGGGGGTCGTGCAGGGTCTGGCGCACCCGCCACACCTCGGGACCGGTCTCGACGGTGAACAGCAACGGGCCGCGGGCGTCGGGGCCGGTGCCGATCTCGTCGTACTCCTCGAAGTACAGCTCGAGCAGGTCCTCCCAGTCCTCGGCCTCGAGACCGTCCCCGAGCGCCGCGAGGTCCTCCCAGCGCCGGCGCGACGCCAGCTCGACCCGCTTGAACATCGCGTTGCGCACCATCACCCGGAAGGCACGTTCGTTCGCGGTGAGCGGACGTGGCGAGTCGGCGCCGAAGGCGAGCTGCTGTTCGTCGGACTCCACCCCCGGATGGGTGAGCTGCTCCCACTCGTCGAGCAGCGACGAATCCACCTGGCGGATCAGCTCACCGAGCCACTCGATGATGTCCTCGAGCTCCTCCGTGCGCGCCGAGTCGGGGACCGTCTGGCGCAACGCCCGGTACGCGTCGGCGAGATAACGCAGCACCAGGCCCTCCGAGCGGGCGAGCCCGTAGTGCGAGACCAGCTCCGAGAAGGTCATGCTGCGCTCGATCATGTCCCGCACCACCGACTTCGGCGACAACGGGAACTCCGCCACCCAGGGGTGACCGCCGCGGTAGGTGTCGAAGGCCGGTTCGAGCAGCTCCGCCAGCGGCTTGGGCCAGGTGATCTCCTCGAGCAGCTCCATGCGCTCGTCGTAGTCGATGCCCTCGGCCTTCATCTCCGCGACCGCCTCGCCGCGCGCGGCGTGCTGCTGGGCCATGAGCACCTGACGCGGATCGTCGAGGGTCGCCTCGATCACCGAGACGACGTCGAGCGCGTAGGTGGGGGAGTCGACGTCGAGCAGCTCGATCGCGGCGAGCGCGAACGGCGACAACGGCTGGTTGAGCGCGAAGTCGCGCTGCAGGTCGACGGTCAGGCGGGCGCGGCGCCCGAACTCGTCGGGCTCGTCGAGCTGCTCGACCACGCCGGCCTGCAGCAGCCCCCGGTACAGCGAGATCGCCTTGAGGATGAGCTTGCGCTGCGCCGCGCGCGGCTCGTGGTTGTCCTCGAGCAGGTGCCGCATCGCGTCGAAGCAGTTGCCGGGCCGCGCGATGACGTTGAGCAGCATCGAGTTGGTCACCTTGAACCGCGACTGCAGCGGCTCCGGTGACGCCGCGACGAGCTTCTCGAAGGTGCCCTCACCCCAGGAGACGAATCCCTCGGGTGCCTTCTTGCGCTGCACCTTCCGGCGCTTCTTCGGATCGTCGCCGGCCTTCGCCAGCGCCCGGACGTTCTCGATCTCGTGCTCGGGTGCCTGCACCACGACGGTGCCCATCGTGTCGTAACCGGCGCGGCCCGCACGGCCGGCGATCTGGTGGAACTCGCGGGCCTTGAGCTGCCGGGTGCGAGTGCCGTCGAACTTCGTCAGACCGGTGAGCAGCACCGTGCGGATGGGCACGTTGATGCCCACCCCGAGGGTGTCGGTGCCGCAGATGACCTTCAGCAGTCCGTCCTGCGCGAGCTTCTCGATCAGACGCCGGTACTTCGGCAGCATGCCCGCGTGGTGCACCCCGATGCCGTGCCGGACCAGCCGCGAGAGGGTCTTGCCGAAGCCGGTGGAGAACCGGAAGTCGCCCAGTGCCTCGGCGATCACCTCCTTCTCGGCCTTCGTGCACATGTTGACGCTGGTGAGCGCCTGCGCGCGTTCCAGGGCCGCAGCCTGGGTGAAGTGCACGACGTAGACCGGGGACTGATGGGTGGTGACGAGCTCCTCGATGGCCTCACCGATCGGCACCTGCGAGTACGAGAAGGTCAGCGGCACCGGGCGTTCCGACCCGGAGACCTCCACCGTCGGACGGCCGGTGCGGCGGGTCAGGTCCTTCTGCAGGAAGGTCACGTCGCCGAGCGTCGCCGACATGAGCAGGAACTGCGCGTGCGGTAACTCGATGAGGGGTACCTGCCACGCCCAGCCCCGGTCGGGCTCGGAGTAGAAGTGGAACTCGTCCATCACCACCTGGCCGATGTCGGAGTCCGCACCTTCCCGCAGCGCGAGATTGGCGACGATCTCCGCGGTCGCGCAGATGATCGGGGCACCGGAGTTGACCGAGGCGTCACCGGTCATCATGCCCACCTTGTCGGCGCCGAAGACGTCGCACAGGGCGAAGAACTTCTCGCTCACCAGCGCCTTGATCGGCGCGGTGTAGAAGGTGCGCTTGCCGTTCGCCAGCGCGAAGAAGTGCGCACCGAGGGCGACCATCGACTTCCCGGAGCCGGTGGGGGTGGCGAGGATGACGTTGGAACCCGCCACGAGCTCCATGAGCGCTTCCTCCTGCGCCGGGTAGAGCGACAGGCCCCGATCCGACGTCCAGGTGGTGAACGCGTCGAACAGGGCGTCGTCGTCGACGGGGTCGGGTATCAGATCCGGAAGCAGCACTTCTCCAGGCTAGTCGGCGCCCGGTCCCGCGAGCGCCCCGGTCGGCGGGCCCTGCTCAGGTGGCGCTGCGCTCGTCGGTGCCCATCGCTCCCAGCACCGCCATCCGCGTCTGCGGCGCTCCGCCGAGCTGCGATTCGCTGACCCCCTCCATCAGGAGCCGCCGCCAGCGGTCCTCATCGAACTCCAGGGGAGCGGTGGTCTCCAGGAAGTGCTCGACGACGCGCAGGAACCGCAGAGGATCGTCGCGGAACGGGAAGTGGCCGGCGCCGCGGAAGATCTCGAGGTGCGATCCGGGCATGGCCGAATGCGCGAGATAGGCGTGCGAGACCGGGATGACGGTGTCGTGGTCGCCCCAGATCAGCTGCACGGGAAGGTTCTCGGTGAGATAACAGCGGTCGAGCATGGTCACCACCTGCCCGCGCCAGTCCACCACCGCGCGCAGGGTGCGCAGATACGCATCGCACGCCGTGGGATCGGGGAGGTTGCCGAGCACCCGCACCAAATCCGAGGTGTCGTGCAGCAACGCGCCCGGCCGCAGGGGGGAGCCGTGCAGCTGCGTCAGGGCCGCACCGGCCACCTTCAGCGCGGGCATCGCCCCCGGCAGCCGCAGCACCTTGAGCACCTCGCTGACCAGTGGCAGCGACACCAGGCGCAGCGCCGGATGCACGTCCTTGGTGACCCCGCCCGACGACACGAGCACGAGGCGGTCGACCATCCGGGGGAACTGGTAGGCGAACTGCATCGCCACACCGCCGCCGAGGGAGTGCCCGATCACCGTCACCGACTCGATGCCGAGCACCGACAGCAGGTCGCGCATCCCGTTGGCGTAGGCGGCGACGGAGTAGTCGGCGCGGGGCTTGTCCGACCGGCCGTGACCGAGCAGATCCGGGGCGATGACCGTGTACTTCTCGGCCAGATGGGGGATCACGTCCTGCCAGGTGGACGAGTCGTCGCCGATCCCGTGGATGAGCAGCAGCGCCGGGCCGCTGCCCGCCATGCGGAAGGCACGGCGGTAGCCGTGGATCGTCCGGAACACGATGCGCGGTTCCGCGTCGGGAACCGGGCGGAGCGTACGTGCGCGCGGTTGAACCATGAGCGTCTCCTGCCACGTCGGGGATCGCCTACGGGTGGCCGGATGTTCGACCGGGGCGGTGATCGGACGTCCTACCACTGTGGCATGTCGACGAAGCGTACCGTCTGTATGTGACGTCGACAACGGCGATTGTGACGATCATGAAACATCCGCGCGACCGGCCCGGGGCCGGTGCGGCGGACGGAACCCGCGACTCAGCGCGAGGTCGGGTCGTCCCCGTCCCCGCCCTGGTCGGAGGCATCGTCGTCTTCGTTCCCGGCGGGGGTGTCCTCACCGAATCCGGGGTTGTCGGGGAAGCCCTCGCCGAACCCGCCCCGCTGGTCGTACTCGGCGAGGAACCGCTCGAACTCGGCGCCGAGCTCCTCACCGGTGGGCAGGTCGTCGTCGGTCGGCAGGGGAGAGGTCTGCTGCTCCTGGGCGGCGACGTAGCTGTCGTACTGCCGCTCGAGGGCGCGCACCACGGCGAGCACCTCGGCGTTGTCCTCGATGTGCTCGTCGATCTGCTCACGGACCCGGGCGGCGGCCTCCCCGAGCGGCTGCAACGGCAGTTCGAGCCCACCGACCTCGGCGACGTGCGTCAGCAGCGTCTCGGCCGCGGCGGGGTAGTCGGTCTGGGCCAGATAGTGCGGCACGTGCACCGAGAACCCGAGCGACTCGTGCCCGTGCTGTCCCATCCGGAATTCGAGCAGCGACGACACCCCGGCCGGCACCTGCAGCTCACCGGACCAGCGGTGGTGGCCCGCGATGAGCTCCTTGTTCGTCGAGTGCGCCGTCACCGCCAGCGGGCGGGTGTGCGGGATCGCCATCGGAATGGCGTTGAGCCCGATGGTCCGCCGCACCCCGAACTGCTCGGCCAACAACCGCACCGCGGTGATGAACCGCTCCCACTTCAGGTCGGGCTCGACCCCGGCCAGCAGCAGGAAGGGGGTGCCGGCCTCGTCGACGAGGGCGTACAGGTTCAGCTGGGGTTCCGCATAGTCGGAGAAGTGGTCGGCCTTGAAGGTCATCAGCGGCCGCCGCGACCGGTAGTCGATCAGTTCGTCGACGGCGAACGACGCGACGAGCTCGGTCTCCAGGTTCTCGCGCAGATGGGTGGTCGCCAGTCGAACCGCATGGCCGGCATCGGCGAAGCCTTCGAGTCCGTGTACGAGAACCGGCCCCTCGCCGTCCGGCGACGTGAGCCGTGGAGCCGGGAACTCCAGCTCGTACATCCGGGACTGCTCGTCCATCTACGAACCACTCCGATCACACTGCGTCGTCCTGGCATCCGCGCCGGGACGGACCCGGCGTGGCATGGTGGTGTCCGAGTCTAATTGAAACCGTGACGGCCTATTCCGGGGCGCGAGCCCGTGGCCGGCACCGACGACCACGGAGGTTCGGGTGACGCAGCGCGAAGGTCGGCGCGGACACGCGAGAGGGGTCGGCCGGCGCGCACTGCTGCTCGCCTGCCTGCTCGTCGTCCCGGCATGCTCCACCACCGTCCCGGGCGAGCCGCAACCGGAACCCGCGGCGCTCACCACATCGGGGCCCGTCCCGACGACCACCGCGGGTGCGTCCGTCCCCCCGACGGCCACCTCGACGCCGTCCTCCACGGCCTCGTCCACCGCGCCCTCGTCCACCGCACCGTCCGCCGCGACGACGTCGGCCCGGGCCGCCTCCCGCACCCCCGCCGACCTGCTGCTGCCCCCCGACGAGTTCCCGGAGCCCTACGAGGCGGTCGTACTGCCCGCCGAGGCGGTCGCCCAGGCCGCACCCGACCTGACGGGCATCCACCCCGGATCGAAGGTGGATCCGGCCGGATGCCTGCCGCCCGCACAGGACTACGGCCCGGCCCGGACCGCGATGGCCGTCGGCACCGACAACACCAGTCGCGCGACCATCAGCGTCGAGGTGACCACCGCGGCCGGTGGTCTCGACGAGTACCGCAGCCTGCTCGAGCAGTGCCCGCGGGTGGAGGCGACACAGCGGGGCGTGACCGCCACGGTCGTCACGGATCTCGGGTCCGACCCGAAGCCCCCGGTGCCCGGCGCCGGGACGCTCGCCCTGACCCGGTCGGTGACCTCCGGGAAGGTCACGGGCGGTGTCACCCAGTCGATGACCACCCGCATCGCGCAGCTCGACGACGTGCGGGTGACGGTCACCCACATGTCCTTCGACTCCACGCCCCCCGACACCGCCGTCCTCGACGAGGTGTTCCGCGACGCGGTGGTGTACGCCGCCGGCGGATAGTGGGGGTCGCGCACCCTAGCAGCGTGCACCGACACGCCAGGGGTCGCGGGACCCCGATGGACCGGGGCGGCCCGGAGCTGTCCACACCCACCCGATCCATCCCCAGAAACGGCGGATCCGGGCCGGAAGACGGTGTCCGGCCGGCCGCATCGGGGACGGTCGGAGCATGACCACTTCGACACCATCGTCCTCGCATCCGTCCTCGCCGCCGCTGCGCCTCGCCGACGTCGGCGAGCTGATCGCCGCACTGCCCGCGCTGATGGGCTTCCCGCCGGTCCGCTCGATCGTCGTCATGTGCCTGACCCCGAGCGGGATCGCACCCTCGCGGCCCACCGCCCGCACCGCGAGCATCGGCGCCGTCATGCGCCACGACCTGCTGATACCCGGCCCCGGCGAACCCGTCCCGGACCGGATGGACGAGGCGTTCCGACGGTTCCGCGCCGTCTGCGCGCGGGAGGGCGCCGAGTCGGTCGCGGCCGTGCTCGTCGACGACCGCCTCACCGACCCCGGAGCAGACGGGATCGCCGATCTGTGCCGGCTCGTCGACGTGTTCGCCGACCGGCTCGACGTCGTCGGCATCGACCTCGCGGGCGTCTACGCGGTACCGGAGATCGCTGCGGGAGCAACGTGGTTCGTTCCCGGACGGGACGTGAGCGGACGCGTCGCCGATCCCGCCGCATCGGTGGTCGCCGCGGCGCGCGTGTACGAGGGCAGCCCCATCCGCGGCTCCCGTGACGAACTCGCGGCGTTGCTCGCGCCGTACCCGTCCGCGGTCCGGCAGGAGGTCGCGCGCTGCATCGACGAGGTGGTCGACAGCCGCGACCGCGAGTACGAACGCGTCGCCCGCAGCGGCGGCGGCGAACGCGCAGACCGGCTCGAACTCGAAACCGTGCTCGCGCACATCCGTGCCCACGCCGCCGGGACGAGCCTGAGCCCGTCCGACCACGCCGAGCTCGCCGTGCTGCTCGCCAACCGGACCGTACGCGACGCGGTGATGGGACTGGCGAACGGTGCCCTCGCCCGCGACGCCGAACGGTTGTGGATCGAACTCGCCCGGGTCCTGCCGGATCCCGAACGCGCCGACGCGGCCGCCCTGGTCGGCTTCGGTGCCTACGTGCGCGGCGACGGTCCCCTCGCCGGGGTGGCGTTCGCCGCGGCGCTCGGATCGGATCCGCGCCACCGTCTTTCGGACCTGCTCGACCAGGCGCTGCAGGCCGGGTTACGGCCCGACGCAATCCGGGGGCTCGCCGAGACGGGACACGAGATCGCATCCCGTCTCGGGGTGACGCTCCCGCCCCCGGAGGGCGGGGACCGCACCTCCGGGCACTGACCGGGTCAGCGACGCGCGGCGTGCAGACGGTCGCCGAGCGAACGGGTGAACTCCCATGCGTCGGCGACGATCTCGTCGAGGTCGGTGTGCTGGGGGTTCCACCCCAGTTCCGCGATCGCGCGGGCGCTCGAGGCGATGAGCACGGCCGGGTCGCCGGCGCGGCGCGGCGCGTCGACCGACGCGATGGGCAGGCCGGTGACGCGCTCGCACGCCGAGATGACCTCGCGCACGGTGAATCCCTCACCGCTGCCGAGGTTGTAGATGCGGTGGGTGCCGGGTTCGGACTTCGTCAGCGCGAGCACGTGGGCGTCGGCGAGATCCTTGACGTGGATGTAGTCGCGCACCGCGGTGCCGTCCTTGGTCGGCCAGTCGGTACCGAACACGGAGATGCTCTCGCGTACACCCAGCGCGACCTGCAGCACCAGCGGGATCAGATGGGTCTCGACGACCCGGTTCTCGCCCGCTCCGCCGTAGGCGCCGGCGACGTTGAAGTAGCGCAGGCTCGTCGCGGCGAGACCGTGTGCGTGGGCGTACGACGAGATCGCATGGTCGATCGCCAGTTTCGACGCGCCGTACGGATTGGTGGGCCGGGTGGGGGAGTCCTCGGTGATGGGCACCTCCTCCGGCTCCCCGTAGGTCGCCGCGGTGGAGGAGAACACCAAGCGCGGCGTCCCCGAGCGGCGGATGGCCTCGAGCAGGGCCAGGGTGGTCACCACGTTGCCCTGCCAGTACTTCTCGGGGTGCTCCACGGACTCGCCGACCAGCGACTGGGCACCGAAGTGGAGGACACCGTCGAAACGGGATCCGGAGAGCAGTCCGTCGGCGACGGCGGCGATGTCGCCCTCGACGAATTCGGCGCCCGCAGGCACCGCGTCGGCGTTGCCCGTGGACAGATCGTCCACGACCACCACCTCGTGGCCGTGCTCGAGCAGCACGGTGGTGCACACGCTGCCCACATAGCCGGCACCGCCGGTCACCAGAAGTCTCACGCTGGTCGTCCCCTTTTTCGCATGCCCGGCCGGGCATGCGAAAAAGGGGTCTGCATCAGACCTGTTTCACCTGCACGGCGTGGGCCATCTCGTCGGAAAGCTCGAAACTGTCGTGACCGGACACGGTGATGAGCACCGACCCCGGCCGCGTCTCGACTGTAACGCGTGCATCCGGAACCACACCGGCCTCGCGCAGGCGCGCGATGACCTCCGGGTCGGACTGCACGTACTCGGCGAGGCGCCGCACCACGACGGCCGTGGGCTGCCCGTGCGGGATCTCGGTGAGCCGCACGAGCTTCTCCTCGGCCTCCACCGGCTTGTCCAGGCCGAGCTGGGCCAGGCCCGGGATCGGGTTGCCGTAGGGGGAGGTCGTCGGGTTGTTGAGCACCTCCACCAGGCGGCGCTCGACCTCCTCGCTCATCACGTGTTCCCAGCGGCACGCCTCGGCGTGCACGTTCTCCCAGTCGAGACCGATGATGTCGACGAGGAGACGCTCGGCCAGCCGGTGCTTGCGCATGACCGAGACCGCCAGATCGCGGCCCTTCTCGGTGAGCTGCAGGTGCCGGTCGCCGGCGACGCGGAGCAGACCGTCGCGCTCCATCCGGGCGACGGTCTGGCTGACCGTGGGTCCGCTCTGCTCGAGCCGCTCGGCGATACGCGCCCGCAGCGGCACGACTCCTTCCTCTTCCAAGTCGTAGATGGTCCGGAGATACATCTCCGTGGTATCGACCAGGTCCTTCACTCTCACACCCCTTCGTCCGGGCCGATTCTAACCGTGCGAACAGGGCGGCGGGGGTGCCCGTCGTTGCTCGCATGTGGGGGTGCGGACCAGTAGCGTCTGTGGGCATGACCACGAGCTCCACCGCGGCGGGCGGTACGACACAGCTGAGCGGCGATCGGATAGTGGTGTGGAGCCCCGACTACCTCGATTACCGATGGGGTCCGACACACCCGATGAACCCGACGCGACTCGATCTCACGATGGCGCTGTCCCGGAGTATCGGTCTGCTCGAGGGGGTCGAGACACTCCGTCCCTCGCCGGCCGACGACACCGATCTGCTGCGCATCCACACCCCGGCCTACGTCGACGCGGTCAAGCGCGCCGGATCCGCGCCGGAGGGCACACCGCCCCCTCCGGACGCCCCCCACGGACTCGGCACCGAGGACAACCCGATCTTCCCGCGCATGCACGAGGCCAGCGCCATCCTCGCCGGCGGCACCCTCGCCGCCGCCCGCGAGATCGCCTCCGGACGGGCCCGCCGCGCGGTGAGCATCGGCGGCGGCATGCACCACGCCATGGCCGACTGGGCCGCCGGCTTCTGCGTCTACAACGACGCGGCCATCGCGATCTCGTGGCTGCTCGACCACGGCTTCGACCGCATCGCCTACATCGACGTCGACGCCCACCACGGCGACGGCGTCCAGCACGCCTTCCTCGGCGACCCGCGCGTGCTCACCATCTCGCTGCACCAGCACCCGGCGACGCTGTGGCCCAACACCGGCTGGTCCAGCGAGATCGGCTCGGGCGCCGCCGAGGGCACCGCCATCAACCTGCCGGTGCTGCCCGGCACCGTCGACGCCCTGTGGCTGCGGGCCTTCCACGCCGTCGTGCCCGGGGCTCTCGCCGCGTTCCGGCCGCAGATCCTGATCAGCCAGTGCGGCGCCGACAGTCACCGCGAGGACCCGCTCGCCGACCTGTCGCTCACCGTCGACGGGCAGCGCGCGTCCTATCTGGCGATGCGCGAGCTGGCCGATCGCTACTGCGAGGGCCGCTGGCTCGCTGTCGGCGGCGGCGGATACGGGCTCGTGCGGGTCGTGCCGCGTGCCTGGACGCACCTCATCGCCGCGGCGCTGGACCGCGAGATCGACCTGGACACACCGATCCCCGCGGAGTGGAGCGACCGCGTCACGAAGCTCGCCCCGAGCGTCGACCTGCCCACCACCATGGGGGAGGGCTCCGACCTGGCCTATCTGCCCTGGGACGGTCCCGGCGGTACACCCGAGACCGGGATCGCCTCGCTGGACCGGGCGTTGACCCGCATCGACTCGGCGATCATCGCGACCCGGCGGGCGGCCTTCCCTCTGCTCGGCCTGGATCCGGAGGACCCGCGTGACTGATCCGCAGAATCCTGCACCCGCCCCGCAGAAGCCCGCCGCAGCGGAGACCGACCCGGCGCGCGAGGCGGCACTGGCCCGGGCACGGGACTATCCCCGCCACTGGGTCGCCGACGTCCTCGCGTCCGACGGTGGGGTCGTGCACCTGCGGCCCATCGTCCCCGAGGACGCCGACGCGATCCTCGCGTTCCACGCCAAGCTCTCCGAACGCACCCGCTACCTGCGTTACTTCGGCCCGTATCCGACCATCTCGAAGAAGGACCTGTTCCGGTTCACGGTCGTCGACCACCGGTCGCGGGTGGCGTTCGTCGCCGTGCTCGGCGACGAGATCATCGCCGTCGGCCGGTACGAGCAGCTGACCGACGAAGGCGACGGGTTGTCCGCCGAGGTGGCCTTCACCGTCGCCGACTCCCATCAGGGCCGCGGTCTCGGCCCGATCCTGCTCGAGCACCTGGCCGGCGCGGCCGCCGAGAACGGCATCCACACCTTCGTCGCGGAGGTCCTCGCCGAGAACCGCCACATGATCACCGTCTTCCGGGAGGCCGGTTACCAGGTCAGCCGCAGCTTCGAGGGCGGGGTCGTGCGGCTCGAGTTCGCCATCGACCCCACCGAGGCCCTGGTGTCGGTGCGCAACGCCCGCGAACGCGCCGCCGAGGCCCGCAGCGTCCGCAACATCCTCACCCCGTCCAGCGTGGCGGTGATCGGTGCGTCCACCGACAGCCGCAAGGTGGGCAACGCAGTGCTGGTGAACATGCTGCGCAGCGGCTTCACCGGCCCGGTCTACCCGGTCAACGCCGAGAACCGGTCGGTGCGCGGTGTCCGCGCCTATCCCACCGTCCGCGACATCCCCGACGAGGTGGACCTGGCGATCGCCGCGGTGCCCGCCGAAGCGATCGACGCCGTCCTCGACGACTGCCTCGCCAAGGGTGTCAAGGCGCTGCTCGTCGTGTCCTCGGGCTTCGGTGAGACCGGTGCCGAGGGCCGCGACGCCGAGCGGCGGCTCGCCCTCGCGGCCCGCTCGCACGGCATGCGCCTGATCGGCCCCAACGCGCTCGGTGTCGCCAACAACGATCCCGCTATCCGGATGAACGCGACCCTGGCGCCGGTGCTGCCCGCCGCCGGCAACGTCGGCTTCTTCTGCCAGTCCGGCGCGCTCGGCATCGCCATCCTCGACGAGGCTGCCAAGACCGGCGTGGGCCTGTCGTCGTTCGTGTCGGCCGGCAACCGCGCCGACCTGTCGGGCAACGACCTGCTGCAGTACTGGGACACCGACCCCGCCACCGAGGTGATCCTGCTCTACCTGGAGAGCTTCGGTAATCCCCGCAAGTTCTCGCGCATCGCCCGCCGGGTGGCCCGCAGCAAGCCCATCGTCGCCGTCAAGAGCGGCCGGCACGCCGTCCCACCGGCCCTCGCGGCGCGTACCGGTGAGATGGACGACACCATCGTGCGCTACCTGTTCGAACAGGCCGGTGTGGTCCAGGTCGACTCGATCGGGCAGCTGTTCGACTCGGCACTGCTGTTCGGCTACCAGCCGCTGCCCGCCGGGCCCCGCGTCGCCGTGGTCGGCAACTCCACCGCACTCGGGGTCCTCGCCGTCGACGCGGCGCGCGGGCAGGGACTGCAGGCCCCCGACGCGGTGGACCTCGGCGCCCAGGCGACCCCCGAGGAGTTCGCCACCGCGGTCGCGCAGGCCCTCGAATCACCCGAGGTCGACTCGGTCATCGCGGTGTTCGTCCCGCCGGTCGCGGTGGACGTCCAGCCCTTCGCGCAGGCCCTGCGCGACGCCGTCGCCGGGTCGGAGAAACCCGTCCTCACGACCTTCCTGGCCACCGAGGGTATCCCCGACGTACTGGCCGTGCGCGGGCCGGACGGGAACCCGACCCGCGGGTCCGTGCCGTCCTATCCCGGGCCGGAACGCGCCGCCCTCGCTCTGGGGCGGGCCTGGCGCTACGCCAAGTGGCGCAGCCGGCCGCCGTCGCAGGTGGTGCGGCCCGCCGGGATCGATCCGGAGCGGGCCCGCGCGCTCGTCGAGTCCTGGCTCGCCACCACCCCCGAGGGACGATTCCTGTCCGACACGGAAGCCGCGCTGCTGCTGTCCTGCTACGGCGTCGAGGTGGCCCCGTTCCGGGCCGTGACCACGGAGGACGAGGCCGTCGCCGCCGCCGAGGAGATCGGGTTCCCGGTGGCCGTCAAGGCCACGGGCGCGCAGTGGCGGCACCGCCCCGATCTGAGCGGGGTCCGCCTCGATCTGGTCGACACCGACTCGGTGCGGGTCGCCTACCGGGACCTCGCGGCGGCGTCGGGGGAGCCGCTGATGCACGTGCAGCGGATGGTGCCCAAGGGCATCGGCTGCGCCATCCGGGTGCAGGACGACCCGTCGTTCGGTTCGCTCATCTCGTTCGGGCTCGCCGGTGTCATCTCGGACCTGCTCGGCGACCGGGCCTACCGGGTGCTGCCGCTCACCGAGGACGAGGCGGTCGAACTGATCGACGCCCCGAAGGCGGCGCCGCTGCTGTCCGGCTACCGCAACGCCGAGCCGGTGAACAAGCCCGCCCTCGTCGACTTCGTCCAGCGCATCTCCGCGCTCGCCGACGACCTGCCCGAGGTGCGCGAGCTGGTGTGCGAGCCGGTACTGGCGTCACCGACCGGGGCGGAACTGACCGACGCGCACGTGCGCATCGGTCCGGAACCGCACCCGCTCGATCTCGGCCCACGTCGACTGCGCTGAGGTCTCGACCACCGACGGTCCCCGAACGGCAACGATCCCCGAGAACCCAGCCCGGTTCTCGGGGATCGGATACCGCTGACGCGCCCGGTCAGCTGGCGTAGGCGCGAAGGCGCTCGGCGCGCTCGCCTTCGCGGAGCTTGGACATCACTTCGCGTTCGATCTGGCGGACCCGCTCACGCGACAGACCGAACAGCTTGCCGATCTGGTCGAGGGTGCGGGGCTGGCCGTCGTCGAGGCCGTAGCGCAGCCGGATGACCTGCTGCTCGCGCTCGTCGAGGGTCGCCAGCACGCTGCGGACGTCGCTGTGCAGCAGCCCGGCGATGACCGCGGTCTCGGCGGAGGTGGCCTCGGCGTCCTCGATGAAGTCGCCCAGCGGGGCCTCCTCGTCGTTGCCGACCGGCATGTCGAGGCTCACCGGGTCGCGGCTGTGATCGAGCAGGTCGGCGATCTTCTCGACCGGGATGCCCGACTCGGCCGACAGCTCCTCGTCGGTGGCCTCGCGGCCGAGCTGCTGGTGCAGCTCACGCTTGATGCGGGCCAGCTTGTTGACCTGTTCCACGAGGTGGACGGGGAGCCGGATCGTGCGGCTCTGGTCGGCCATACCGCGGGTGATGGCCTGCCGGATCCACCAGGTGGCGTAGGTCGAGAACTTGAAGCCCTTGGCGTAGTCGAACTTCTCCATGGCGCGGATCAGGCCCAGGTTGCCCTCCTGGATGAGGTCCAGCAGCGGCATGCCGCGGCCCGTGTAGCGCTTGGCGAGGGAGACGACGAGACGCAGGTTGGCCTCCAGCAGGTGGCTGCGGGCGGCCTGACCGTCGCGGACGATGATCGCGAGGTCACGCTTCTTCGCCGGGGACAGGCGCTTCTTGGTCTCCAGCAGATGCTTGGCGTACAGGCCTGCCTCGATCCGCTTGGCCAGCTCCACCTCGTCCTCCGCCGTCAGCAGCGCCGTGCGTCCGATGCCGTTCAGGTAGACGCGAACGAGATCGGCTGCGGGGCTCTGGCCGTCGAGGTCGGAATCGAAGCGGGTGGTGGTTTCGGGGCGTGCCATGACGTGCCTCCTCATCGGTGGTGTCTCACAGGGTTCAACGACCGGCGAGGCCGCGGAGTTCCCGTCCACCGTCGAGTACCACCTCTCTGACCTGCGCTAACCCGACGCGTGCCTGAGAAGTTGCTGAGAGATCCGCCTCAGGGAACCCGGACCGGCTCCACGAGACCGTGACGCACCAGACCGTGGACGAGCTCCACCGCCCGGTTCGCGAGGTCCTCCTCGTCCTCCCCGTGCGCGGCCGCCAGGAGCGACACGAGATCACCGAGGGCCAGACCGTCGGCGCGCATCCCGCCCAGCAGCGCCGCGGCGAGATCGTCCACCTCGTGCTGCCAGGCCGGCCCGCCGCCGCGGTGCACCCGCACCACGACCTGCTCCCAGCCCTCCTCGCCGGGCAGATGGACCCGTTCGAGCGCCGTGTCCGGGCGCACCGCGAAGCGGGATTCGAGCACGTCGTGCTCGCGCAGCCAGTCCAGCCGGCGGAAGTAGTCGACGGCCTCGTCGCCCAGCGCGTCGGTGAAGGCGTGCCGCAGATCCTCGGCGAGCACGTCGGAGGGCAGCTCGGTGCGCCGCAGGTACACGAACCCGAAGCCGACACCTTCCACCCCGTGCCGCTCGAAGTGGTCGAGCCACTGCTCGGCGCGCACCGCGACCTCGGGATCACGCTGGTCGGCGTCCCCGTCGCGCAGCCAGGTACCCACGTACAGGGCCGGGTCGGCGACGTCGCGCTGCACGATCCACGCGTCCACGCCGTGCGAGGGCAACCAGGACGCGACCCGCGTGCGCCAGTCCTTGCCCTCGATGTGCACCCAGGAGGCGAGCATCGCGGCGGTGCCGCCGGGGTTCAGGTGCTCCACGGCGCGGGAGATCATCAGCTCGCTGGCGCCGTCGAGGTCCAGCCCGGAGTCGCGGTAGCTGTGCTCGATGTCACCGGTGCTCACCACGAAGGGCGGATTGGCGACGAGCCGGTCGAAGGTGCGCCCGGCGACCGGTTCGAACCACGACCCCTCGAGGAACTCGATGTCGGTGTCGTTGAGGGCGGCGCTTGCGGCGGCCAGCGCCAGGCAGCGCGGATTGATGTCGGTCGCGGTAACCGTGTCGGCGTAGTCCGCCGCGCGGATCGCCTGCACACCGCAGCCGGTACCGAGGTCGAGCACGGTGCCGACCCGGTCGGTGGGGGTGGCCTGCAGCAGCGACAGGGAGGCCTGGCCCACGCCGAGGACGTGGTCGGGTCGGGTGGGAGCGGGGCGCATCGCGCCGTCGAGATCCGACAGGACCCAGCGGCTGCCCGCCCCGGCGTCGAGCGGGCGCAGGTCCAGAGCGGTGCGGATACCGTCACCGTCGGGCTCGAGCAGCCCGGCGCGCACCGCGTCGTCGAGATCGACGGGGTCCAGAGCGCGGGCGACCTCCTCGCGGCTCAGGGTGTCCTGCAGGAGGAACAACCGCACCAGGACGCCCAGGTCGCCGGCCTTGCGGGCGATGCGCCGGGCGGGCACGGGCTCGCTGCGTCCGAGGGCGGCGTGCGCCTCGGCGCCGAGCAGTTCCCGGAGGGAGTCGAGTTCGTAGCGGCAGCGCTGCAGCGCCGTCCGGAGGGCGGGGCAGATCGACAGGAGGAGATCGCGGTCCATCCGGCCATTCTCGCAAGCCGCCGGAACGAGCCCGACCCGGCCGTTCGGGACTCAGCCGTTCGGGACCCGGTCGTTCGGGACTCAGCCGTTCGGGACCCGGCCGTTCGGGACTCAGCCGTCGATGATGTGGTGTCGCGTCGGCTCGATGGCGGGTGCGTCGGTCTCGAACCGGCCGTCCCACCGGCTCGGCTCGTCCTTGCGGCGCGGCGGGCGGTCGTTGGCGATGAGCACGGCCATCCACGGCAGCGGGATGGACAGGCCGATGATCGCCATGGACAGCCAGGGGTTCTCCCAGATCCCGTAGGCGATCGCGGCGAAGAGCAGGGCCGGGATGCGGATGGACATCAACGTGAGGTACTTGCGAACCCGTGCTCGGTGCTGGTCCTCGAGCGACGTGGCCGCCTCGGTGATCAGAACCGGGTTGTCGGGTGATCCGTATTCGGGGGATCCGCCGAAACCGTGAGTTCTTGCCATGTCTTCCACCTTCCCACGCCGGACCGGCTCGTGCACGTACGCATCCGCGCTCCGCGTGCGGCATCATGGACACGTGAGCACGGATATCAAGGAACGGCCGGATACCACCACCGACGAGACGACCCAGGACGACACTCCCAAATTCTTCCACTACGTGAAGAAGGACAAGATCGCCGAGAGCGCGGTCATGGGAACGTACGTGGTCGCGTTGTGCGGTGAGGTCTTTCCGGTGACCCGGTCGCCGAAGCCCGGCTCCCCGGTGTGCCCCGAATGCAAGAAAGTCTACGACGGTTTGCGCAAGGGCGACTGAGGCACCTGAGGCAGCACCGCCCGAGGGCGCACGGGTAGCGGATCGTCGGCCGGGGGAACGCAGCGTCCCCCGGCCTTCTCGTCGTGGCCGGTGACCTCCGGTTCCGTGTCTGCTCGGTCGGTGGTCTTCCGGACCGTGTCCTCCGGTTCCGTGTCCTCCGGTTCCGTGTCTGCCCGGTCGGTGGTCTCCGTCCGCGTCTCCCGTTCGTCGTCCCCGGGTGCCTCGTCGATCGGCCACGACTCGCGATCTCCCGGTCGCAACAGATCCGACAACGGGATGGCGTTCCCACCGGTCAGACGGCGGGTGAGGCTCGTGACCGGACCCGGATCGGGATCCGGATCGCGGGCCGACTGGGCGGCCAGCCACTCGCGCCACTGCTCCAGACGCGTCGCACGGGCCGGCCAGAACTCCTGGATCGTCGCGTTGAACTCGGCGCCGAGCACCACGGCGAAGCCGAGGAAGAAGGTGAACAGCAGGAACGCGATCGGGGTGGCCAGCGCGCCGTAGGTGTAGCCGGTGGCGGCGATCCACGACAGATACCAGCGCAGCACCACGCTCGACGCGAGGAAGAACACACCGGCCAGCACCGCCCCGCCCAGCAGCCGGTGCCAGGGCAGCGACTTCGGCAACGCCACCTTGTAGAGGGTCGTCAACCCCACGAGCAGCAGCAACGCCACCGCCGGGTAGTAGAAGACGTCGATGATCCGCAGCCCGATCTCCGACCACGCCTCCGGTAGCAGCCGGCCGATGAGCGTGGGCCCCAGCGCGACCAGCGGCAGGGTGAACACCGCCAGCACCAGGAACATCACGTAGAGCAGCAGGCCGAAGATGCGCTGCCACACCGGGTGCCGGTGGTCCTGCTGGTGGTGTGCCTCCACGATCGAGTCCACGAAGGTGGAGATCGCCGACGAGCCCGCCCACAGCGACATCACGAAACCCAGCGACATCACGTCGGCGCGACCCCGGTTGAGCACGTCCTCGACGGTCGGCTCGATGATCTGGTCGACGACACTGTCGCTGAACACCGACCGCAGGAAGGTGACGATCTTCGAGGTGATGATCTCCACCGTGTCCGGACCGAACCAGCCGCCCACGTAGCCGAGACTGCCGAGCAGGCCGAGCAGCAGCGGGGGCAGGGAGAGGGTCTGCCAGAACGCGGCCGTGGCGGCCTTGCCGAAGATCGAGTGGTCCCAGGCCGACGACGCGGTGTGCGTCACCACCTGCCAGCCGCGGCGCAGGGCGTGCCGCAGCCGTCCGCCTGCTGCGGATGCCGGGGGTGGTGGTGTGTCGTTCATCTACTTCCAGAATTCCTGAAGACACACTTTCGTGCGCACACAGGCAGGTGAGGACCCGTCGAATTCTGCCACGCACCCCGATTC
The DNA here is from genome assembly GCF_025837095.1 of Rhodococcus sp. Z13. Lineage (NCBI taxonomy): Bacteria > Bacillati > Actinomycetota > Actinomycetes > Mycobacteriales > Nocardiaceae > Rhodococcus > Rhodococcus sacchari. Next base: position 1,975,614 of record NZ_CP107551.1, read on the forward strand.
GGGACCCGTTCACGCCGTGGCGTCGGCGGGTCGGAGGCCGCCGAGACGATAGGCTGCATGGCGGTCGGAACCCGGGGACCCCGCGGAACCGGCCCGAGCGAAGCGGACAAGGAGCACGAGTAACCGGTGAGCACCGAAACCGTCGGACAAGCTACGACCTCCGCCCCCACGGGCCAGCTGCGCGCCTGGCAGCGCCGTGCCCTGACCAAGTACCTGGCGACGAAGCCACGCGACTTCCTCGCGGTCGCGACCCCCGGCGCCGGTAAGACGACCTTCGCGCTGCGGGTCGCCTCGGAACTGCTGCGCGACCGGACCGTGGACCAGATCACCGTCGTCGCCCCCACCGAACACCTCAAGCACCAGTGGGCCGCTGCGGCCGCCCGCATCGGCATCGCCCTGGACTCGAACTTCACGAACTCCACCGGGCAGACGTCGAGCGACTACCAGGGGGTCGTGGTGACCTACGCGCAGGTGGCCTCCCACCCGTTCAAGCACCGCGTGCGCACCGAAGCGCGGCGCACCCTGGTGATCCTCGACGAGATCCACCACGGCGGCGACGCGAAGAGCTGGGGCGAGGGCATCCTCGAGGCGTTCGGGGACGCCACCCGGCGCCTGGCACTGACCGGTACGCCCTTCCGCAGCGACGACAGCGCCATCCCGTTCGTCACCTACGAGCCCAACGAGGACGGACTGCTGCAGTCCAAGGCCGACCACACCTACGGCTATGCCGACGCCCTCGCCGACGGCGTCGTGCGGCCGGTGGTCTTCCTCGCCTATTCGGGAGAGGCCCGTTGGCGCACCAGCGCGGGCGAGGAGTTCACCGCCCGCCTCGGCGAGCCGCTCAACGCCGAGCAGACCGCGCGAGCGTGGCGCACCGCCCTCGATCCCCAGGGCGACTGGATCCCGGCGGTCCTCGGCGCCGCGAACACCCGCCTCGAGCAACTGCGCGCGGGTGGCATGCCCGACGCCGGTGGTCTCGTCATCGCCACCGACCAGACCACCGCCCGCGCCTACGCGAAGATCCTCCAGGACCTCACCGGGGAGGCCCCCACGGTCGTCCTGTCCGACGACCCGACGGCATCGGATCGGATCTCGCAGTTCAGCGAGGGCACCCAGCGCTGGATGGTCGCCGTCCGTATGGTGTCGGAAGGCGTCGACGTGCCGCGTCTCGCGGTGGGTGTCTACGCCACGAGCGCGTCGACCCCGTTGTTCTTCGCCCAGGCCATCGGTCGTTTCGTGCGGTCGCGGCGCAAGGGCGAGACCGCGAGCGTGTTCCTGCCGTCGGTGCCGGTGCTGCTCGAGCTCGCCAGCCAGCTCGAGGCGCAGCGCGACCACGTGCTCGGCAAGCCGCACCGCCCCAAGGAGGGCTTCGACGACGAACTGCTCGCCGACGCGAACCGGCGCAAGGACGAACCGGGGGAGGAGGAGAAGGCCTTCCACTCCCTCGGCGCCGAGGCCGAACTCGACCAGGTGATCTACGACGGGTCCTCCTTCGGCACGGCGACCTTCGCCGGGTCCGACGAGGAAGCCGACTATCTCGGCCTCCCGGGTCTGCTCGACGCCGAGCAGATGCGGGCCCTGCTGCGTCAGCGGCAGGAACAGCAGCTGAACAAGAAGAAGGCGGAACCGCAGGCGCCGACACCCCCGCCGCAGGTGGTCGAGCGGGTGGAGACGGCGGACACCCTCGCGCAGCTGCGTCGCGAACTGAACTCGCTGGTCGCGGTGGTCCACCACCGTACCCGCAAACCGCACGGGGTGATCCACGGAGAGCTGCGCCGGCAGTGCGGGGGCCCGCCGACGGCGATGGCGACCGCCGAGCAGCTGCGCGACCGTATCGCGGTGCTGCGCAGCTGGTGAGCGGCCCCGGAAACACGGAACGGGCGACCACCTCGCGGTGGTCGCCCGTTCGGCTCGGGCCTCGGAACCACTGGTTCCGGACGGCGGATCTACACGGTGGCGTCGGACTCGCTCACGATCGTCGCTCCGAGTTCCCGGAGGCGGTCGGTGTGTTCGTTGGCGTGATGTCCGCAGAACAAGAGTTCTCCACCGGTCGGAAGGACGGCGCGGACACGAGCGGCAGCATTGCACCGATCGCAGCGATCTGCAGCGGTCAACTTCGGGCTGGTCAACGTACCGGGCATGACTCCTCCAAACTGGCCACCGCTCATATCGGGTGCCGGGGTCTGGTCCGCCGCACCGGGGTGGCGCGGTAGATCTACTCTGACAGACGTTTTCCGTTCGCGTGTTGTTCCCCTGGGTGCCCCGCCGTGGTGCGTTTCACGCATCGAGCAGCGAAAAGGCGTCCGACGTGCTGCTTTGTCCCGCAGTGTGTTCGCTCACAGCGCAGCGCGTCACACCACCGGATGTGTCCCGGACCGCACAATGAGGGCATGACCGCCACGCTGCTGCACATCTGTTCCCGCGACGACTGGGAGAGCGCCCGCGGCAGCGGCGCCGTCACCCCGCCCTCGCTGGAGACCGAGGGTTTCGTGCACCTGTCCACACCCGACCAGGTGCACCTGCCGGCCAACCGCCTGTTCGCGGGCCGTACCGACCTGCTGCTGCTGCACGTCGACCCCGCGCGGCTGACCGACCCGGTGCGCTACGAACCCGGTGTGCCGGGAGACCCCGAGTCCATGCGCTTCCCGCACCTGTACGGGCCGCTTCCCGTCGCCGCGGTCGTGGACGTCACCACCTTCGAACCCGGCGCGGACGGGCGCTTCGCCGCCCCGGCGGTACCGGCCACGACCGAGAACGCATCGGAGGGTTAGCCTCAATCTTTCGCGCGGACCGCGTGCCGGCCTGAGCGGTCTCGGATTGGGTGTGGAAACCGTGGATCCGGCGTGCATCCACGGTCGACTGCCCGACACGGTCGGGTGGCGTCGGGGTCCACGGCCCCGGAAATCGTGTCCTTTCGTCTCGATGAAACTGGTACATGCAGGTCACGCAGGCGCAGGTAGCGCTGCGAGCCGGTTCAGGCTGGCCACGAGAAGATCGACATCCGGAGCTGTCGCAGCCAGTCGCAGACGAACACGGCGGGCATGCCGGGCGATCTTCCCGGCGATCGACAGCAACCGCAGCCGCAGCCGTTTCGGTTCCCACCGCCGCGCTGGAACCTCGGTCAAGGCGAGCATCTGCATCCACGCGAGCAGCTCGCATGCCAGTTGCACGAGCGCCAACCAGATGCGGTTCTGGTCGAAACCGTGCAACGGAAGATTCTGCAAGCCGGTGGCTTTCGCTGCCCGGATCCGGTCCTCGCACCGAGCCCGTCGCCGATGCCGCAACTCCAGATCTGGCAGCTGACCGCGGCGGGTGTTCGTCACGAACGCGGTCAGGCGTAGGCCGTCGCGGTCGGTGAACCGCAACTGCGCACCGGGGTGTGGGCGCTCCTTCCGGACGATCACCCGCATGCCTTTCGGCCAGGTGGACAGGTCGAGTAGGTCGGTGATCTCGGTGATCCAGGCACCGTCGCGGACCTGCCCGTCGGCGTCGTAGGCGGGGTCCATGCCTGTTCCGGAACCAGATCGATCGCGTCGGCGTGGGCGTCGGTCAACCCGAATCCGATCGAGTACGATAGGCGACGCTTGGTGAGGTACTCGATCAGGTGGTGGGTACCGCCGGCGCCGTCGATACGGACCAGTACCTTCTTCCCGACCCGGTATGCCGGGTCGAGCGGCAACTGTGCGAGTGCGTCCTGCACCACGGTGATGTGATCGGAGGCGGTGTTCGATCCCGAGTTACCCGGCCGCAGCAGCATCGCGACGGGTTCACCGGTACCGCCGGTGCCGTGGTCGACGAACGCGCACAACGGATGGAAACCGAACCCTCGCTTGAACGTCGGGGCGGCCTGTTCCTTCTCGGAATGCGCGGTGACCAGGGTGGCATCGATGTCGAGGACCAGCGGATGCGCTTCGTCGATGGCATGGTCGGGAGCCGATGTGCCGGCAGCGGCCCAGGCGTGGGAGCGGGCGGTGGCGCGGGCCCGGTCGATCGCGGCCAGTGCGGTGTCGGTGTCGGCGGCCAACCTGCTGATCAGGCGGGAGACGGTCGGGTCGGAGGCCACCGCACCGAACAGTTCGGGGTGAGCGCGCAGTTGTGCGATGTCGGCGAGGCAGTCCCCACCGAGTGCGAGGGATACCGCGAGGTCGAGGACGATCTTGCCGGGATCGTGTCGGGTCAACGGCTTTCGATACGGTGCGAGTTCGGTCGTCAATGCCGTGGCAAGTCCGGTTTTCTCCGCGGTGCGCAGCAGCAGGACGGCTCCGGCATGCGACACGAGGCCGGTTCCGGTGGCTGATGCGGACAGGTGGGGATAGGGGGACGTAGACTTGCTCACCGGAATGGTGCTCCTCGAACTGGGACTGATTCAACCTTCGCAAGTCGAATTATCCCAGCTCAGAGCATCATTCTTCGTGATTGACACGGGTTTCCGCTCAATCGGCATGAATGCCCGAGGTTAGTCTCTGGGCATGAACGTCGACGTGACGCCACTGCCGGGTATCGGCGTGCGGAAGGACTTCGAACTGGCGTCGGGTCGCCGTATCGGAGTGATCACGCACCGGGACGGACACACCGATCTGATCATCTCCAAGGCCACCGACCCGGACGCCTGCGCCGCCTCGCTGCCGCTGACCGTGGAGGAGGCGGCCACCCTGAGCAACCTGCTCGGGGCGCCCCAGCTCGTCGCCCAGCTCGAGGACGAGCACCGCGACGTGCCGGGCGTTCTCACCCGGCAGCTGCACGTCCACGAGGGCTCGCGCTTCGACGGTGCCCAGCTCGGCGACACCGCGTTGCGCACCCGCACCGGGGCGTCGATCGTCGCCGTGATGCGGGCGGGACAGGTGGAACCGTCCCCCAAGCCGGACTTCGTGCTCACCGGAGGTGACATCCTGGTGGTCGTCGGGACCGCGGAAGGCCTCGACGCCGCCGCCAAGATCCTGCGCAACGGCTGAGCCGGGGCCATGAACACGACCACCCTCGCGCTCATCGAACTGGGCGCGGTGTTCTTCGTGCTCGGTGTCCTGGGGCGTCTCGCGGCCCGGTTCGGCATGTCGCCGATCCCGTTCTACCTGATCGGCGGCCTGTGCTTCGGCAACGGCGGATTCATCCAGCTCGGTGACATCGGCGAGTTCAGCCATCTGGCGAGCGAGATCGGCGTCGTCCTCCTGCTCCTGCTGCTCGGGCTCGAATACACGGCCGGGGAACTCGTCAACGGCCTGCGGCGCTCACGCGCGGCGGGCCTGATCGACCTGGCCCTCAACGCCACACCCGGTGCCGCGGTCGCCCTGATCCTGGGCCTCGGGCCGATCGGGGCGTTCGTGCTCGCCGGGGTCACCTACATCTCCTCGTCGGGAATCATCGCGAAGGTCCTCGGAGATCTCGGCCGCCTCGGCAACCGGGAGACGCCGGTCGTGCTGTCGGTCCTGGTCTTCGAGGACCTGGCGATGGCGGTGTACCTACCGGTGCTGACGACGCTGCTCGCCGGCGTGAGCCTGATCGGTGGGCTCGAGGCCGTCGCGATCTCGCTCGGTGTGGTCTCGGTGGTGCTCGTGCTGGTGCTCCGGTACGGCCGGTACATCTCGATCGTCCTCGACAGCCCGGACCGCGAGACCCTGCTGCTCAAGCTCCTCGGCGCCGCCCTGCTCGTCGCGGGTGTCGCATCCGCCCTGCAGGTCTCCGCCGCGGTCGGCGCGTTCCTGCTCGGCATCGCGATCTCGGGGTCGACCGCACACAACGCCGTCCGCGTCCTCGAACCCCTGCGAGACCTGTTCGCGGCGATCTTCTTCGTGTTCTTCGGTCTCACCACCGACCCGACGGCGATCCCGCCGGTGCTCGGATGGGCGATCCTGCTCGCCGTGCTCACCTCGGCCACCAAGTTCGCCACCGGATGGCTCGCGGCGGTCGGGCACGGGATCGCCGTGATGGGCCGCGCCCGCGCCGGGGCCGCGCTCATCGCCCGCGGCGAGTTCTCCATCGTCATCGCCGGTCTCGCCGTCGCCTCGGGGCACGTCGACGAACGGCTCGCGGCGCTCGCCTCGGCCTACGTGATGATCACCGCGGTGCTGGGCCCGATCGCGGCGCGGTTCGTCGAACCGGCGATGCGCGCCGTCATGTCGCGACAGTCGGGACGGGCCGGGCAGCCCGACGTCGCGGCCGAGGAACCCGACCTGCTGTAGAGCACGGGCCCGGAGAACCCCGGGCCGCACACGAACGAAGGAGGGCCGTCCCGCCGGGGACGGCCCTCCTTCGTCGAACTCGTGGTCAGTCGAGGTAGTCGCGCAGCACCTGCGACCGCGACGGGTGGCGCAGTTTCGACATGGTCTTCGACTCGATCTGGCGGATGCGCTCACGCGTCACGCCGTAGACCTGGCCGATCTCGTCGAGAGTGCGCGGCTGACCGTCGGTGAGACCGAAGCGCAGACGGACGACGCCGGCCTCGCGTTCGGACAGGGTCTCGAGCACCGACTGCAGCTGGTCCTGCAGCAGGGTGAAGGAGACCGCGTCGACGGCCACGACCGCCTCGGAGTCCTCGATGAAGTCGCCGAGCTGGCTGTCGCCCTCGTCGCCGATGGTCTGGTCGAGGGAGATGGGCTCACGCGCGTACTGCTGGATCTCCAGCACCTTCTCCGGCGTGATGTCCATTTCCTTGGCGAGTTCCTCCGGCGTGGGCTCGCGGCCCAGATCCTGGAGGAGTTCGCGCTGGATGCGACCGAGCTTGTTGATGACCTCGACCATGTGCACCGGGATACGGATGGTGCGGGCCTGGTCGGCCATGGCGCGGGTGATGGCCTGACGGATCCACCAGGTGGCATAGGTCGAGAACTTGTAACCCTTGGTGTAGTCGAACTTCTCGACCGCGCGGATCAGACCGAGGTTGCCTTCCTGGATGAGGTCCAGGAACGCCATGCCGCGGCCGGTGTAGCGCTTGGCGAGCGAGACCACGAGACGGAGGTTCGCCTCGAGCAGGTGGTTCTTGGCGCGGTTGCCGTCGCGGCAGATCCAGTTCAGGTCACGGCGCTGCGCGACAGGGAGCTTCTCGCCCTTCTCCGCGTACTGCTGGAGCAGGTGGGTCGCGTACAGGCCGGCCTCGATGCGCTTGGCCAGCTCGACCTCCTCCTCGGCGTTGAGGAGGGCGACCTTGCCGATCTGCTTGAGGTAGGCGCGGACCGAGTCGGCCGAGGCGGTGAGCTCGGCGTCCTTGCGGGCCTGCCGCAGCGCCTCGGACTCCTCCTCGTCCCAGACGAAGTCGCCGGAGGCCTTGTCCTTCTCGCTGGGCTCGTCGTCCTCGACCACGACCTCCTCGACGGCGAGATCGCCCTCGGAGATGTCGAGATCGGCGAGATCGGCCTCGTCGGCGGCGTCGAAATCGTCCTCACCGGCGCCTGCGGCCTTGGTGGACTTCTTGGCTGCGGCCTTCTTGGCGGTCTTCTTCGCAGCGGTCTTCTTGGCAGGCGACTTCTTGGCTGCGGCCTTCTTGGCGGGGGCCTTCTTGGCTGCGGCCTTCTTCGCCGGCTTCGCACTCGGTGCGGTGCCTGCCGTGGAGTCCGCAGCGTTGGCGACGCCCGAAGCGTCCGCAACGGGTGCCGATTCGGGGGAGGAATCAGCGGTGTGGATGTCGGTGGCTGCCACGTACGCCCTTTCGTGACGAGGTAGTGCGGCGTCGCGCCAGAGTGGTTCCGGCGGAGAGGTCTGTCGGGATGGGGGCCGGTTCCGGCCGGCTGTGGACCATTGTAACGATCCCTCGGCGGCCGGATGCGCCGGACTCAGGGAGTGACACCTGTTTTCGCAGCGTAGGCGGCTCCCACGATTCCCGCCGCGTTGCGCAGTTCCGCGGGGACGACGGGTGTGCGGTTCGTGAGCAGCGGCACCCACTTCTCGTGCTTGCGGCTGATTCCGCCGCCGACGATGAACAGATCCGGCCACAACAGGGCCTCGAACCGCTCGAGCACCCGCGAGACCTCCTTGGCCCACTGCTTGTACGACAGGTCCTTGCGTTCCTTCACGGACGAGGCGGCGCGGTGCTCGGCTTCCTTGCCGTCGACCTCCATGTGCCCGAACTCGGTGTTCGGCAGCAGGACGCCGTTGTGCAGGACCGCCGAACCGATCCCGGTGCCGAAGGTCAGCAGGATCACCACTCCGTCGGTGCCCTTGGCGGCACCGAACCGGTCCTCGGCGATACCGGCGGCGTCGGCGTCGTTGAGCACCGACACCTCGCGGTCTCCGAGGACCCGCGAGAACAGGGCGCGGGCGTCGGTGCCGATCCACGAGGCGTCGATGTTCGCGGCCGTACGGGCCACTCCGCCGGTGACCACGCTGGGCAGGGTCACGCCCACGGGACCGGTCCATCCGGCCTGGTCGACGATCTGCGCGACGGTCTCCGCGACGGCATCGGGAGTGGACGGCTGCGGGGTGAGGAGCTTGATGCGCTCACCGACGAGTTCGCCGGTGGCGAGGTCCACCACGGCGCCCTTGACGCCGCTGCCCCCGATGTCGACACCGAATCCGAGATTCGCCGAATCCGGTGACTCCGTGGGGACGTCCTGAGCCATGGCAGTTTTCCTCTCGCTGATGGGACCGGGCCGGTGCGGTTGTGCCGCAGAGCCGGGTGCGGCTGTGCCGTGAAGCCTGGTGCGGCTGTGTGGCAACGATAGTGTCTGCCGTGCAGGGACGCCGCACACACTGGAGAAAGCCGGGAGCGTGTGTTCGGATGGGCGGGTGCGACGCGAGAGAACCTTCACCGAAGCGGAACTGTCCACGCTGCGCGAGGTGGCCGTCACGGTCGCCCGCGAAGCGGCCGTGCACGTCCGTGCCCGGCGGGCGGAACTGTTCGGTCCCCCCGGATCCCCGGAGTCCGGGTCGGTGCGGACCAAGACGACGGTCACCGACCCGGTGACGCTGGCCGACACCGAGAGCGAGGACCTCATCCGGCGGCGGCTGGCCGAGCTCCGGCCCGGGGACGCCTTCCTCGGGGAGGAGACCGGGGCCGACGGCCGGCCCGGCGGTGCAGGCAAGGACGGCGGCGTGACCTGGGTGGTCGACCCGATCGACGGCACGGTGAACTTCGTCTACGGGTTACCCGCCTCGGCGGTGTCCGTGGCGGCGAGCGTCGACGGGCACTCGGTGGCCGGTGCCGTGGTGGACATCGCGTCGGGAGACACCTACTCGGCCGCGGAGGGACTCGGCGCGCACCTCGAGACGGGCGGTGCGCGGATTCCGCTGCGCTGCAATCCGGTCACCGACCCGGCGCTGGCGCTCGTCGCCACCGGCTTCTCGTATTCGACCCAGCGGCGTGCCCGTCAGGGGGAACTGGTCGCGGCGCTGCTGCCGCGGGTACGCGACATCCGGCGGGTCGGGGCGGCGGCACTCGACCTGTGCATGGTCGCCGCGGGCCGCGTCGACGCGCACTACGAGCACGGACTGTCCCCCTGGGACTGGGCGGCGGGTTCGCTGATCGCCGCGGAGGCCGGTGCCGTGATCCGGTTGCCCGCCGGATCGGCCGAGGCGGGGGAGATCACGCTCGCCGTGGCGCCGGGGATCGCCGCGGAGTTCGAGGCGCTGCTGAACGAAATCGGCGCACTCGACGCAATTCCGAATTGACGGTTTCGCCCGGATCGGAATATGCGTTCACTTTTTCTCGGAAATGTGATGCAGAACGGAATGGTCGGTTCGTAACGTGATTCCGAACCCGAGCACGGCGCGACGCCCGAGTACCCCCGGGCGCGGAGTCAGCACCGCGCGGGGCGCGGAGTCAGCACCGCGCGGGGCGCGGAGTCAGCACCGCGCGCTGCGTGCGGCGGTGAGCAGATCCAGGTCGAGCGGGGCGGAGTCGCCCGGTGAGACCTCCCGCAGTGCGCGCAGGACCTCCTCGGCGTCGGGGGAGGGGGAGACGTCCTTGAAGTAGGTCCCCAGCGCGAGGTCGACGGTGTCGTCCTCCCGGCCGTCCTGCACGAGTTCGGCGCAGGGGGCGACCAGCCACACCGTCGACGCGGCGGCCCGGCCCGCCTCGCCGAAGCGGATCTGGCCCTGGCACTGCAGGTTCTGGTCGACGTAGACGGGGTCGTTGCCGGCCTGGACGTCGGGAGGGTTGGAGAAGCCGTAGTCGCTCAGCTGGGCGGCGACGTGGCTGGCCTGGCCGCGTTCGCCGTTGCCGTTGTAGACGCGCACCCGCGTGTTCGCCAGAGGCGCGGGATCGACCTCGAGCAGCGTGGAGCGGTCGACGACGTCGCCGAGCGGGGCCGGCTGGGGGCCGTCCGGGTCGGACGCGGTGGCCGGGGGCGCGTTGCACGCGAGCGTCGTGGTGGTGGGCTCGGAGGCGCTGAACACCGAGATCCACACGACGAGGGTGATCGCCGCGAGCACCGCACCCGCCGCGGCGGCCGGGACGACACGGCGCCGGGGGAACGGCCGGCCGTGGTCGTCGGTTGCGCTGCCTTCGGTGATCAGGGAAACCACGTGGCCCTGCCTCTCGTCGTCGTGTCCCACGGATCGTCGCACTCACTGTAGAGGTCTGCACCGCCGGTGGCGGAACGGTGGCGGGCAGGAAATGTCACGAGTCGTTGTGGTGTTGATGACGATTGGCGGACAATTTTCGACGTTTTCGCGGATCGATTGCATATCCGCTCGCGGCGTCGGCTATTGTTCGGCGGCCGAGTCGAAGAAGAAGCAACGACATGGCACACAAAACGAGTGAATTCGGGTATGCCCCGGGAGGTGGCACACCCGTCGGGAACTCCATCGGACGGTCGTGCGTTGCCCTGGCCGGGAGCACCGTTCCGTGTCCCGGCCGGCCATCAGCACGAGTACTAGAAGGTAAGGGAAATGGCGACTGACTACGACGCACCGCGGCGGACCGACAGCGACGATGTGTCGGAGGACTCACTCGAGGAACTGAAGGCGCGGCGCAACGAGGCGCAGTCCGCGGTCGTGGACGTCGACGAATCGGATACCGCCGAGTCCTTCGAGCTGCCCGGTGCGGACCTGTCCGGAGAAGAACTGTCGGTGCGTGTCGTTCCCAAGCAGGCCGACGAGTTCACGTGCTCGAGCTGCTTCCTGGTCCATCACCGGAGCCGGCTCGCGAGCGACGAGAACGGGGTGCTGATCTGCCGCGACTGCGCGGCCTGACGGCGAGCGGGGAACACACCCCGACGGAACGAGACGACCGGGTGACCGCGGCTGGGCCGCGGCACCCGGTCGGTCGTTCTCACGTGTGCCAGCAGCAGGATCGCTGCGAACGGGATGTCAGCCCCGGGCGGGATCACAGCCCAGTGCGGTGAGCAGCTCCGCGGGATGCCGCGTGCTGATCAGCCAGTACGGCGTGGGATCGTCGGGATCGTCGAGCACGATCAGCGCCATGGTCTTCACCCACGGGCGGTGCTGCACGAAGGCCGCCGGATCGAGCTGCCGGCCCATCGCGGCGCTCTTCGCAGAGGCCGGGACCACCACACCGCGCGAGACCACGCCGACGGGCAGGTGCGCACGGCCCACGACCAGCTCGCCGTCGACCACCTCCACCTTGCTGCGGGACATGCGGAACAGCACCCAGACGGGCAGGGGCAACAGGATCACGTAGGGCAGCCACGCGTACAGGCCCGGCGCTCCCATGTGGAGTTCGGCGGCGAGCAGTGCGGCGACACCCAGACCGAGGGGCCACCACCACCAGGGCACCCACATCCGCTCGGAGAACGTCGGGGTACCGGCGGCCGCGGGGGCTTCCGGCCGGGAGTGCGAGGATCGAGACACACCGTAAGGATAGTCGCCTGCACCGGGTGGCCCGTCTCCGCGGAGTAGTCTCGGTCCACGTGACCGATCTTCCCCCGATCCCGCTGCGTCGTCTCGACCCGGGCATTCCCGTACCCACGCGCGCCCACGAGGGCGATGCCGGCGTGGACCTGTGCACCACCGTGGACGTGACCCTCCGGCCGGGGGAGCGAGCGCTCGTCGGCACCGGCATCGCGGTCGCGTTGCCCCTGGGCACGGTGGGTCTCATCCATCCGCGCTCGGGTCTGGCCGCGAAGTTCGGCCTGTCCGTGGTGAACACGCCCGGCACCGTGGACGCGGGCTACCGTGGAGAGATCAAGGTGTGCCTGATCAACCACGACACCGAGAACTCCATCGAACTCCGTCGTGGTGACCGCATCGCCCAGCTGCTCGTGCAACGGGTCGAACTGGTCGACTTCGTCGAGGTCGACGAACTCGACGAGACCGCGCGCGGCGCCGGAGGCTACGGGTCGAGCGGTGGGCACGCCGGCCTCGTGAAGGAAGGTTCCTGACATGTTCGGACGACGCCGCAAGAACCGTGGGTCCGACGTCACCGCGGCCGACGCCGCGATCGACGAGGTCGACACCACCGCCGACGACTCCGCTCCCACCCCGCCCGAGGAGGGCCCCTACGACATCGACGAGGTCGGTGAGGAAGCGGCCACCGCCTCCCGCCTGGACCTCGGTTCCGTTCTCCTTCCGATCCCGCCCGGCGGGCAGATCCAGGTCGAGATGGCACCGAACGGCGCCCCGCAGAACGTGCACCTGGTGACGCAGCACGGCCGCATCACCGTCTCCGCCTACGCGGCTCCCAAGTCGCCGGGGCAGTGGCGCGAGGTCGCCGGTGAGCTCGCCGAGTCGCTGCGCAACGACAAGGCCACCGTCAGCATCGAGGAGGGCCCGTGGGGTCGCGAGCTGCACGGGAAGACCGCGAACGCGGACCTGCGTTTCATCGGCGTCGACGGCTATCGGTGGATGCTCCGCTGCGTCGTGGCTGCACCGTCCGGGAACGCCGACGCCGGTTCCGAACTCGTCGCCGTCGCCCGCTCGGTGGTCGCGCAGACCGTGGTGCGCCGCGGCTCCGATCCGCACCCGGTGCGCACACCGCTGCCCGTCGTGCTGCCCGCGGTACTGGCCCAGCAGCTCGCCGCCGCGCAACAGCAGCAGCTCGCGGCCCGGCAGCAGGCCGCACAGGCGGGGCAGGCCGCTCCGGCGGGTCAGCCGCAGGGCGCGCCGGCTCCCGCGCAGCCGCAGCAGCAGACCCCGCCGCGCCGCGGCGAATCCGGTTCGGCGATGCAGCAGCTCGGCTTCTAGCCGTCCACAGGACGCTCGCCTACGGGATCGGGCCCGCCGCTCGGGCGGCCTCGTCCAGCGCTGCCGCTCGGGCGGCTTCGTCCAGCGCGGCGAAACAGCGGACCCCGAGGATCCCGGGATCCTCGCCGATCCGGTCGAGGGTGACCGTCTCCAGCCGGGCCCGCGGGATCTCCCGTGCCCACTGCTGTCCGACCCCGAGCGGATGGACCGCGTCGTCCACCGCGGCGGTGATGCCCACCGGAACGGTGACGCCGCGCAGGTCCTCGACGTCGAGCGCGCGGTACCGGGCGGCCTCGTCGAGGGCCGACGGCAGGTCGGGCCACTGCGCCCGCCACGACCGGCCCAGTTCCCCGGCAAGCCAGGCCGGGCTCGACGCCGTCATCGCCCCCGTCACCGCCTCCAGCCCGTGGGCCCGGAGTTCGGACGCCGTCCAGCGGGCACTCGCCGCGGCCGGAGCGTCGTCCGGGCTCCCGGTCCAGGCGGGCAGGGCGGCGAGCACGCCCACCACCCGTTCCGGATGGTCGAAGGCCCACCGCAGCGCGACCGCCGCCCCGATGGACACGCCACCGACGACGATCGGCCCGTCCGCGGCGGCCCGGCCCAGGGCGGCCAGATAGCTGTCCACCACGGCCCGCGGATCCGGGTCCACCGCCACGGGCACGAGGCCGCGCCGGCGTGCCTCGGCGCCGAACGCCTTCTCCGCGAACACCGCGTCGGAACCCGTGCCGGGTAGCAGGACCGCGGTCCGCGCGGCCACCGGCGCCGGACCGGACGTCGCTGGAGTGTCGGTCATGGGGACGATCCTGCCCGACCCCACCGGCGGCCGGTCACCGCGGGGGTGCCGTCCGCCGCGGCTTGTATTCGCCGGAATTGGGTCTACAGTGGCGATCGAAGACGTTTCGGGGGCACGCTCTGCGTGCCCCCCTTCAGTACAGGAGCGTGCTATGCCTTCCCCGGCCGGCTATCTGCGTCGGCTCACCCGGCGGTTGACCGAGGACATCGAGGAACTCGACGCCGAGGAGATGGCCGAATCGTCGAGCTCGACGGGCGCGCTACCCGTGGTCCGGTGCACTCGCGGTCAGGAAGTGACCATGTTCGGGCGGCTCCGCAGCGTGGAGTCCGGCTCGCGGGCCGCCGCCGCCGTGGTCGAGGCCGAATTCTTCGACGGCACCGACTCGATCCAGCTCGTGTGGATCGGCCGCCGCCGCATCCCGGGCATCGAACCCGGCCGCACCCTCACGGTGCGGGGCCGGGTGGGGGAGCGCGACGGTCGCAAGGTGATCTACAACCCCTACTACGAACTGCGCGACCCGGCCTGACCGCCGTGTCGGCCGTGTCCACCCCTCCCGGGGGATGTGGCACCCTCGTATGGTGAGCGACAGCAACCAGCAGACGATGCTCGAACAACTCGGCGGCCTCGGCGGGTTGATCTATTCGACACTGCCGGTGCTCGTCTTCGTTCCCGTCAACAGCGTGTGGGGACTGACCGTCGCGATCTGGGCGGCCCTGGCCGTCGCGTTCGGGGTGCTGGTCTGGCGCCTGATCCGACGTACCCCCATCCAGCCCGCGATCTCCGGTTTCTTCGGTGTTGCGCTCTGCGCCTTCATCGCCCACCGCACCGGCGACGCAAAGGGTTACTTCCTGTTCGGCATCTACGCCAGCCTGGTCTACGGCGGCGCGTTCGTACTGTCGGTGCTGGTCCGCCGGCCCCTCGTGGGCGTGATCTGGGGGATGCTCAACGGGCAGGGCTCGCGCTGGCGGTCGCACCCGACGGCGGTGCGCGCCTACGACGTCGCGACCGTCGTGTGGGCGCTGGTGTTCATCGCCCGCTATCTCGTGCAGAACCACCTCTACGACGCCGACCGGACGGGCTGGCTCGCGGCCGCCCGCATCGGCATGGGCTGGCCCCTGACCGCGGTGGCACTGCTCGTCACGCTCTGGGCGGTGCGCCGCGCCGACCGGATCGTCGAGCCGCCGCCCGCCCGCAGCCCGGACGAGACCGGGGAAGACACAGCGGCCGATGGTGACATGGCGGCCGATGGTGACACGGTGGCCCGCCACCGGCGGTTCACCGACTAACGGTTCACCGCCCGGCGCAACTCGTCTTCGACCTCCTCCGCCGCGACGAACAGCAGTTCGTCGCCGCCCTCGAGCGGGTCGTCCGGCTGCGGCACGATCACGCGCCCACCGCGCAGGATCGTCACCAGCGCGACGTCCCGGGGCAGCTCCAGCTTCCGCACCGGCTTGCCGGCCAGCGCGGTGGTGTCCGGCAGGGTCACTTCCACGAGGTTCGCACCCTTGCGCAGCGTCATCAGCCGCACCAGGTCGCCGACAGTGACGGCCTCCTCCACCAGTGCTGCGAGCATCCGCGGGGTGGACACGGCGACGTCCACGCCCCACGACTCGTCGAAGAGCCATTCGTTGCGCGGATCGTTGACCCGCGCCACCACCCGGGGGACACCGAACTCGGTCGTCGCCAGCAGGCTCAGTACGAGATTGGCCTTGTCGTCACCGGTCGCCGCGATCACCACGTCGCACTGTTCGAGACCGGTGGACTCGAGCGAGCTCAGCTCGCAGGCGTCGGCGTGCACCCAGGTCGCCCCCGGGATCGCGTCCGGCTCGACGTGCTCGGGCTTCCGCTCGATCAGCATCACCTCGTGCGCGTTGCGCAGCAGTTCCCGGGCAATCGAACGCCCCACGGCGCCCGCACCCGCGATGGCCACCTTCATCCACGCTTCCTCTCGCTCGACGGCGGACGTACCGGGCCGGTCACTCCTCGTCCACCGGTGCGTTCTCGGCCAGTGTGATCGCCTCGGCCACCGATCCCGACACCGCCGCGATGTACACGCTGTCCTCGGCCTGGATCACGGTCTTGCGGTCAGGCAGGAGACCCGTACCGAACCGGATCAGGAACGCCACCCGGGCGCCGATGGCCTCCTCGAGCTCGGTCACCCGCCGGCCGACCCACCCTTCGTGCACGACGACCTCGGCGATCGCGACCGACCCTGTGGGATCACGCCACCGCGCGGTCTCGCTGTCGCGGGTGAGCGCGTGCAGGAACCGGTCGGTGGTCCACGGCACGGTCGCGACCGTGGGGATGCCGAGACGCTCGTACGCCGCGGCGCGCTTCTCGTCGTAGATGCGCGCGACGACCCGCTCGACCCCGAAGTTCTCCCGCGCGACCCGCGCCGAGATGATGTTCGAGTTGTCGCCGGAGGACACCGCCGCGAACGCGTCGGCGCGCTCGATCTCCGCCGAGATCAGCACCTCGCGGTCGAAACCCATGCCCAGCACGGTCCGGCCGGGGAAGTCGTCGCCGAGGCGCGCGAACGCGCTCTCGTCCCGGTCGATGACCGTCACCTCGTGGCCGAGCCGGACGAGGGCCCCGGCCACGGCCGCACCGACCCGGCCACACCCCATCACCACCACGTACACCCACGGACTCCGTTCAGGTCGACAGACTTCGCGGCGGGCCGAGTACGGCCCGCCGATCGAACGGTACCGCCTGCACGTCCGGGCGGTGTTCCGGACCGACATCCACCCCGCCGGAAGGCCGTATCGGTGTCCGATCGGGTACCGAGGGGCCGCGACCGCATAGGCTTTGCGCGTGTCCAAGCTTTCCACCGCGACGAAGCGGCTCCTCCTGGGTCGGCCCTTCCGCAGCGACACTCTCGGGCACGAACTGCTGCCCAAGCGCACCGCGCTGCCGATCTTCGCCTCGGACGCGCTGTCCTCGATCGCCTACGCGCCCGAGGAGATCTTCCTCGTTCTGTCCGTCGCCGGCCTGTCGGCCTACGCGTTCTCGCCGTGGATCGGGGTCGCCGTCGCGATCGTCCTCGTCATCGTCGTCGCCAGCTACCGGCAGACGGTGCGGGCCTATCCCTCCGGGGGCGGCGACTACGAGGTCGCGACGAAGAATCTGGGGGAGACGGCCGGTCTGACGGTGGGCAGTGCCCTGCTGGTCGACTACGTCCTCACCGTGGCCGTGTCGATCTCCTCCGCCGCCGCGAACATCGGCTCGGCGGTCCCGTTCGTCGCCCAGCACAAGGTGCTGTTCGCGCTCGCGGCGATCGTGCTGCTGACCGGTATCAACCTGCGGGGTCTGCGCCGCGAGTCCGGGATCGCGTTCGCGGTGCCCGTCTACCTGTTCCTCGCGGCCATGATGGGAATGCTCGGATGGGGCCTGTTCCGGGTGGTCGTCCTCGGTGACGAGCTGCGCGCCGAGTCGGCCGGATTCGAACTCGTCGCCGAGCAGTCCGACCTGACGGCCGTGGCGTTCGTCGTCCTGCTGGCCCGCGCGTTCTCGTCGGGATGCGCGGCCCTGACCGGTGTCGAGGCGATCGGCACCGGGGTGCCGGCCTTCCGCAAGCCCAAGGCCCGCAATGCGGCGACCACACTGGCGGTGCTCGGCGCTCTCGCCGTCGCCCTGTTCCTCGGGGTGGTCTTCCTCGCCGACCGCCTCGGTGTGGTGGTCGCCGAGCATCCGCAGACCCAGCTGCGCGGCGCCCCCGAGGGATACGAGCAGAAGACCCTGCTCGGGCAGCTCGCCGAGACGATCCTCGGCGGCGTGCCCGGCGGGTTCGTCCTGCTGATGGTGCTCACCGCCGTGATCCTGGTCCTGGCGGCCAACACCGCCTTCAACGGTTTCCCGACGCTCGGCTCGGTACTGGCACGCAACCGCTACCTGCCGCGGCAGTTCCACACGCGCGGTGATCGCCTGGCGTTCAGCAACGGCATCCTGTTCCTCGCCGGTCTCGCCATCGTGTTCGTGTGGGTGTTCCGTGCCGAGGTCACCGCGCTGATCCAGCTGTACATCGTGGGTGTGTTCGTCGCCTTCAGCCTCGGCCAGGCCGGGATGGTGCGGCACTGGACCCGGGAACTGGGCACCGAGAAGGACCCGGTCACCCGCCGCCGGATGCAGCGCTCGCGCACGATCAACGCCGTCGGTCTCGTGTCCACCGCGACGGTGCTGCTCGTCGTCCTGATCGGCAAGTTCACCGTCGGCGCGTGGATCGCGGTGGCGGCGATGGTCGTGGCGTTCGGGGTGATGAAGTCCATCCGCCGCCACTACGACTCGGTCGCGGCGGAACTCGAGAGCGCCGAATGGGACGGCGTGCTGCCGAGCCGCACCCACTCGATCGTGCTGGTCTCGACGCTGCACCTGCCCACCATGCGCGCGCTCGCCTACGCCCGTGCGACCCGCCCCGACGTGCTCGAGGCGATCACCGTCAACGTCGACGACGAGGCCACGCGCCGCCTGGTGCGCGAATGGGAGGACAGCGACCTGACGGTGCCGCTGAAGGTCGTCGAGTCGCCCTACCGGGAGATCACCCGGCCGGTGCTCGACTACGTGCGGCGGATCCGGCGGGATTCCCCCCGCGACGTGGTCACCGTCTTCATTCCGGAGTACGTCGTGGGGCACTGGTGGGAACAGCTCCTGCACAATCAGAGCGCACTGAGGCTCAAGAGCCGACTCCTCTTCCAGCCGGGGGTGATGGTGACCAGCGTGCCGTGGCAGCTGCGTTCGTCGGCGCAGGTGCCCGCCGATCGGGGTGGGGTCCCCGAGGGCACGCGCGAGGGTATGCCGGACGCACGGCGACAAGAGTTCGACAACGAGGAGGAACCGCGGTGAATCGTCACGCGCATCCGCGCACGGATTGGTCCGGACGGAGGATCGAGGTGATGCTGGGCAATCCCGCCCACGGCGGTGCCTGCGTCGCCCGGTACGAGGGACGGGTCGTGTTCGTCCGGCACGGTGTGCCGGGGGAGAGGGTGTTCGCCCGCGTCACCGAGGATCGCGGCGGGTCGTTCTGCTTCGCCGACGTGGTCGACGTGCTCGAGGCCTCGCCGGACCGCGTCGACCCGGTCTGCCCGATCTCCGGTCCGGAGGGCGCGGGCTGCTGCGACCTGTCGCACATGACGGTCGAGGCGCAGCGGCGGTTCACGGGGGCGGTGGTGGCCGAGCAGCTGCGCCGCCTCGGCGGAGTGGAACGCGAGGTGGAGGTCGAGGAGGTGCCCGGTGGCGCCTCGAACGGCACCCTCTGGCGCACCCGGGTGCGGCTCGCCGTGGACGTCGTGGGCAACCCGGGCTACCGGCGCTACCGCAGCAACGAGGTGGTGCCGGAACTGGCCTGCCCGCAGATCGATCCGCGCGCCTACATCGGCCTGGCCGACCGCGTGTGGCAGCCGGGCGCGGAACTGCAGGTCGTGCTCGACGCCGACGGTGAGCGGCACGTCGTGGAGATCGCCCCGCCCGTCCTGTCCGGGGGCGCGCGGCGGCAGGGCCGGCGGGGCGCGGCCGCGCGGCGTGCCGCGGCGAGCGCACCGCGGCCGGAGAAGGTCGTCGAGGGCTCAGGCCGGGTGGTCGAGCGGGTCGGCGACCGGGAGTGGCGGCTGTCCGCGACGGGGTTCTGGCAGGCGCACCGTGGGGCGGCCGGGCTGTACTCGAAGGTGGTGGGCGAGTGGGCCCAGGCCTCCGAGGGGGCGACGGCGTGGGATCTCTACGGTGGCGTCGGTGTCTTCGCGGCGACCCTCGCCGGGCAGGTCGGACCCCGCGGACGCGTGGTGTCGGTGGAATCCTCCCGGATGGCCGTCGACGACGGTGCCGAGGCGCTCGCCGATCTCGAGCAGGTGTCGTTCCGGCACGGCCGGGTGGAGCGGGTGATCGCGGACCTGCCCGCCCCCGAGGTGGTCGTCCTCGATCCGCCGCGGGCCGGTGCGGGCCGCGAGGTGGTCGAGGCGGTCGCCGAGGCCGGACCGCGCCGGGTGGTGCACGTGGGGTGCGATCCGGCGTCCTTCGGTCGGGACGTGGGCCTGTACCGCGATCACGGATTCGAGCTGGCGGACGTGCGGGCCTTCGCGGCGTTCCCGTCCACCCACCACGTGGAGTGCATCGCGCTGTTCACCCGCTGAAGCCGGGCGGGGGCGTCGCGCGGTGCCGGGCGCGACGCCTCGGTGGGGATGAATCGCCGGTGTGAATTGCGTCCTACGAGTGCTTGCGGTCCGCAAACAACTGTTATCGTTGCATGACGTAATCAATTAGTTTTCGTCGGTCGGAGGTGCGCGGTGCCGGACAAGTCCCGGGCCAACGAACTCGCCGACGCCATCTTCCTGTTCGGCCGCACACTGCGTGGTGCCCTCGTGCACCACGACACCGACGTGCTTCCCCCAGCACTCGTCGCGGTGCTGTTCGTGCTCGCACGGATGGGGGAGTGCCGCCCCAGCGAGCTCGCCGTGGAGATGTGCGTCAGCCAGTCGTCGCTCAGCAGACAGATCGCCGAACTCGTCGAGCGGGGCCTCGTGGACCGGCATCCCGATCCCGACGACCGCCGCGCTCACCGGGTGAGCTGTTCGGTCGCGGGCATCGAGATCCTCGAGCTCGTGAAGAAACGCCGGACCGAACGGCTCTCCGCCGAACTCGAGGACTGGAACGCCGGCGAGATCGCCGACGCCATCACGACCCTCGAGCGGCTCACCGCGTCGCTGGCTCCGCTCGTCATCGATACCCGAAGGACCAATTCATGACCACAGTCTCCGGATCGGGCTCGCAGCCCGCCGCTCCCGCGGACGAGGAGCAGATGACGCACCGCGAGATCCTCGCGGTGCTCTCGGGTCTGCTCGCGGCCCTCTTCACCGCGCTGCTGAGCAGCACGATCGTCTCGACGGCCCTGCCGACGATCATCGCCGACCTGAACGGCACCCAGACCCAGTACGCCTGGGTCATCACCACGGCGCTGCTCGCCAACGCGGCCTCGACCCCCATCTGGGGCAAGTTCGCCGACCTGTTCAACAAGAAGCTGCTCGTCCAGCTCGGCATCCTGATCTTCGTCGCCGGATCCGTGCTGGCCGGTGTCGCCCACAACGTGCCGATCCTGCTCGTCGCCCGCGTGATCCAGGGCATCGGCATGGGTGGCCTGACCGCGCTCGTCGTGGCCATCATCGGCAGCATCATCCCGCCCCGCGCGCGCGGTCGGTACTCCGGCTACATGGGCGCGGTCATGGCCGTGGCCATGTCCGGCGGACCCGTGCTCGGCGGTGTCATCGTCGACACGCTCGGCTGGCGCTGGTGCTTCTACGTCTGCGTCCCGATCGCCGTGGTGGCGCTCGTCCTGCTGCAGCGCACCCTGCACATCGCGACCGTCCGCAAGGACGACGTCAGCATCGACTGGTTCGGCGCGACCCTCATCACCGCCGCCGTGAGCGTGCTGCTGATCTGGGTGTCGTTCGCCGGCAAGGACGGCTACTACGAGTGGATCTCCACCGAGTCCGCCCTCTACGTCGGCGCCGGTGTCGTCCTGCTCGTCGCCACCCTGATCGTCGAATCCAAGGTCGCCGACCCGATCATCCCGCTGAAGATCGTCACCGAGCGCACCACCGGGCTGGCGATCATCGCGTCCGTCGCCGTCGGTATCGGCCTGTTCGGTGCCACGACCTTCCTCACGCAGTACTTCCAGACCGCGCGCGGCTACAGCCCCACGGCCGCGGGCCTGCTCACCATCCCGATGGTCGCCGGCACCCTCGTCTCGTCGATGCTCTCGGGCCAGCTCATCACCCGCTTCGGCAAGTGGAAGGGCTTCCTCATCGGCGGCGCCGTGCTGCAGCTGATCGGCTTCGGTCTGCTCGGCAGCCTCGACCACCTCACCTCCATGTGGGTGATCGGCCTCTACATCGCCATCGTCGGCCTCGGCACCGGCATGCTCATGCAGAATCTCGTGCTCGCCGTGCAGAACACCGTCAGCGTGCGCAACATCGGCGCGGCCAGCAGCTCCGTCGCGTTCTTCCGTACCTTCGGCGGCGCGATCGGCGTGTCGGTGCTCGGCTCCATCCTGGCCAGCCGCGTCACGACCCTGTCCGCCGAGGGCCTGGCGAAGCTCGGCATCGACACCTCCTCGGGTGGCTCCACCGGCGGTCTCGACATGTCCGCGCTGCCCGCCCCTGTGGCGGAGGTCATCCGGTACGCCTACGGCGATGCGACCGGCACCCTCTTCCTGGTGGCCGCCGCCTTCGCTGTGGTTACTCTGATAGCAGTGGTGCTGATTCCCAACCGGGCGTTGCGTACCACCATCGACCTCGTCGAGGAGAAGCCGGCAACCGATCGGGCCGACGTCCCCTCGCAGGGGTGACACGGCTCACGGCGGGTTATCCGGTTCGTCGCTGACCCCGATGTGGCGTCGTTCACGGGAGCGATACGAAGGATCGCCCCGCTCCGGCGCTCCGTAGACTGAGGAAACTGCTCGCGCGACTCGCGCGAGGTACGAGCCGGAGGGAGCTAGTCCAGTTGGGTGTTCTGTCCAGCATCCAGTCGCCCGACGATCTGCGTCGGCTCTCCCCCGTGGAGCTCACCGAGCTCGCGGGGGAGATCCGCGAATTTCTCGTCCAGAAAGTGGCGGCGACCGGAGGCCACCTCGGGCCCAATCTCGGTGTGGTCGAACTGACGATCGCCCTGCACCGGGTCTTCGACTCACCGCGCGACCCGATCCTGTTCGACACCGGCCATCAGGCCTACGTCCACAAGATCCTCACGGGTCGCCGCGACGAGTTCGACACCCTGCGCCAGAAGGGCGGCCTGTCCGGCTATCCCAGCCGTGCGGAGAGCGAACACGACTGGATCGAGTCGTCGCACGCCTCGGCCGCGTTGTCCTACGCGGACGGTCTCGCCAAGGCCTACAAGCTCACCGGTGAGTCGGACCGCACGGTCGTCGCGGTCGTCGGCGACGGCGCGCTGACCGGCGGCATGTGCTGGGAGGCCCTCAACAACATCGCCGCCGGCAAGGACCGGTCGCTGGTGATCGTCGTCAACGACAACGGACGCTCCTACGCCCCCACCATCGGCGGTCTCGCCGACCACCTCGCGGCACTGCGGCTGCGCCCCGGCTACGAGAAGGTCCTCGACAACAGCCGCCGTTTCGTCAAGCGCCTGCCGTGGGTGGGCTCGGTGGCCTACTCCGTCCTGCACGGCATGAAGGCAGGGGTCAAGGACGCGGTCAGTCCCCAGGTGCTGTTCACCGACCTCGGCATCAAGTACCTCGGACCGGTCGACGGGCACGACGAGCAGGCGATGGAGTCCGCGCTGCGCCGCGCCAAGGCGTACGGCGGCCCGGTGCTCGTCCACGCCGTCACCCGCAAGGGCGCCGGCTACGCCCCCGCCGAGAACCACCTCGCCGACCAGATGCACGCCACCGGCATCATGGATCCCCGCACCGGGCGGTCGAAGTCGTCGTCCTCCGCCCCGGACTGGACGTCGGTGTTCGCCGACGAACTCATCGCCCTCGGCGAACAGCGCGAGGACCTCGTGGCGATCACCGCCGCGATGCCCGGCCCCACCGGCCTGGCGAAGTTCGGTGAGCGCTTCCCCGACCGCACCTTCGATGTCGGCATCGCCGAGCAGCACGCCGTCACCTCCGCCGCGGGCCTGGCCCTGGGCGGGCTGCACCCGGTGGTCGCGGTCTACTCGACCTTCCTCAACCGTGCCTTCGACCAGTTGCTGATGGACGTCGCGCTGCTGAAGCAGCCCGTCACCATCGTGCTCGACCGCGCCGGCATCACCGGCTCCGACGGGGCCAGCCACAACGGCATGTGGGACCTGTCGCTGCTCGGCATCGTGCCCGGCCTGCGCGCGGCGGCCCCGCGCGACGCCGCGACGCTGCGGGAGGAACTGGGCGAGGCTCTCGCCGTCTCCGACGGCCCCACCGTGCTGCGTTTCCCCAAGGGCGCCGTGGGCGACGACATCCCGGCCGTCGAACGCATCGACGGCACGGTCGACGTGCTGCGCATGCCGAAGGACCGGCGCGGCGACGTGCTGATCGTCGCGGTCGGCGCGTTCGCGTCCCTCGCGCTGGACGTCGCCGAGCGGCTGTCCCGGCAGGGCATCGACGCGGCCGTCGTCGACCCGCGCTGGGTGCTGCCCGTGCCCGACGCGGTCGTCGACCTCGCCCGCGACTTCCGGCTCGTCGTCACCGTCGAGGACAGCGGTGTGCACGGCGGCATCGGTTCCGCCGTGTCGTCGGCGCTGCGCCGTCACGACGTCGACGTGCCCACCCGCGATCTCGGTGTCCCGCAGCGGTTCCTCGACCACGCCTCGCGCAGCGAGATCCACGCCGAACTCGGCCTGACCGCGCAGGACGTCGCCCGGCAGATCACCGGCTGGGTGGCCGGCCTGGACGACACCCCCGTCGCCGGTGCGGCTCCCTCGGCCGTCGAGCAGACCGACCGCGAAGCGGGCTGAACGGATCCATCACAGGGATCCGCTCACCACAGGACTCGGAACGAACGAAGGCCGCGCACCGAACCGGTGCGCGGCCTTCGCTCGTTGTGGACCTCGACGGCCGTCGCCGTCGGACGGACGGGAACCGTCCGTCAGGAGTGCATCTCCTCGAGTTCCATGCCCTTGGTCTCGGGGATCCGCGCCTTGACGAAGAAGAACGACAACAGCGCGAAGAACGCGAAGAGGCCGTAGAGGACCCACAGACCCAGCGTGGAGGTCAACGGCGGGAACGCCAGCGTGACCGTGAAGTTCGCGATCCAGTTCGCGGCCGTGCTGATGCCCAGGGCCACCGCGCGCATACGGTTCGGGAACATCTCGCCGAGCATCACCCACATGATCGGGCCCCAGGTGGCGGCGAAGAAGATCACGAAGACGTTCGCGCCGACGAGGGCCAGGGCACCCCACGGGGCGGGCAGTTCGATGTCGTCCCCGCTGCCCGTGGCCTGGGAGAAGGCGATCGCCGCGAGCAGCAGGCTCACGAACATACCGAGCGAGCCGGTCATCAGCAGCGGACGGCGACCGAGCTTGTCGACGAACAGGATCGCCACGAAGGTCATGACGACGTTGATGACCGCGGTGATCACCGAGGTCGTGAACGACTGGTTCTCGGTGAAGCCGACCGACTTCCACAGGGTCGTCGAGTAGTAGAAGATCGCGTTGATACCCACGAACTGCTGGAAGATCGCCATGGTGATGCCGACCCACACCAGCGGCTGCAGACCGAACACCGGGCCGCGGATGTCGCCGAAGGAGGCGTTGGACTCGCGGCGCAGCGTCAGCTTGATCTCCTGCACCCGCTCGTTCGGGCGCAGCTCACCGGTGACGTTCGCGAGGATCTCGGCGGCCTCCTCGTCGAGATCCTGACCGACGAGATAACGCGGCGACTCGGGGATCATCAGCGCGAGCACACCGTAGACGACCGCCGGGACGACACCGACGATGAACATCCAGCGCCAGGCCTCGAGATTCCACCACAACTCGTTGGAGGCGCCGCCCGCGGCGTTCTGCAGGATCGCGTCGGACAGCAGAGCCGCGAAGATACCGAGCGTGATGGCGAGCTGCTGCAGCGACGCGAGCGCGCCGCGGTAACGGGCGGGGGCGATCTCCGAGATGTAGGTGGGGGCGATCACCGAGGCGATACCGATGCCGAGACCGCCGAGGACGCGCCACAGCATCAGGTCCGGGACACCGACGGCCAGGCCCGACCCGATCGACGACACGACGAACAGCACCGAGCCGAGCATCATCACCCGGCGGCGGCCCCAGCGGTCGGCGAGCCGGCCGGCGAACCACGCACCGACCGCGCACCCGAGCAGGGCGATCGCCACCGCGAAACCCGTCACGAACGAACTGAGACCGAAATCGCCCTGGATGGAATCGACTGCACCGTTGATGACCGAACTGTCGAAACCGAACAGGAAGCCGCCCACGGCCGCCGCCACCGTGACGGCGATGACTTTCGCCGCATGCGCGGACGAAGGTTGGGTCACGAAAACACTCCTGATTGAACGCGTCACGACGGACGCGGAAAAGTACAGAACACTTGTATTGCTCAGGGGACATTACGCTGCGGACCTGCGCAGAACGGCCTCTTCGGGCGAGAATCCGCCCACATCGACGGCCCGGCGGGGAACCAGGGAAGCCGGTCCGCGATCCCGGCAAGGGCCGGGAAGTTAAGAAGGATTCTCTCCATCCGCTCGGGGGTCCGACCTTCGGGACCGCTCGGTCGGACCTCGCCTTGACACCGATGATCTGGACATTCATTCTCGTGTCCATGATGAGCCGACGGCCGGAACCCACCGTTCGGGGTGTGGTTGGTGAAGCAGTGTTCCTTCTCAGCTCACCGCGACGTTTCCTCATGGAGATCGCGCTGCCCCCGGTGGGGCACGGTGTGGTGGAACACAGCAAGGCGCTGACCGACCCGATCACACGCTTCCGCAACACGAGCGCGTACATCTTCCTCGTGGCGTTCGGTGACGAGGAGGAGCGCCGGCGGGTCGTGCGGTTCGTCAACCGTGCCCACGGGCCGGTGCGCTCGGAGGGCTACAACGCGTTCGATCCGGCGCTGCAGCTGTGGATCGCGGCGGTGATGTTCCACGGCGGCCGCGACATCTACGAACGGTTCTTCGGTCCGCTCGACCGCGCCGAGGTCGAGCGGCTCTACCAGGAGTTCTCCGTCTACGGCACCTCGCTGCAGGTGCCCGCCGAGCTGTGGCCCGCCGACCTCGAGGCCTTCGACGCCTACTGGCACAGCGTCGTCGACGATCTCGAGATCGACGACACGGTCCGCCGCTATGCACGCGCGCTGCTCGCCGGCGGCGACCTGCCGGTCCTCCTGCGGCCCGCGATGGCGGTGAACCGCTTCCTCACCCTCGGCATGCTCGACCCGCGGATCCGCCGGGCCTACGGCTTCACCTGGACCGAGACCCACCAGAAGTGGTTCGACCGCGTCATGAAGGTCGCGGCCCCCGCCTATCGCGCCCTGCCCGCGAGCCTTCGGCAGCTACCGAAGAAGCTGGTGCTGCGTGACGCGCGGCGTCGCTTCGCCGCCGCGCCGGCCTCCCGGACCGAAGCGGCCGCTGCGTAACCTCGTCACTCCGACCCGGTCAGTGCCTTCGTCAGCCGGGGCACGGTCAGCTGCCGCTGCCACGGCCGCGCACCACCCTCGACGAACCGCCGCTCGATGTAGGTCTCGACGTCGGCGTCGGTGTGCACCTCCCAGTCCCAGCACACCCGGCGCACCAGCTCGGGGCTGACGAGGTTCTCGACCGGCACCGACACCTCCTCGCTCAGCGTGGCCAGTTCGCCGCGCGCGGCGGTGAGCCGGGCCGCGGCCTCCGGATGGTGCCGTGCCCACTTGCCGGGCGGCGGCGGGCCGGTCAGGGGAGGGCTGAGCGGGGGCAGCTGCTCCTTCGGTAGCGCCCGCGCCCGTTCGATCGCGCTCAGCCAGACCCGTGAGGACCGTCGCTGCCGGGGTCCGCCGAAGACGGGCAGGGCCCGCAACTCCTCGATCGTCGTCGGGGTCGCCTCGGCCGCCGCGATGATGGCCGAGTCCGGCAGGATCCGGCCCGGCGCGATGTCGCGGCGCGCGGCGATCTCGTCGCGCGCGGCCCACAGCTCCCGGACCACGGCCAGGCCCCGCTGATCCTTGATGACGTGGATCTTCGAGGTGCGCCGCCACCGTTCCGGCTTCGGCGCCGGGGGACCGGCCAGGCGGACGTGCTCGAACTCCTGCGCGGCCCACTCGCCCTTGCCCTGCCGGTCCAGTTCGCGGGCCATCGCGTCGCGCAGTTCGACGAGCGGTTCGACGTCGAGCGCGGCGTAGTTCAGCCACGACTCGGGCAGCGGGCGGGTGGACCAGTCGGCCGCGCCGTGGCCCTTGCGCAGTTCGAGGCCGAGCACCTCGGCGACCATCGCGGCCAGTCCGACCCGGGGGAAACCGGCGAGCCGGCCCGCGAGTTCGGTGTCGTACAGCGCCGCCGGCCGCAGCCCCAGTTCCGCGAGCCCGGGAAGGTCCTGGTCGGCGGAGTGCAGCACCCATTCGAGGTCGTTGATCACGTCCGCGAGCGGCGCGAGATCGTCCCGGGTCGGGATCGGGTCGAGCAGCACGGTGCCCGCACCGTCGCGCCGGAGCTGCACGAGATACGCCCGCGCCGAGTAGCGGTAACCCGAGGCCCGCTCGGCGTCGACGGCCAGCGGGCCGTGTCCACCGGCGAGCAGCGCGGCCGCCTCGGCGACACCGGCGGCGGTGGTGACCACCTCCGGGACCCCGTCGCGCGGTTCGAGGAGCGGCACGGTCGGCACGGGCGTGCCGTCGTCGTGCCCTGCATCGCGGTTCTGTACTGCCGACATGGGCGTGACTCTAGCGCTGTGCGGCGCCGGTGCGATTCCTCACACGGCGAGCCGGGGCGAATCCGCCGGTCATCGCTGCAGGGCTTCCGCCGCTGCGAGCAGCTCCTCGAGGGCGGGGGCGAAGTCGTCGACGAGCTGCCACAGATCGGGCACGAGATCCGGACAGGAGATCATGCCGATGTCGAGCATCCCGTCGAGCGAGAGCACCGTGATGTTGAGTGCCGCGCCGTGGAAGATCGGTCCGAAGGGGTACATCCCGGTCATCCGCGCGCCGAGGAAGTACAGCGGGAAGGGCGGGCCGGGCACGTTGGAGATCACGAGGTTGTGGATCACCGGGTGCCGCTCGGCGAGCCGCAGCCCGGCGTAGGCGCGCATGGCCGAGCCGAACACCACGGCCCCGAGGAACTGCGACCAGTCCTGCAGCAGGTTCGCGCCGAGATCGGCGTTGTGCTCCTTGGACACCGAATTGGCGTCGGCCAGGGCCCGCAGCCGCTCGGCCGGGTCGGCGATGTGGGTGTGGAGTTCGGCGAACATCGCCGAGACCTGGTTGCGGCCGGGCCGGTCGGAGACCCCGTGCACCGACACCGGGATCATCCCGACCAGCGGCGAGTCGGGGAGTTCGCCGCGCCGCTCGAGATAGCGCCGCAGCGCCCCCGCACACAGCGCGGTGACCACGTCGTTGACGGTGACCCCGAAGGCCTTCTTGACCGCTTTGACGTCGTCGAGATCCAGCTGGGCGAACGCGACGTTGCGGTGCCCGGTGATCGTGCCGTTGAAGTTGGTGCGCGGTGCGGTGAACGGGGCGGGCATGGCGTCGCCGCGGCGGGCCCGCGCGATCCACGAGGTCACCGAACCCACCGCGGCGGGCAGGATCTTGAGCAGGTGCAGCGGGCGCAGGGCGACGTTGACGGCCCCGCCGACGACGATGGCGAGATCGGTCGCGTCGCCGGCGCCGGACGCGGCGGGCTCGGGATGCGGATCGGAAGGATCGAGGCTGCACAGCTGGGCGAGCAACGCCGCGCCGCTCACTCCGTCGACACCGGCGTGGTGCATCTTCGCGACCACCGCGACGGAGCCGTCCTCGAGGCCCTCGATCACCCACATCTCCCACAGCGGCCGCGAGCGGTCCAGGGGCTGGGCCGCGATGTGCCCGCACAGCTCGGCCAGTTCCTCGCGGCCCCCGGGGGCGGGCACGGCGATGCGGTGCAGGTGACGGTCCAGGTCGAAGTCGTGGTCGTCGACCCAGACCGGATGGTCGAGGTTGAGCGGGTTGTCGGCGATCTTCATCCGGAACTGCGGTACCGCGGGCAGCCGGGCGGCCAGTTCGTCCCGCAGGGCGGCGTAGCTGTACCCGTCGGGGACGGTGGACGGATCGAGGACGATCAGCCCGCAGATGTGCAGGAGCTGACTGGGTGTCTCCAGATAGAGGAATCCGGCGTCGAGGCCGCTGAGTCGCTGCATGCCCCAACAATAGAACTTGTTCTAGAAATATGCGCGCGCAACGCGCTCACCTGTGGAACCGTCACGATGCGAGAGCACGTCGATGTTCAGCCACGTCGATGTTCGTTCGAGGAGAGCCGTACCCGGTATGTGGCGCGCGACGGTCAGCGCTGCAGGCGGGAGACCCCGACCGGGGGAAGCCCGGCGGCATAGGCGAGGACCTCGCAGAACGCTTCCACGTGCGGGGTGAGCCGGTCGGTCCGCGGCGTCCACGACGCCCGCAACTCGAGCTGGTGCGCGCGGGCCGGGCCCGCGATGTCGCCGAAACGCACCGAGGTCGTCGCCGTCACCGTGCCCCCGAGCGCCGTCATCGCCTCCCCGTGCGCCTCGAGCGCGTCGACCAGCCAGCTCCACGCGACCTCCGGCAGCAGCGGATCGGCGGCGAGGGTCTCGTCGACATCCGCCTGGATGTACGCCACGAGCCGCGTGGTGCCGTGCCACGCCTCGTCGCCCTCCGGGTCGTAGAGCAGGATGAGCCGCCCGAACGCGTCGCCCTCCGACTGCTCGGGGACCCGATCGGCCTCGTCGTGCAGCACCTCGGCGCCGAGCGCATAGCTGTACGGCGCGAGCCGCTGCGGAGGGCGGATCGGGCCGACCTCGATCTCCGGCCGCACGGTGGCCGCGTTCATGGCATCGACTGCAGCGCGAAAGCGGGCCGGCTCGGCTGGCGAGGTGGTCACGGATGCGGACGTTAGTGCCGGTGACGCACCGCACGCGGGAGGCGCGCCGATTCCGGCCCACCGTCGAAGCGTGGCAGCATGGGCAACGGCCCCGGTCGAGGCTCCCCGGCCGCGGCCCCGACCCCACACGGATCTGCCGCCCGCACCGGACGTGCAGTGATCGAAGAACGAGGATCGATGACCGGCTTGGAGAACACGAACGTCGGCTCCGCGGAACCCGCGGAGTACCCCTCGCGGAGGGTGCTGCCGCAGGCACCGCTGCTCGCGGCGGCGCGGGGCGAGCAGCCGGTCCACCGGCCGGTGTGGTTCATGCGCCAGGCCGGCCGCTCGTTGCCCGAGTACCGGGAGATCCGGGCCGGCATCGGAATGCTCGAATCGTGCTTCGACCCCGAGCTGGTCTGCGAGATCACCATGCAGCCCGTCCGCCGGCACAAGGTCGACGCCGCGATCCTGTTCTCCGACATCGTCGTGCCCCTCAAGGCCGCCGGGATCGACCTCGACATCGTCGCCGGCACCGGCCCGGTCGTGGCGAACCCCGTGCGCACCGCCGCCGACGTCGCGGCCCTGCCCACCCTCGAGACCGAGCAGGTGGGCGCGGTGGCCCGCGCGGTGCGGCTGCTCACCCGCGAACTCGGCGACACCGCGCTCATCGGCTTCGCCGGCGCTCCGTTCACCCTGGCCTCCTATCTCGTCGAGGGCGGCCCGAGCCGCAACCACGAACGCACCAAGGCGCTCATGCACGCCGACCCGCAGACCTGGCACGCCCTGCTCGGCAAGCTCACCGACATCGCCGTGACCTTCCTCCGCGCCCAGATCGGGGCCGGCGTCGACGCGATCCAGCTGTTCGACTCGTGGGCCGGGGCGCTGTCGCTCGCCGACTACCGCGAGTACGTCCTGCCGCACTCCGAGCGGGTGTTCGCCGAGATCGCTGGAGCCGGCGTGCCGCGCATCCACTTCGGTGTGGGCACCGGCGAACTGCTCGGCGCGATGGGCGAGGCCGGCGCCGACGTGGTGGGCGTCGACTGGCGCATCCCCCTCGACGTCGCCGCGACCCGCGTCGGCCCGGGCAAGGCCCTGCAGGGCAACCTCGACCCCGCGATCCTGTTCGCCGGCCCGGAGGTCATCGAACGCGAGGTGCGGCGCATCGTCGCCGAGGCCGACCGCGCGATCGCCGCCGGCACCACCGGCCACATCTTCAACCTCGGTCACGGTGTCCTGCCCGACACCGACCCCGACGTCATCACCCGCGTCGTCGAGCTGGTGCATTCGCTGTGACCCCGCCGACCGTTGCAGTCGTCGGCGGCGGTATCAGCGGACTCGTCGCCGCGTACCGGCTCCGCCGCACCCTCGGCGCCGCCGCCCGGATCGTCGTGCTCGAACGGTCGCAGCGGCTCGGTGGGAAACTCCGCACCGTCCCGCTCGCCGGCGACCCGGTGGACGTCGGCGCGGAGGCGTTCATCGCACGCCGCCCCGAGGTGCTCGACCTCGTCGCCGAACTCGGCCTCATCGACCAGCTCGTGTACCCCTCCGGTGCCCGCCCGCTGCTCTACGCCGGCGGCGAGCTGCACTCCCTGCCCGCCGGCACGCTCATGGGCATCCCGGCCTCCGCGCAGGCCGTCGAGGGCCTCGTCGACGACGAGACCCTCGCCCGCATCGCCGCCGAACCCACCGTGCCGCTGCACTGGGAGCCCGGCTCGGACGTGTCCGTCGCCGAACTCGTTTCCTCCCGCTTCGGGGAACAGGTCGTGCGGCGCAGCGTCGACCCGCTGCTCGGCGGCGTGTACTCCGGCCTGTCCGACACCGCCGGTGTGCGCGCGACCATCCCCGCCCTCGCGGCCGCCCTCGACGCCGGGGCGACCAGCCTGAGCGACGCCGTCGCCCGCGCCCTGCCCCCGAAGTCGGACGCGCCGGTCTTCGGCACCCTGCGCGACGGTTACGGGGTGCTGCTCGAGGCCCTCGTCCGCGAGGCCGACGCCGAGTTCCTCTACGGCACCGCGGCGTCCGGCCTGAAACGCAGCGGCGGCAGGTGGTCCCTCGACCCGCTCGGGGAGGTCGACGGTGTCGTGCTCGCCGTCCCGGCCCCCGACGCCGCGCGCCTGCTCGCCGACAGCGTGCGGCCCGCGGCGCAGTGCGCCGCCCAGATCCCGCTCGCCTCGTCGGTGGTGGTCGCCCTCGCCCTCCCGGGCGACGCCGCGCTGCCGCAGAACTCCGGCATCCTCGTCGCGACAGGGGAGGAGCTGTCCGCGAAGGCGTTCACCTTGTCGAGCCGTAAATGGCCGCACCTCGCCGAGCGGCCCGTCGCACTCGCCCGCGCCTCCTTCGGGCGGTTCGGCGACGACGCGCTGGTCGACGCCCCGGACACGGACCTGATCGCCCTGGCCCGCAAGGACCTGGCCACCGTCACCGGCGTCGACGCCGAACCCGCGGCGGCCTTCGTGCAACGCTGGCACGGCGGTCTGCCGCAGTATCGCGCACACCACGGTGAGATCGTCTCGGCGCTCGAAGCGGAGATCGCCGGGATCGACGGGATCGAGATCACCGGCGCGATGCTGCACGGCGTGGGCGTACCCGCCTGCGTCGCATCGGGGACTACCGCCGCCGCACGGCTTTCGGCACGAATGGCAGGATGAACGACATGGCACGTCTCGACTACGACAAGCTCAACTCCACTCTCCGTTACGCCATGTGGTCGGTCTTCCAGGTCCGCCCCGGCGTCCTCGGCGACGACCGCACCGCCGCGATCGAGGACGCGAAGGCGTTCTTCGCGCGCTTCGAGGACACCGACGTGGTCGTCCGCGGTCTGTACGACGTCGCCGGCACCCGCGCCGACGCCGACTTCATGATCTGGTCGCACGCCGAACGCATCGAGGACCTGCAGAAGCTGTACGCCGACTTCCGGCGCACCACGCTGGTGGGTCGCGCCAGCACCCCCGTCTGGTCGAACGCCGCCCTGCACCGGCCCGCGGAGTTCAACAAGAGCCACGTGCCCGCCTTCATCGCCGGTGAGGCCCCCGGCAACTACATCTGCGTGTACCCGTTCGTGCGGTCCTACGAGTGGTACCTGCTGCCCGACGACCAGCGCCGCAAGATGCTCGCCGAGCACGGCATGGCGGGCCGCGGCTATCCGGACGTGCGCGCCAACACCGTCCCGGCCTTCGCGCTCGGCGACTACGAGTGGATCCTCGCCTTCGAGGCCCCCGAACTCGACCGCATCGTCGACCTCATGCGCGACCTGCGGGCCACCGACGCCCGCCGCCACGTCCGGGAGGAGACCCCCTTCTTCACCGGTCCGCGCGTCGACGTCGAGACGCTGATCGCGTCGCTGCCCTGACGTGACCGAGCGCGGCGCGGCGTCACCGGAGAGAGACGGCCGGCTGTTCTCCCAGATGGCGCACTGGGGCATGTTCTCGGCGCGGGCGCGCGACGGCGAGATCGTCGCCGTGCAGCCCTACGCCGGGGACCGCGACCCCTCACCGATCCTCGGGAACATCCCCGGATCGGTGCGGCACCGCGCCCGCATCGCCGGCCCCGCCGTCCGGTGGGGATGGCTCGAGCACGGCCCCGGCCCGAGCCGCCGCCGCGGCGACGACGAGTACGTCGCCGTCTCGTGGGACGAACTCACCGAGATCCTCGCGGGCGAACTGCAGCGCGTGAAGGACCGGCACGGCAACCGGGCGATCTTCGGTGGCTCCTACGGCTGGTCCGCACCCGGCCGGTTCCACCACGCCCAGAGTCAGGTGCACCGCTTCCTCAAGATGTTCGGCGGCTACACCCGCTCGGTGCACTCCTACTCGCTCGGCGCGACCGGCGTGATCATGCCGCATGTGGTGGGCACCCACTGGAAACTGTTCGCGCGCTCGACCTCCTGGGAGGTCATCGCCCGCGAGACCGACCTGATGGTGTGCTTCGGCGGGATCCCGCTCAAGAACACCGCCGTCAACGACGGCGGCACGAGCGATCACCCCACCCGCGACGCCCTCGACCGGATGCGGGCCCGCGGCGGCCGGATCGTCTCGATCAGCCCGCTGCGCAGCGACGTCCACGGCGAACACGAGTGGCTCGCCCCGCGTCCCGGCAGCGACGTCGCGATCATGCTCGCCCTCGCGTACGTGCTGGCCACCGAGGATCTCGCCGACCGCGACTTCCTCGACCGCTACTGCACCGGCTACGACCGCTTCGAGGAGTACCTGCTCGGCCGCACCGACGGACTCCCCAAGACCCCCGAATGGGCCGCCGGACTGTCGGGCCTGCCGGCGGAGGCACTCGTCGACCTCGCCCGGCGCATGGCGCGCGGCCGCACCCTCGTGACCGTCACCTGGTCGCTGCAGCGCGTCCGTCACGGCGAGCAGGCCCCCTGGGCCGGGGTGACCCTCGCCGCGATGCTCGGGCAGATCGGTGTCCCCGGCGGTGGTTTCGGTCACGGCTACGGCTCGATGAACGAACCAGGTCTGTCCCCGGTGCCCTACCCGTTGCCCACCCTGTTCCAGGGCGACAACGACGTCGAGGACTTCATCCCCGTCGCCGCGATCGCCGACATGCTGCTGCACCCGGGGGAGCAGTTCGACTACGACGGGCAACGCCGGACCTTCCCCGACATCCGGCTCGTGTACTGGGCCGGTGGCAACCCCTTCCACCACCACCAGGACCTCGGCCGGTTGCGCCGTGCGCTGCAGCGACCCGACACGATCGTCGTGCACGACCCCTACTGGACGGCGATGGCCAAGCACGCCGACATCGTCGTGCCGTCCACCACCGCCCTCGAACGCGACGACCTGACCTGCACCCGCAACGATCCGCTGCTCGTCGCGATGCAGGCCGCGGTGCCGCCCTTCGTCGACGCCCGCGACGACTACGACACCTTCGCCGCACTCGCGCATCGGCTCGGATTCGGCGACAGGTTCACCGAGGGCCGCACCTCCCGCGAGTGGCTCGAACATCTCTACGAGCAGTGGCGCGGGTTCGTCCTCGCCGACAAGCAGCGCGTCGAGGACCCTCCGCCCTTCCGCGAGTTCTGGGTGAAGGGGCAGGTGCGGATGCGCACCGAGGACGACCTGACCCTCTTCGAGGATTTCCGCGCAGACCCCGACCGCCACCCGCTGCGCACCCCGAGCGGACGCATCGAGATCTTCTCCGCCGACATCGACTCTTTCGGCTACGACGACTGCGCGGGCCATCCCCGCTGGTACGAACCGGAGGAATGGCTCGGCTCGGCCCGCGCGCAGCGGTTCCCGCTGCATCTGATCGCCAACCAGCCTGCCACCCGGCTGCACAGCCAGCTCGACCACGGCGCCGTCAGCCAGGCCTCGAAGATCCACGGGCGCGAACCGATCCGCATGCACCCCGACGACGCCGCGCGGCGCGGCCTGACGGACGGCGACATCGTCCGTGTGTTCAACGACCGCGGCTCCTGCCTCGCCGGTCTCGTCGTCGACGACGGACTGCTGCCGCAGGTCGTGCAGCTCGCGACCGGCGCCTGGTACGACCCGCTCGACCCGTCCGATCCCGGCTCGCTGTGCGTGCACGGGAACCCGAACGTGCTCACCCCCGACGTCGGCACGTCCTCGCTCGCCCGCGGCTGCACCGGCCAGCACGTCCTCGTCGAGGTGGAGAGGTACGACGGCGAGCTGCCCCCGATCCGCGCCTACGACCCGCCGGTGGTGCGGTCGCGCTGACGGTTCCCGGTCCCGGCCGGCTCACAACCCCAGCGAGGTCTGCACCTGCCGCAGGGTCGCGGCCGACGCCGCCAGGCCCGCGGCCTCGGTGTCGGACATCGGCACGTCGAGCACCGTGCGTGCCCCACCGGCGTCGACGATCGTCGGCAGCGACAGGCACACCTCCTCCAACCCGGGCCGGCCCGTCTGCAGCGTCGACACCGCCAGCACCCGCCGCTGGTCGCGCAGCACCGCCTCGACGATGCGGGCCGTCGACAACCCGATCGCCAGGTTCGTGGCACCCTTACCCCGGATGATCTCGTAGGCGCTGCGCACCACCTGCTCGAACAGTTCGGTGCGCACCTGCTGACCGAAGACCGCGCGGCCGTCGACGCGGAAGGAGTCCACGGGCACACCCCCGATCGTCGTCCCCGACCACAGAGCGACCTCCGAGTCGCCGTGCTCACCCACGACGAAGCCGTGCACGTTCTCCACCGCCACCCCCGCGCGGGCCGCGACCAGGTACCGCAGCCGCCCCGAATCGAGGACCGTGCCCGACCCGAAGATCCGCCCGTCCGTGATGCCGGTCGCGGCGATCGCGGCGTAGGTGACGACGTCGACGGGATTGCTGACGACCACGATCACCGCCCCGGGGGAAGCGGACAACAGGTGCGGGATCAGCTCCCGCACCAGCGTCACGTTCGCGGCGGCGAGGTCGAGCCGGGACTGGTCCGGATGCTGTTTGGCGCCCGCCGTCACCACGATCAGGTCCGATCCCGCGGTGACCGCGAGGTCGTCGGACCCCTCGATGCGGCAGGCCGGGGCGAACTGGGTGCCGTGGTTCAGGTCGAGCACCTCCGCGCGCACCTTCGCGGCCTGGATGTCGTAGAGAGCGATCACGTCGGCCGACCCGCGCAGTAGGCACGCATAGGCCACGGCGGTGCCCACACTTCCCGCCCCGACGACCGTCAGCTTGGTTCTCCGCCCGGCCCCCGCCCGCGTCTCGGCCATGTGACGAATTGTGACGCATGCGGGCGGTTCGCTCGGTGCAGTCGGGAGTACCCGAGCCGACTTCCCGTTCCCCCGCCCGCCACCGCCGCCCGGCCGCTAGCCTCGGGGCATGGCCGCGACCCCCTTCGACGCAGTCCTGTTCGACTTCTCCGGAACGATCTTCCGGCTCGAGGAGGACGAGAGCTGGCTCGAGGGCGTCACCGATCACGAGGGCCGGGGCTTCGACCTGCACCGGCAGGCCGAACTCATGCGGCGGCTGACCCAGCCCGTCGGGCAGCCCGTCGAGATGGACGCCGACGAGCACCACGCCTGGACGAACCGCGACCGGGAACCGCGCTGGCACCGCGAGGCCTACCTGACGGTGCTGCGCAAGTCGGGCGTCACCGATCCGGAGCAGGCGCAGGCGCTGTACGAGAAGGTCACCGACCCCGACTGCTGGACGGTCTATCCCGACACCGTGCCGGTGATCGAGGCGCTCGCCGGGGACGGGATCGCCGTGGGTGTGGTCAGCAACATCGCCTTCGACGTGCGGCCCGCCTTCGCGCGACTCGGCATCGACGACCTCGTCTCGGTGTTCGCGCTGTCCTTCGAGGTGGGCGCCGTCAAACCCCAACCGGAGATCTTCCGTTACGCCGTCGACACCCTCGGTGTCGATCCGCGGCGCACGCTCATGATCGGCGACAGTGAGAAGGCCGACGGCGCGGCCCGCGAGATCGGCTGCTCGTTCGAACTCGTCGAACCGCTGCCGACCGCCGACCGCGCCGACGGACTGTGGCGGGCGCTGGCCGCCGCCGGGATCACTCCTTCGGAACCAGGCGCAGGCAGATCGAGTTGATGCAGTAGCGCTTGTCGGTCGGAGTGGGATAACCCTCGCCCTCGAAGACATGACCGAGATGGCTGTGGCACGACGCGCACAGCACCTCGACGCGGCGCATGCCGAGCGAGTTGTCCTCGCGCAGGATCACCGCGTCGGAATCGGCCGGATCGAAGAAGGACGGCCACCCGCAGTGCGAGTGGAACTTCTCGTCGCTGCGGAACAGCTCGGCGCCGCAGGCCCGGCACTCGTAGACGCCCTCGGTCTCGGTGTCGGTGTACTCGCCGGTGTAGGGGCGTTCGGTCCCGGCCAGGCGCAGCACCGCGAACTCCTCCGGGGTGAGCTTGGCGCGCCACTCGTCCTCGCTGAGGACGACCTTGGGTGCGGGTTCGGATCGGGGAGCAGACGTCATGCACACCACGCTAACCGCGCCCGGCGCACCCGTCACGTCCCGACGGGTTCGGTGCGCTCGAGCAGGTGCGACGGCTCGATGCCGTCCGCGAGCCGGCCCTCCCGCTTCGCGGCCAGGTACCGGTCGAGCAGGACCGCGAAGACCACGACGAGAAGCAGCGCCCAGCCGAAGGTCGTCTTGAGGTACTCGGCGGCGCGGCCGGTCTCCACCCAGCGGCTCGACAGCCACGAGTCGTAGCTGAGGAACCCGTAGACGGCCAGCCAGGCGGGCCAGTTCCGCATCACCGAGTTCGGCAGCAGCACCGTCATCAGGAGCGGGAACAGCATCATCGAGTAGTACATCTGCCCGAGGGAACCGAGCAGGAACGACGCGGTGAGCAGCACCCCGCCGGTGGTGCACAGGAAGAACACCTCGTCGTGGCGGCAGTAGCGGTAGAGCAGCCACACCGACACCACCACCATCACGGCGAGGATGCCGCGCAGGGCGAGGATCAGCCAGCCGGGCAGGCCGTAGTACATGCCGTTGCCGACGATCGCGCTGTTGAAATAGTCCCGCGACTCCAGCAGGTACGGGACGGTGTGTTCGACGAACTGCCAGGCGTCCACCGACAGCGGCCACGCGATGATCGTCAGGCCGATCGGTACGGCCACGGCGGTGACGAACACCTTCCACTGCCCGCGCACGAGTGGCAGGAAGAGCAGCGGCGCGAGGATCGGTTTGATCGCGAACGTCAGGCCGATCGCCGCGCCGGCCCACAGATCCCGCCGCTTCAGCAGCAACGTCAGGAAGATGATCTCGCCGAGCAGGACGAGACCGTTGATGTTGGTGAAGACCAGGGTGTTCGTTACGGTCTCCGACGAGAACGCCGCGAGTACCAGGATCGGTGCGATGGGGGAGTCCAGGCGCAGACCGAACATCCGCAGCAGCAGGTACAGCGCGACGAGGATTGCGATCGCGTTCGCCAGGATGAACAGCCACCGCGACCGCTCGGGGTCGATCACCGCGATGGGGGAGATGAGCAGCGTCCCGGACGGCGGGTAGAGATAGTGCGGATCCACCCAGTTGAAGTTCGCCGTGTACACCGGCTTGCGATTGAGGAACGCCAGCGCCGCGTTGTAGACGGGTGTGAAGTCGTCCGTGCGAAACCCGTTGACGGCTTTGACGACCACCCGGTGGAGCACCGTCAGTACTGCGAGCGGCCATACCACGGCCTTGACCACCTCGGCGGTCGTGCGTGCGGTACGGGGTTCGAGACTGCTGAGGAACACTACGGCACGGTACACCGAGCCGGTGTCACGTCGTGAACACGCCCTGGTGGGTGTGGTGTCCTGCGTCACGCCGGGCACAGGGAGCCGTTGGGCGGCAGCGTTCCCTCGCTCAGGTAGGTCTCCACCCGGGCCTGCACGCATCCCGAGTGCAGCACCGACGAGTAACCGGCGCCCTGCCAGGACAGGGCCGCCCACGGTGCGCCGGCAGCGGTGAGCACACCGGTGACGGACTCGACCCCGGCGTTGCCGACCAGCGGGTCCGCGGCGCCGGAAGTGACGAGCACCGGGAGGTCCAGGGCCGCCGGGAGCGGCGACGGGGACAGGCTCGGCCACGCCGAGCACACGGTGGCCGCGACGGCGGTGTCGGCGCCGTAGAGCGGATAGGGCGTCGACCAGTTCTCCGCGAGGTCGGCGGCCCG
The DNA here is from genome assembly GCF_025837095.1 of Rhodococcus sp. Z13. NCBI lineage: Bacteria > Bacillati > Actinomycetota > Actinomycetes > Mycobacteriales > Nocardiaceae > Rhodococcus > Rhodococcus sacchari. The sequence continues at coordinate 2,015,555 of NZ_CP107551.1, forward strand.
CATCGGGGTGGGCCAGCGCTGTCCGTCGCTGCAGCGGGCCACGAACTGCCCGTCCGTCGACAGCATCTCCTCGGCCTCGGACACCAGCTCGATCAGCGGCATGACGTCCCCGTCCCGCGCGGCGGCGAAGACGTCGGAGACCTCCCGGATCCGGGCCTGCAGATCGCCGCGGGGCGTGCCGAGCGCCCCGCTCAGGGCGGTGAGCATCGACGCGGCCGACACCGGGGCCAGTTCTCCGGCCGCGGCACGCGCGTGCAGGTCCTCGAGCGCGGCACGCGGGTCGGCGCCGAGGGAGCAGTCGAGGGCCGTGCACTGGCGGGCGAAGGCGTCCACGGCCGCCTCGGCGCCCCGGGCGCGCGACTCGGCGAGCACCTCGGCGTCGCCGGTCGCGACGGCGGGGGAGTCGAGGATCAGGCGCCCGACCGCGCCCGGCCGGGCCGCGGCGTAGGCCAGTGCCACCGATGCGCCGTTGCCGACGCCGAGCAGACCGATCCGCTCCACGTTCCAGGCCTGCCGGAGCCGGTCGATGTCGTCCGCGGCGTGGGCGGCGCCGAACATCAACTGCTGGGGCTGCAGATAGTCGGTACACGCGACCGTGGCCTCCCGGCCGAGGGTGGCCACCCGATCCGCTGCATCGCCGGTGCGGCCGAATTGCCCGAGATCGGCGATGCCCCGGCGCTCGGCGGCGGGAATACAATCGATCGCGAGTGAGGCGCCGATCCCGCGACGGTCGACGGCCACGATCGGCCGCACCGCCAGTGCAGCGGACATCGGGCCCGTGGCCATCCCCGCCAGCGCACGGGTCGAGGCCATGTCCGCCCCGGTCGTGAGCACCAGCGGCGCCGCGTCCTCGGGAGTATCGGCGAGGCGGGCCCGCATCACTGCCAGGGGGAAGGTGCCCGGAATCGCGCCGGAGACGTCGATCGGGGCGGCGACCTCCCCGCACTCGAGGACCAGGCCGGCCGGACCGGAGGGCAGGGCGAAGGAGCCGAGCGTCTCGGCGGTGCAGTCGCGCCAGGTCAGATCCGTGGACGGTGCCGGGAGATCGGGGACGGACGGCTCGTCCGTCGGCTCGGCCGGTGCGCCGCCCGCGTCGTCGCGGACGACCGCGACCTCGGGGCGGACCGACGGCCCCGCCCCGCAGGCGGCCGCCAGCGAGGCGACTGCGATCCACACCACGGCGAGCACACCCGTTCTGCGCATGCGCACAGCCTGCCAGGTCCGGCGCCCGGCGCGCGCATCGGTGCACGGCCTCCGGGAGTGTCCCATCGGGCCGTGAACACGCCGTGAACGGCTTGTGAAGTAGGTCGCATTCCTCATGCGAATTCGGATCGAGCCATTCCGCCGCCGTACCCTGAGGTAATGCACGAACGTCTCGTCGACCGCAATCCGGTGGTACCCGCAGACCAGTTGGTGGCGCAGATGGTGCCGCCCGCGATGTTCGACGAGGTGAGCTTCTCCTCCTACATCCCAGATCCGAACGAGCCGAGCCAGGCCGCCGCGGTGAGGACCGCCGAGGCGTTCGCCGGCAAGGTCGGCAAGATTCGCAGCGGTAAGAAGGGCTTCTTCGGGCGCCGCACGCAGCAGCAGGGTGCCGGACTGTATCTCGACGGTGGCTTCGGTGTGGGCAAGACCCACCTGCTCGCCTCGATCTTCCACAGCGCCCCCGCACCCAAGGCCTTCGGAACGTTCGTCGAGCTCACCCACGTCGTCGGTGCGCTCGGCTTCAACAGGGCCGTCGAGGAGCTGTCCCACCACAGTGTGCTGTGCATCGACGAGTTCGAGCTCGACGATCCGGGCGACACCATGCTCGTCTCGCGGCTGCTCACCGAGCTGTCCGCGCGCGGTGTCTCCATCGTGGCGACCTCCAACACGCTGCCCGGTCAGCTCGGCGAGGGCCGCTTCGCCGCGCAGGACTTCCTGCGCGAGATCAAGAAGCTCGCGTCCATCTTCGAGACGATCCGCGTCGACGGTCCCGACTACCGGCACCGCGACCTGCCGCCGGCCCCGGATCCGGTGGACTCGGCCGAGCTCGCCGAGCGCGCCGACGCCATCCCGGGTGCCACCCTCGACGACTTCGACGAGCTGTGCGCGCACCTGAGCACCCTGCACCCGTCCCGCTACGGCAAGCTCGTCGAGGGCGTGTCCGCGGTGTTCATCGACGGCGTGCACCCGGCGAAGGACCAGTCGGTGGCGCTGCGTCTGGTGGTCCTCGCCGACCGCCTGTACGACGCGAGCATCCCCGTGACCGTCTCGGGCGCCAAGCTCGACGAGATCTTCACCCCGGAGATGCTCGCCGGCGGCTACCGCAAGAAATACCTGCGGGCGACCTCGCGTCTGCTCGCCCTGTCGCGCTTCGAGGTCGCCGCGAACTGACCTCGGCACGAACCCGGAACGGGCCCGGCCGGAGCACCTGCTCCGGCCGGGCCGTCGGCGTTCTGCGGTCCGGGCGTCCGTCAGAGGGGCCGCTGCATCACGTAGTCGTCGTGGGTCTGCGAACCCACCACGAACGTCCGGGTTCCCACGACGGTGAAGCCCTGCTTCTCGTAGAAGCGCCGCGCACGCGTGTTCTGCTGGTTCACACCCAGCCACAGCCCGGCGCGCCCGAGCTCCTCGGCCTGCTCCACGATGGCGCCCATCAAAGCCGCCGAGACACCGGCACCGTGGTGGCCGGGCATCACGTACAGCTTGCTGATCTCGATCGAGGGGCGGGCGGTGATCATGGCGTCGATCTCGGGATCCTCCGGCGCGGCGTCCACGACCATGAGGTATCCGACGATGTCCTTGCCTGCGGAGGCCTTGAGGACGATGCGCTGCGGGTCGGCGAGGTACTCGGAGAACTTCTCGGCGCTGAGCGTGCGATCGATGAACGCGGCGATGTCGTCGGCGTTCGCGTCCGGGGGACAGGCGAGGGGGAAGGTGGCCGCGGCGACGTCGGCGATCGCCTCGGCGTCCCAGATCCCGGCTCGTTCGACGGAGACGGCTTCCTCGAGAGATGACGTGGACATGCAGTCCAGTGAAGCACTCGCGCGGTGCGGGCCCGGCTGCAGCCCCGATGCGGCACACTGCCGGTCGGGTGTCGTGAACGGCTCCGGATATGGCTGAACCCCAGCCTTGGATGGGGGGTCATGGCTGGGGTTCGATACCATCGGGGGGATGGCAGGCTCCACGCTACCCGAGGGAATCCTCATGTTCCAGCCGGTGCGGTCACGGTTGCGTCACACCTCGTGTGCGCCCGATGCTTGCGCGAAATCTTTCGGCGTTGTACCGTCGTCGGCTATGAAGCGCGTACTCGTAGTTCACCGCCGTAGCGGGGTCTGATTCGGACCGACCCCTCGCTGCGGGTCGTTGAGCTACGCGTCGGTCCTCCCTCCTCGTGGAAGACCACTACGAAGATGAACGCCTTCACCTCTTTCTCCAGCACCTCCTTCTCGTTCGCCGCCCCGGCTGCCGATCCCTTCGCGGAGCGCTACGGTCGCGCCCTCCCGCGTGACCTGCGCGCCGAGGCCACGGGCATGAGCTGGGAGCGCTTCGAAGCCACCTACGGCGATCAGCACGGCCCGGTGCGTCTCGGCGGCTGGTCGGCCACCCGTCTGCCCGCCGGCCGGTCCCACTTCGAGGCGACCATCGCCATCGGTGACACGATCCACACCGCCGCGGCCACCGCGTGCGGGCCCATCGCCGGGATGACCGCCATGCTCCACGAGCTCGGCCTGCACCTGGAGATCCTGTCCTTCCACCGGCACGACCTCGACGAGACCTCCATCACCTTCCTGCTGTGCCGCTCCGGTGAGCGCACCGCCTGGGTGATGGGCACGGGGGAGACCGGCGACGAGTCGTCGCTGCGGGCCATGATCGCCGGCATCAACCGTCTGAGCGCCTGACGCATCCGGGTGCGGGGACGGGGTCCTCGCACCCGGATCGCCGTGCCGGGGCATCGCCGACGGGAAGTGTTCTCCCACACAGGTCGGGAGGGAGTGTCGGGACGGCGAAACGAGTGAAGCCCCCACCGGAATCATCCGATGGGGGCCTCACTCTCGGTGCGCGATACTGGGATTGAACCAGTGACCTCTTCCGTGTCAGGGAAGCGCTCTCCCGCTGAGCTAATCGCGCCGGCTTCTGTCGCCGGAGTGGAGCGGATGACGGGATTCGAACCCGCGACCCTCACCTTGGCAAGGTGATGCGCTACCAGCTGCGCTACATCCGCATGTGCACGTTGTTTCGGTGAACCGGATCGACCCACGTGCTGGTCGAACCTGGTGCGCGATACTGGGATTGAACCAGTGACCTCTTCCGTGTCAGGGAAGCGCTCTCCCGCTGAGCTAATCGCGCGAGGTGGAGACGGGAATCGAACCCGTGTGCACGGCTTTGCAGGCCGTTGCCTCACCACTCGGCCACTCCACCGTGAAGGTCGAGTCCAACCTCTCGAGCGGATGACGGGATTCGAACCCGCGACCCTCACCTTGGCAAGGTGATGCGCTACCAGCTGCGCTACATCCGCATCGCACCGTGTCGGGCGGTTCCGCTCTGGGGCGTTCCCGCTCTCCGTGGTGCGGTGAGAACATTAGCGGAGCATCGACGAATCACACAAATCAGCAGGTCGGAGCAGGAAAACGGTGGGTGTTCGCAGTGACTGCGGGGGTATCGGGCGACCCGTGGGGCCCCTGGGGTCACCGAGTGGGACGCAATCTGCGGTCCGATGGGAGTTCGACCGGGGTCCGATCCCGCCTCCGCCGGCCCGCCGGCCGGCCCGGTGCGGATGGGGGTGGGGGAGAGCCGTCCGGCCGTCCTGTCGGTCGGGCGGCTCGTTGAGGGGCACCGAGTCGAGGGGCGCCGAGGGGGCCGCCCATCCGAAGGACGGTCTTCCCGTGGGGCGCCCGCGCGTACGTGCGTGTGTACGCACGCGCGGGTACGCGTGAGAACCGCGTGTACGCGTGAGAACCGCGTGTACGCGTGAGAACCGCCGGGAACACCCCGCCTGCGGAACGTCTGCAGCCCGAGAGGTGGCGAGTAAACGCCTCTGACCAGGCGATTCGTCTTCGGCGCAGGAGCGTGTTAGTGTTCCATTCCGTTCGAGCCGCTGCGAAGCGGCACGGTCCCGTGGCTCAGTGGAAGAGCGTCCCGTTCACACCGGGGAGGTCGCTGGTTCGATCCCAGCCGGGACCACAACAAGAGAAGAACACGAAGGGCACCCCGATGGGGTGCCCTTTTTCGTGTCCTGGTGAAATTGAGGTGCGAGCGGCACCCGGCCGGGTGGCCCCGCACCCCCCGCCTCCTCCCCACGAGCGTCCGTCGTCATACCGGTCGCGTCACTGTGACCTGCGCGACGCGCGGTGCTCTCTGTGGCCGACGAGGCGTTGTGATGGCAGGATCGTGGTCGTCGAGGAGGTCGCGTCCGGATGAGCATTGCGGACAGTGAGTGGCCGGTCGTGGGGGCGACCGGGGCGAGATTCGGTACCGGGCGGTCCCGTCGGCGCAGGCGGGCGGCGGATCATGCCGTACCGCCACGGGAACACCACGTTCCGGAGTCTCTCGCGCACGGCACCGCGGTGCGCGAGACCACCGAGTCCGTGGTGCACCGGCCCGCGGAGGAGACGTCCGTCCCGACCGTGGGCACCGGGACCAGTGTGGGAAACGAGGACATGGACCAACCGATGACGTCGTCGTTCGTGCGGCCGTTCGTGCGCAGCGGAGGCCGCACCCGAGCCGAGGTGGAGCTGCCCCTCGAGGCGCTCGTGTCGGCCGTGCCGTCCGCCATCGGCACCGAGACCGGCGCGGCCATGGAGGAGCACCGTCTCGTCCTGGCCCTGTGCGCCCAGCCCCGCTCGATCATGGAGATCGCCGCCCTCGCCCAGATCCCCCTCGGGGTCGCTCGGGTGCTCGTCGGCGATCTCGCCGCGACGGGAGAGATCACCGTCCACCGCACCGCCGACAAGGTCGGCCCCAACTCGGAGCTGCTCGAACGGGTTCTCACCGGCCTCCACGAACTCTGATCCGGGTCGGCCTCCCCGAACTCCGAGCCGGCCGCTCCCACCGGTCCCGTGACGGCGGGTGGCCTCCCTCCGTGCGACGCCGAGACGAATGTCGATAGCATGATGAAGTTGCCGTGCGCTGTGCGGTTTGCCGTGCACAGCGCGCTATGCGGCGACAACCCTGTATCAGGCATCGAGCCGAGGAGTCCGTCACAGTGACCACGCCCGCATCCGCGAAACCAGCCACGATCGTCCGGGTGCCCGCGGGAACCACTGCGGGCGCCGCGGTCCGCGACGCGGGTCTGCCCACCAAGGGCCCGGAGACCATCGTCGTCGTCCGCGACTCCGAAGGCGCCCTGCACGATCTGTCCTGGACGCCCGACGTCGACGTCGAGGTCGAGGCGGTCGCGGCGGACACCGAGGACGGACGCAGCGTCATCCGGCACTCGGCCGCCCACGTGCTTGCGCAGGCCGTGCAGCAGGAGTTCCCCGAGGCGAAGCTCGGCATCGGCCCGCCGATTCGCGACGGCTTCTACTACGACTTCCAGGTCGACCGGCCCTTCACGCCGGAGGACCTCGCGAAGCTCGAGAAGCGCATGAAGAAGATCGTCAAGGACGCCCAGCGCTTCTCGCGCCGCGTCGTCGAGAGCCTCGAGGACGCCCGCGAGGAACTCAAGGACGAGCCGTTCAAGCTCGAGCTCATCGACGACAAGTCGGGCATCGACGATCCCGAGGTCATGGAGGTCGGCGGCAAGGAGCTGACGATCTACGACAACCTCAACCCCCGCACGGGTGAACTCGTGTGGAAGGACCTCTGCCGCGGGCCGCACGTGCCCACCACCAAGTTCATCCCGGCCTTCAAGCTGACCCGCAGCTCCGCCGCCTACTGGCGCGGCGACCAGGACAACGCCGGCCTGCAGCGCATCTACGGCACCGCATGGGAGTCCACCGAGGCCCTCGAGCAGCACCTCGAGCTGCTCGCCGAGGCGGAGCGCCGCGACCACCGCAAGCTCGGCAACGAACTCGACCTGTTCTCGTTCCCCGACGAGCTCGGCTCCGGTCTGCCCGTCTTCCATCCCAAGGGCGGCATCATCCGCCAGGAGATGGAGAACTACTCTCGGCAGCGGCACGTCGAGGCCGGCTACGAGTTCGTGTACTCGCCGCACATCACCAAGGGCCAGCTGTACGAGGTGTCCGGTCACCTCGACTGGTACCGCGACGGCATGTTCCCCGCGATGCACCTCGACGAGGAGCTCAACGAGGACGGCACCGTCCGCAAGCCGGGCCAGGACTACTACCTCAAGCCGATGAACTGCCCGATGCACGACCTGATCTTCCGGTCACGCGGGCGTTCCTACCGCGAACTGCCGCTGCGCATGTTCGAGTTCGGCTCCGTCTACCGCTACGAGAAGTCGGGCGTGGTCCACGGCCTGACCCGTGTGCGCGGCATGACGCAGGACGACGCGCACATCTTCTGCACCCCCGAGCAGATGCGCGACGAGCTCACCAACGTCCTGACCTTCATCCTCGACCTGCTCAAGGACTATGGTCTCGACGACTACTACCTCGAGCTGTCGACCAAGAACCCGAAGAAGTTCGTCGGCAGCGACGAGCTGTGGGAGGTCGCCACCGACACCCTGCGCGAGGTCGCGGAAGCCTCCGGTCTGCACCTCGTGCCGGATCCGGGCGGCGCCGCCTTCTACGGCCCGAAGATCTCGGTGCAGGTCAAGGACGCGCTCGGCCGCAACTGGCAGATGTCGACGATCCAGCTCGACTTCAACCTGCCCGAGCGGTTCGAGCTCGAGTACACCGGCGCCGACGGTGCCAAGCACCGTCCCGTCATGATCCACCGGGCCCTGTTCGGTTCGATCGAGCGGTTCTTCGGCGTACTCACCGAGCACTACGCCGGTGCCTTCCCGGCCTGGCTGTCGCCGGTGCAGGTGATGGGCATCCCGGTCGCCGCGGACTTCGAGGACCACCTCTTCGACGTCGTCGGCAAGCTCGAGGCGCAGGGCATCCGCGCCGAGGTCGACACCTCCGACGACCGCATGCAGAAGAAGATCCGCAACCACACCACCCAGAAGGTGCCGTTCATGCTGCTTGCCGGTGAGCGCGACGTCGCCGCGGGCGCGGTCAGTTTCCGGTTCCGCGACGGCAGCCAGGTCAACGGCGTGCCGGTCGACGAGGCCGTGCAGATCGTCGTGGACTGGGTGCGTCGCCGCGAGAACGCCTCGCCCACTGCCGAACTCGTCCGTCCCGGCGGGGAAGGCGGTCAGGAGTGACGGGCGAGCGCACCCCGGGACCGGCCGACATCCCCGCGACCGAGGACTCCCCGGGTTCGCTGGTCGACCGCGGCGTCGGTGAATCCGATCACCTGCAGCGGCTGTGGTCCCCGCACCGGATGTCCTACATCACGGAGTCGCCGAAGGGACGCAGTGAACCCTACGAGCCGTTCACCGACATCCCGAAGATGTCGGACGAGGAGGGGCTCGTCGTCGCCCGCGGTGAGCTGGTGTACGCGGTGCTCAACCTGTACCCGTACAACCCCGGCCACCTGATGGTCGTGCCCTACCGGCGGGTCGCCAACCTGGAGGACCTGACCCCCGAGGAGAGCACCGAGCTCATGCAGTTCGCGCAGCACGCGGTGCGGGTCATCAAGCGGGTCTCCCGGCCGCACGGCTTCAACGTCGGTCTCAACCTCGGTGCGGCCGCCGGTGGCTCGCTGTCCGAGCACCTGCACCTGCACGTGGTGCCACGCTGGGGTGGCGACGCGAACTTCATCACGGTGCTCGGCGGCTCGAAGGTGATGGTGCAGTTGCTGCGCGACACCCGGGCGCTGCTCGCCGCGGCATGGAACGAGTGAGCGGGGACCGAACCCTGCTGCTGCCGGCCGTCGCGGCGCGCCGTCCGGGCACCGTCGGCGTCTCCCGTGGCAGGATCGGTTGCCGGACACGGTTCCGTACACAACGGTCGAACGGGAAGACAGGGGTCGCGGGATGCTGAGCTTCTTCGGGCGCGCGTCGGTGTCGAAGGTCACCGCGCCGCTCGGCAAGGCACTGATCCGCACCGGACTGACGCCCGACGCCGTCACCCTCATCGGCACGGTCGCCACGATCGCCGCCGCCGTGACCCTGTTCCCCAACGGGTATCTGTTCTGGGGCACGATGGTCATCTGGCTGTTCGTGATGTTCGACATGCTCGACGGGGCGATGGCCCGGGCCCGCGGTGGTGGCACACGCTTCGGTGCGGTCCTCGACGCGACCTGCGACCGGGTCGCCGACGGCGCGATCTTCGGTGGCCTCGCCTGGTGGGCGGTCTACCACGAGCAGAGCCGTCCGCTGTTCGTCGCCACCCTGATCTGCCTGGTGTCGTCGCAGGTCATCTCCTACGCCAAGGCCCGCGCCGAGGCGAGCGGCCTGTCCGCCGACGGTGGTCTCATCGAACGCCCCGACCGGCTCGTCATCGTCCTCGTCGGCGCCGGTCTCACCGGCCTCGGCCTCGACTGGGCGATCCACATCGCGATGTGGCTGCTCGTCGTGGGCTCGGTGATCACGGTGTTCCAGCGGGTGCTCGCCGTCCGCAACTCCGCGGGTGCCCGCGAACTACTGCCGATCGCCCCGACCACACGGACCGAACCCGAGGACGACGGGGGACAGCGGTGAACCTGTCCGAACGCGCCTCCGACCTGGCGTACGCGGGCGGCTGGCGAGTGGTCCGGGCCCTGCCCGACGGCCTCGCCCGCCGCCTCTTCGATGCCGGCGCCGACTACGCGGCCCGCCGCGGTGGGGGACCGCAGCAGTTGCGCCGCAACCTCGCCAGGGTGCTCGGTGTGGCTCCCCACGAGGTCCCCGACGACCTGATCCGCCGCTCGGTGCGCTCCTACGCCCGCTACTGGCGGGAGGCGTTCCGGCTGCCGTCGATGGATCTCGACGCCACCGCCGCCGCCATCGATTCGTCCATCGAGGGCCGCGAACACATCGACCGGGCCCTGGCCGCCGGTCACGGCGCGATCCTCGCCCTGCCGCACAGCGGCAACTGGGATCTCGCCGGGGTGTGGTGCACCCGCACCTACGGCCGCTTCTCCACGGTCGCCGAGCGGCTGCGACCCGAATCGCTGTACCAGCGGTTCGTCGACTACCGCGAGAAGCTCGGCTTCGAGGTGTTCCCCCTCTCCGGCGGGGAGAGCCCGCCCTTCGTCGAACTCGCCGCGCGGCTGCGCACCAACCGCATCGTGTGTCTGCTCGGCGAACGCGATCTCGCCCGCAAGGGCGTGCCCGTCACCTTCTTCGGCGAACCCACCCGCATGCCGGCCGGCCCCGCCAAGCTCGCCATCGACACCGGCGCCGCGCTGCTGCCGGTGCACTGCTGGTTCACCGAGGACGGCTGGGGTTTCAAGGTCGACCCGCCGCTCGACGTGAGCGGCGGTCTCGAGGCCGCCACCCAGGCGCTCTCCGACCGGTTCGCCGCGAACATCGCCGAGCACCCCGAGGACTGGCACATGCTGCAACCGCTGTGGCTCGACGATCTGTCGGAGAGCCGCCGTGCCCGGATGGAGGCGTAGTTGAGGATCGGGATGGTCTGCCCGTACTCCTTCGACGTTCCCGGCGGAGTCCAGGCACACGTGGTGGATCTCGCCGAGGTGCTCATCGCCCGCGGCCACGAGGTGAGTGTGCTCGCCCCGGCCTCGGAGAACACCCCGCTGCCGGACTTCGTGGTCTCCGCGGGCCGTGCCGTCGCGATCCCCTACAACGGCTCGGTCGCGCGCCTGAGTTTCGGCCCGGTCTCCTACGCGCGGGTGCGCCGCTGGATCAACGACAACGACTTCGACGTCCTGCACATCCACGAACCGAACGCGCCGAGCCTGTCGATGCTCGCGCTCAAGGTCGCGGAAGGCCCGATCGTCGCGACCTTCCACACCTCCACGACGAAATCCCTGGTGCTCAGCACCTTCCAGGGAGTCCTGCAGCCCTATCTCGAGAAGATCACCGGCCGCATCGCCGTGTCCGAACTGGCCCGTCGCTGGCAGGTCACCTCGCTCGGCTCGGACGCCGTGGAGATCCCCAACGGCGTCGACGTGCCGTCCTTCCGGCACGCGCCGCTGCTGCCGGGTTATCCGCGCCCGGGTCGCACGGTGCTCTTCCTCGGCCGCTACGACGAACCGCGCAAGGGCATGGACGTGCTGCTCGGCGCGTTGCCCGCCCTGGTCGCGCGCCATCCCGACATCGAGATCCTCGTCGTCGGCCGCGGTGACGAGGACCGCCTCCGCAAGGAGGCCGGCCCGCACGCCCGGCACCTGCGCCTGCTCGGGCAGGTCGACGACGACGAGAAGGCCTCCGCGATGCGCAGCGCCGACGTGTACTGCGCCCCCAACCTCGGCGGCGAGAGCTTCGGCATCGTGCTCGTCGAGGCGATGGCCGCCGGCACCGCCGTCGTGGCGTCGCAGCTCGACGCCTTCCGCCGTGTCCTGCGCGACGGGCAGGCCGGGGTGCTCGTGCCCGTCGGCGATTCCGATGCCCTCGGCCGGGGCATCCTCGAGGTCCTCGACGACGACGAGCGGCGCCGCGCGCTCGTCGAGGCCGGATCCGTCGTGGTGGAGTCCTACGACTGGCCGGTGGTCGCCGAGCAGATCCTGCGGGTCTACGAGACCGTCACCGTCGGCGCCGGCCCGGTCCGCGAGGTCCGCTCGTGACCCTCAGTGCCCTGACGATCCTGGTCCTGGCCCTCGTCGCCGCGGTCGTCGTGTCGGTCGGTGTGTGGGCGTACTCCACCGCCAACCGGCTCGACCGGCTGCACGTGCGCTACGACCTGTCCTGGCAGGCCCTCGACGCGGCGCTCGCGCGGCGTGCGGTTGTGGCGCGCAGCATCGCTGCGTCGATTCCGGTGGAGGAGGGCCGGGCCCTCGCCCGGTGCGCCGACGCCGCCGAACGCGCCGACCGCAGCCGCCGCGAGGAGGCCGAGAACGCACTGTCGGCGGCCTTGGCGCGCGTCGAGACCGGACGACTGCGCTCGCAGCTCGTCGCCGAACTCGCCGACGCGGAGGCCCGGGTGCTCATCGCCCGGCGGTTCCACAACGACGCCGTCCGCGACACCCTCGCGTTGCGCACCCGCCGGCCCGTGCGCTGGCTGCACCTCGGGGGCACCGCACCGCTGCCCACCTACTTCGAGATCGCCGAGCGCGCCGACGGAGTCGCCGCCGCCACCGTGCCGGTAACAACCACGGGGCCCGCCCCGGTAGCAACCACGGGGCCCGCCCCGGTAGCAACCACGGGGCCCGCCCCGGTGTCGGGTGCGGTCCCGCACCCCGAGCCCGTCCCGGACCGTGCCCGCACCTCCGCCCGGCTGGTGGTGCTCGACGAGCAGGGCCGCATCCTGCTCCTGCGCGGCCACGACCCGGCGGTACCCGACCGGCGCTTCTGGTTCACCGTCGGCGGCGCCGTCGAACCCGGTGAGGATCTCGCCACGGCTGCGGCCCGGGAACTCGCCGAGGAGACCGGCCTGAGCATCGACCCGGGCCGCCTCGTCGGCCCGATGTGGCGGCGCGTGGCCGTCTTCCCCTTCGACGGGGAGGTCATGCACTCCGAGGAGCTGTTCTTCTCCGTCCGGGTGCCCGCCTTCGAGCCGGGAGCCGACGGGTTCACCGAGCTCGAGCGCCGCATGCACCTCGAACACCGCTGGTTCGACGCCGAGGAACTGCAAGCGCTGGCGCGGTCGGGGGAGCCCGTCTACCCGCAGGATCTGCCCGACCTGCTCGACGAGGCCCGACAGGTCGCCGAAGGCCTGCACCGGCCGGAGCTCCGCGCCATCCACTGACGCCGGTACGTCCCGGATTTCGTATCCGTGCAGGCCAGTTCGGGAGAACTGGACCTTGTCTTCATCCGATCTCTGCGTCACTCTTCTTCCGACCTGCTCACGCCGGCGGCGTACGGGCCTCGGCGGGCAAGGCGCGCTGTTCGATCAGTCCAGTTATCCCGAACTGGATATGGGACTGGCCCGATTTCCTTCCTAGGCTGGGTTCGGCCGTGAGCCCGCCTGTGGGCCGCGGCATTCCGTCGACCCGTCGTTCCTGGAGGAATACCGATCGTGAGCACCCCCGACACCGCCCCCGCCACCGGTACCGCCCGCGTCAAGCGCGGCATGGCCGAGATGCTCAAGGGCGGGGTGATCATGGACGTGGTGACCCCCGAGCAGGCGAAGATCGCCGAGGATGCCGGCGCGGTCGCCGTCATGGCCCTCGAACGCGTGCCCGCCGACATCCGCGCCCAGGGCGGCGTGTCGCGGATGAGCGACCCCGACATGATCGAGGGGATCATCGAGGCCGTCTCCATCCCCGTCATGGCCAAGGCCCGGATCGGCCACTTCGTCGAGGCGCAGATCCTGCAGGCGCTCGGCGTCGACTACATCGACGAGTCGGAGGTGCTCACCCCCGCCGACTACGAGAACCATATCGACAAGTTCGCCTTCACCGTGCCGTTCGTCTGCGGCGCCACCAACCTCGGCGAGGCGCTGCGCCGCATCAACGAGGGCGCGGCGATGATCCGCTCCAAGGGTGAGGCCGGCACCGGCGACGTCTCCAACGCCACCACCCACATGCGCCGGATCCGCCAGGAGATCCGCCGCCTGACGTCGCTGCCGGAGGACGAGCTCTACGTCGCGGCCAAGGAGTTGCAGGCCCCCTACGACCTCGTCGTCGAGATCGCCCGGACCGGGAAGCTGCCGGTCACGCTGTTCACCGCCGGTGGCATCGCCACCCCGGCCGACGCCGCGATGATGATGCAGCTCGGCGCCGAGGGCGTGTTCGTCGGCTCCGGCATCTTCAAGTCCGGCAATCCCGCCCAGCGGGCCGCGGCGATCGTCAAGGCCACCACCTTCTACGACGATCCGGACGTGCTGGCGAAGGTCTCGCGCGGTCTCGGCGAGGCCATGGTCGGGATCAACGTCGACGAGATCCCTCAGCCGCACCGGCTCGCCGAACGCGGCTGGTGAGCTCCTCGCGCGGGCGAACCGACCGCGAGCAGCGCGACGTCGTCCTGCACTCCCGCACCGAGGGTGTCGAGCATCTCCCTCACCGACCCCACCAGCCGGGAGGCGGATGCCGGTGCGACCGCGCGGACGTGGGCGAGCAGCCGGTCCTCGCCGAACCGTTCGCGTCCCGTCCCCGGGCCCTCGGGTCCGGGGACGATCGCCTCGGTCACCCCGTCCGTGTACAGCAGCAGGGTGTCGCCGGGCTCGAGCCGGACCGTGTGGTTCACGAGGCGGGGGGAGGGGAGGACCCCGATCGGCTGCCCGCCCACCGTGGGCAGCCGCTCGGCGCTGCCGTCCGCGCGCAGGACCAGCGGCGGCGGGTGACCGCCGGAGGCGAGGTGCACGTCCACCCCGCCGGTCGCCGGATCGGGTACGACCGTCCCGAACAGCAGTGTGCAGAAGGGCGTCCGGGGGTCACGCTCGCGTTCGTCGAGCAGCGCCGCGTTGAGCGTGCGCAGAACCGCGGCCGGATCGTCGACGTGGACCGCGGCGGCCCGCAGGGTGTAGCGGACGAGGGAGGTCACCGTCGCGGCGCGGGCACCCTTGCCGCACACGTCGCCGAGGAACATCCCCCAGCCGCCCGCCCGGGCAGGGAACAGGTCGTAGAAGTCTCCGCCGACCTCGTCGGGCGAGGCGATGTGGTAGTGGGCGTCGACCTCCAGCCCCGGCACCGCAGGCAGCGCCGGCGGCAGCAAGGTGGCCTGCAGGGTCGTGGTGATGCGCCGCAGCCGTTCTCGCTCCTGCTCGGCCTCGCGGCGCGCCCGCAGCAGCTCGGTCTCGTAGGACCGACGCTCGCGGGCGTCGAAGAAGGTGGTGCGCACGAGCAGCGGACCTCCAGCCGCGTCGGTCTCGAGCCGCGACGCAGCGAGCACCGGCAGGCGCGTGCGGTCGGCGCGGGCGAGTTCGAGTGCGATCCCGCCGATCTCGCCCTGCATCAGCAGGATCGGGGCGTAGTGGGTCTCGTGGTAGAGCCGGCCGCCCACGGTGAGCAGATCGGAGAAGCGCCGGTGTCCGACCACTTCGTCCGCCGAGTACCCGAGCCAGTCCAGCAGCGTCGCGTTGATCCTCAGGATCCGCCCGTCGGGCAGCGACGTCACGTACCCGCAGGGCGCCTTGTCGTAGAGGGTTTCGGCGTCCTCCGTCAGCAGCGCCGCGATCGCGTCGTCGTACGCGGTCGTCGCAGTCACCCCACCCTGCGCGCGAACGCCGCGACGGCGGCGGCGGTCTCGTCGGGAGCGCTCATCTGCGGGCAGTGGCCCGTGGCCGGCAGCGTCACCAGTTCGCTCCGGGGGATCTGCTCGTGAACGAAGGCACCCACCCCCGCCGGCGCGATCGCGTCGTGCGCGCACTGCGCGACCAGCGTGGGCACCGGGACCGCTGCGAGATCGGCGCGGTTGTCGGACAGGAAGGTCACCCGGGCGAACACCCGTGCCACCTCCGGGTCCGTGCGGCAGAAGGTCTCGGCGAGTTCCGCGCCGAGCTCCGGCCGCTCCGGATTGCCCATGATCACCGGGGCCATCGCCGCGCTCCAACCCAGATAGTTCGCCTCCAGCGATTCGAGCAGCTCGTCGAGGTCGGCGGCGCTGAAGCCCCCGCGGTAGCCGGTGGCGGGATCGTCGACGAAGCACGGCGACGGCGCGAGCATCACCAGCCCGGCGAAGATCCCGGGATCGTAGGTGGCGGCCAGCGCCCCGATCGTCGCGCTCACCGAGTGGCCCACGAACACCACCGGGCCCTGACCCAGTCCGCGGCACAGGTCGACGACGTCCTGCGCGTAGGTCTCCATCCGCGAGTAGCGGTCCGGATCCCACGCGTCGCGATCCGCTCGTCCGGATCCGACGTGGTCGAACCGCACCACCGTGAACTCGGACTCGAGCAGCGGCACCACGAGCCGCCACAGATGCTGGTCGCACCCGAATCCGTGTGCCAGGACGAGAACCCCACCGTTCCCGCGACCGGACACCGTGACCCGGTGTCTGGTGGTTACGTCCGCGCGTTGCCGCATCGTGCCCCCTCGGTTTCCCCGAGGGTGTCACATCCGGCACGTGATTGCGATCTCGTTCGGGAGGTGAATCCCGAGAGAGCGGGCATGACGTCCTCTTCCGTGCCGTTAGCCTTCAACGGTGAGGCGGAGAGAGGAACCACGCATGGCGAAGATCGAGCAGATCCTGGCACTCGAACAGATCGAGAACGACATCTTCCGGGGCATCGCGACCGAGACGATGCTGCCCCGGACGTTCGGGGGCCAGGTGGCGGGTCAGGCACTCGTCTCCGCGGTGCGCACCGTCGATCCCGCCTTCGGGGTGCATTCGTTGCACGGCTACTTCATCCGACCTGGCAACCCCACGATGCAGATCGTCTACCTCGTCGACCGCATCCGCGACGGCCGCTCGTTCTGCACCCGCCGGGTGACCGCGGTCCAGGACGGCAAGGCGATCTTCACCATGTCGGCGTCCTTCCACGGGCAGGACGAGGGGATCGAGCACCAGGACCGGATGCCGTCCGTCCCGTTCCCCGAGGATCTTCCCGACCCGGAGACGATGTTCGACGCGGAGACCCTCCTGTGGGCGAAGCGGGAGTGGGCCGAATGGGAGTTCCGGTTCGTGCCGCCCGAGCTCATGGACGCCTCGCGCCGGGCCGCCGCGCAGCAGCAGGTGTGGTTCCGGTCGCGGGAGGCGCTGCCCGACGACCCGGTCTTCCACGTCTGCACGCTCGCGTACATGAGCGACATGACCCTGCTCGGCTCGGCGAACGTCGGGCACGAGGAGAAGACCCAGAACGCCTCGCTCGACCACGCCATGTGGTTCCTGCGCCCCTTCCGCGCAGACGACTGGCTGCTCTACGACCAGACCTCTCCCTCCGCCGGACTGGGCCGGGCACTGACCCAGGGGCGGATCTTCGATCGCAACGGCAACATGGTCGCCGCCGTGGTGCAGGAAGGCCTCACGCGTTTGATGCGCGAGTCCTGACCGGGGAGCCGACTCCCCGTCCTGCCTGCGTCGGCGGCCCCGACACGACAGGCAGGAACAGGTGACGACTTCCACTCCCACGATCGGTGTGCTCGCTCTGCAGGGCGACGTCCGCGAGCACCGCGCCGCCCTCGAGGCGGCCGGTGCCCGCACGATCACGGTGCGCCGCGAACGCGAACTCGACGAGGTGGACGGGATCGTCCTGCCGGGGGGCGAGTCCACCACGGTGGGCCGGCTGCTGCGCGTGTTCGACCTGCTCGAGCCGCTGCGCACCCGGCTGAAGGACGGGCTGCCCGCCTACGGCTCGTGCGCGGGCATGATCCTGCTCGCCTCCCGGATCCTCGACACGGTGCCCGGCGCCGAACACCTCGACGCCCTCGACGTCACGGTGCGGCGCAACGCCTTCGGTCGCCAGGTGGACTCCTTCGAGACCGACCTCCAGGTGAGCGGTGTGGACGGTGGTCCCGTGCGCGCCGTGTTCATCCGCGCCCCCTGGGTCGAGAGCGTCGGCCCGGACGTGGAGATCCTCGCGACGGTCCCGGCGGGCAATGGTGCGGCCGGGCGGGCGGTGGCGGTGCGGCAGGGGCCCGTGCTCGCCACCTCCTTCCACCCCGAGATCACCGGTGACCTGCGGGTGCACCGGCTGTTCGTCGACATCGCGCGCGGGCGCCGCTGAACCGCGCGGTGCCCGCGCACACGCCGTGGGCGGGCACTGTGCGGTGGCACACCTCGCAGGCGAGTAGAATCGACGCTCCGACCTGTCGGTTAAGCCGACCACACATCGCCGGAAGGGGCTCGAAGCGAATGAGCGGCCACTCCAAATGGGCCACCACCAAGCACAAGAAGGCGGTCATCGACGCCAAGCGCGGCAAGATGTTCGCGAAGCTGATCAAGAACATCGAGGTGGCGGCTCGGACCGGTGGTGGCGACCCGGCGGGCAACCCGACGCTGTACGACGCCATCCAGAAGGCGAAGAAGAGCTCGGTCCCCAACGACAACATCGAACGTGCCCGCAAGCGCGGCGCCGGTGAGGAAGCCGGTGGCGCCGACTGGCAGACCATCATGTACGAGGGCTACGGCCCCAACGGTGTGGCGCTGCTCATCGAGTGCCTCACCGACAACCGCAACCGCGCCGCGGGCGAGGTCCGCACCGCGATGACCCGCAACGGCGGCAACATGGCGGATCCGGGGTCGGTGTCCTACCTGTTCACCCGCAAGGGCGTCGTCGTGCTCGACAAGAACGGCCGCAGCGAGGACGAGATCCTCGAGGTCGTCCTCGAGGCGGGCGCCGAGGAGATCAACGACCTCGGCGAGTCCTTCGAGATCGTCTCCGAGGCGAGCGACCTGGTCGCCGTGCGCACCGCACTCGTCGATGCCGGTATCGACTACGACTCGGCCGACCCGGACTTCCGCGCGTCCGTCGAGGTGCCCGTCGACGCCGAGGGTGCCCGCAAGGTCATGAAGCTCGTCGACGCCCTCGAGGACTGCGACGACGTGCAGAACGTCTACACGAACGTCGACATCTCCGACGAGGTGCTCGCCGAGCTCGACGCCTGAGCGAGACCTGACGCACTCGGCACGGCCGGGGTCGCGTGTCGGTGATCCGGCACCCGGCCCCGGCCGCTATGCTCTCGAACAGGCGTTCGCAACAGGGCGAGGGTTCGCGGTTCCGTCGGGGTGATCCCGATGGGGGCGGCGTGCGAGGGCGAGAGGTGAGTCGGGTGCGCGTGATGGGTGTGGACCCCGGGCTGACCCGATGCGGCCTCGGCATGGTCGACACGGGCCGTGGGCGCGACGTGCTGCCCGTCGCGGTGGGTGTCGTCCGCACCTCACCCGATCTCGAACTCTCCCAGCGGTTGCTGAAGGTGTCCGACTCCGTCGAGGAGTGGATGGACCGCTACCGGCCCGACGTCGTCGCGATCGAACGGGTCTTCTCCCAGCACAACGTGCGCACCGCCATGGGCACCGCCCAGGCCGGTGGTGTCGTCGCGCTCGCGGCGGCCCGCCGCTCCATCCCGGTCATGTTCCACACACCGAGCGAGGTGAAGGCCGCCGTCACGGGCAACGGCAGCGCCGACAAGAAACAGGTGACCACGATGATCACCCGTATCCTCAAACTCGACGCCGCGCCCAGGCCGGCCGATGCCGCCGACGCGCTCGCCCTCGCCGTCGCGCACTGCTGGCGCGCCCCGCTCCTGGCCCGGCTCGCGGCCGCCGAAGCCGCGGCCGCACAACAGAAACGACGTTACGAAGAGCGGCTGCGCGAACAGTCGGCCGCGCGGAAGGCAGGTAGCCGGTGATCGCCTCGGTACACGGCGAGGTTCTCGACATCGCCCTCGATCACGTCGTGATCGAGGCGGGCGGCATCGGATACCGGGTCAACGCGACCCCCGCGACCCTCGCGGGACTGCGGCGCGGCGAGAAGGCCCGCCTGGCCACCGCCATGATCGTCCGCGAGGACTCGATGACCCTCTACGGCTTCACCGACACCGACGCACGCGACCTGTTCGGGCTGCTGCAGACGGTCAGCGGGGTGGGGCCGCGGCTGGCGATGGCGACCCTCGCCGTCCTCGAACCCGACGCGCTGCGCGCGGCGCTGGCCGACGGCAACACCTCCGCCCTGACCCGCGTGCCGGGAATCGGCAAACGCGGCGCCGAACGCATGATCGTCGAACTGCGCGACAAGGTCGCCGCCTACGGGGGCGCCGAGGGTACGGCCGCCCCCGCCGCCGGCTCCCCGCTGCGCGACCAGATCGTCGAGGCCCTCGTCGGCCTCGGCTTCACCCCGAAGCAGGCCGAACCCGCCACCGACAAGGTCCTGGCCGAGGATCCGGCCGCCGACGTGTCGACCGCGTTGCGCTCCGCGCTGAAACTGCTGGGTAGGGCACGGTGACCGACGAATACCGCGAGTTCGACGCGGCCGGGGTGGAGCGATCGCAGGTGACCGCCGAGCACCTGCCCTCCGACGCCGACATCGAAACCAGCCTGCGCCCGAAGGACCTGGACGACTTCATCGGCCAGGCGCGGGTGCGCGAACAGCTGCAGCTCGTGCTGCGCGGCGCGAAACTGCGCGGCGGCACCCCCGACCACATCCTGCTGTCCGGCCCGCCCGGCCTCGGCAAGACCTCGATGGCGATGATCATCGCGGCAGAACTCGGCACCTCGCTGCGCCTGACCTCCGGTCCCGCTCTCGAACGGGCCGGCGACCTCGCAGCGATGCTGTCGAACCTGTCCGAGGGCGACGTGCTGTTCATCGACGAGATCCACCGCATCGCCCGCCCAGCGGAGGAGATGCTCTACCTCGCGATGGAGGACTTCCGCGTCGACGTGGTCGTCGGCAAGGGCCCGGGCGCCACCTCCATCCCGCTCGAGGTCGCCCCCTTCACCCTCGTCGGCGCGACCACCCGTTCCGGTGCCCTCACCGGCCCGCTGCGCGACCGGTTCGGGTTCACCGCCCACATGGACTTCTACGACCCGCCGGAGCTGCAGCGGATCCTTCAGCGCTCGGCGCGGATCCTCGGCATCGACCTGCGCGAGGACGCCGCGGCGGAGATCGCCGGTCGCTCCCGCGGCACGCCGCGTATCGCCAACCGGCTGCTGCGCCGCGTCCGCGACTACGCCGACGTGCGGGCCGACGGTGTGGTGACCCGGGACGTCGCCAAGGCCGCGCTCGAGGTGTACGACGTCGACCCCATCGGGCTCGACCGTCTCGACCGGGCGGTCCTCGGTGCGCTCGTGCGCAGCTTCGGCGGCGGACCCGTCGGCGTGTCCACCCTTGCGGTCGCCGTGGGGGAGGAGCCGGCCACCGTCGAGGAGGTGTGCGAACCCTTCCTCGTCCGCGCCGGCATGATCGCCCGCACCCCCCGCGGCCGTGTGGCGACCCAGGCGGCCTGGTTGCAGCTCGGGCTCACTCCGCCCCCGGAAGCCGCGACCGGCGGCATCGAGGTGCGTGCCCGCGAACCACAGCTCGAACTGTTCGACGACACCGATCCGTCCGCCCACGGCGACACACATCCGTCCGATCCGGACGAACCCGGCGCGCGTCCGTAGGGTGGCCGGGCAGGGAATGGCACACTGGTCTACTGCGTCGGTCCGTGGAGGCCGATCCCGACGTCGTGCCGTCCGCTGAGCCGTCACGACCCACTGGTAACGACCGAGGACTGACTTCAACGATGGAACTGCTCTTCCCCCTCCTGATCCTTGCCCTGCTCGTCCCGACCTTCCTCGGCGTGCGGCGTCAGAAGAAGGAGATGCAGAAGGTGGCGGCACTCCAGGACTCCCTGCGCATCGGTGATCGTGTGATGACCACCGCGGGCCTGCACGCCACCGTGGCCGCGCTCGGCGACGACACCGTCGACCTCGAGATCGCCCCGGGGGTCGTGACCACCTGGTCGCGCCTGGTGATCCGCGAGCGCGTCGAGCCGCAGACCCCGAACGATCCGGGCTCGATCTCCCTCGGCAAGGACGACGACGACACGCCGCCGGAGGGTCGCCCCACCGAGTACTGACGACCGGTTCGGCGCCGCACGGCCGCGACCGGGACTCCTTCGGTGCCGGGGCCGTGTGCCGCGCGGCTGCAACCACCCACCACTCACTCGCATCGAGGAGACTGACAGACCGTGGCACCTTCCAACGGATCGGTGCATCCCGCGCGCTCACTCGCCCTGTTCGGGGTGATTCTCGTCGCGTTGTATGCGCTGGTCTTCTTCACCGGGGACAAGTCGCCCACCCCGAAGCTCGGCATCGACCTGCAGGGTGGCACCCGCGTCACACTCACCGCGCGCACCCCCGACGGGAGCAGCCCGAGTCAGGACAGCCTCCGCCAGGCCCAGCAGATCATCGAGACCCGCGTCAACGGGCTCGGTGTCTCGGGTTCCGAGGTGATCATCGACGGCGACAACCTGGTCATCACGGTGCCCGGCGACGACAGCGCCCAGGCCAAGACCCTCGGACAGACCGCGCGCCTGTACATCCGCCCGGTGATCGGCGGCCCGATCGACGCGTCGCTCACCGCCGAGGACCTCGAGCAGTCGCTGCAGGAGGAGGTGCCCCTCGAGGAGGGAGTGCCCACCGAGCCCGCTCCCGCGCCTGAAGGGGAGCCCGCTCCCGCGCCTGAAGGGGAGCCCGCTCCCGCGCCTGAAGGGGAGCCCGCACCCGCACCGCAGGGACGACCCTTCCCGGCACAGGACCCGACGGAACCGACCGGCACCCCGGCCGAGCCCACCGAGGCCGCTCCCGCCGAGGGCGAGTCGGAACCTGCCGAGGACGGTGCCGAGGACGGGGGTTCGCTGACCCCGCAGGAACAGGCGGCCGCCGACATAGCCGCCGCCAAGGAGACCCGCCAGAGTGAGGATCCGGCCGTGCAGCAGGCCGCTGCGCTCGCCCTGGACTGCTCGGCTCCCGACCCGCTGGCCGGCAACGACGATCCGAGCCTGCCGCTCGTCGCCTGCTCGACCGACGGCACCGCCATCTACCTGCTCGGCCCGAGCATCATCGACGGCCAGCAGATCGACGACGCCACCTCCGGCTTCAACACCCAGCAGTCCCGCTACGAGGTCAGCCTGACCTTCGACAGCGAGGGCAGCACCACCTGGGCGCAGTTCACCGCCGCCAACATCGGCCAGCAGGCCGCCTTCGTGCTCGACTCGAAGGTCGTCAGCGCCCCGGTCATCCAGGGCGCGACCCCCGCCGGCAGCGCCACCTCGATCTCCGGCCAGTTCACGAACACCCAGGCCGCGGAGCTGGCGAACACTCTCAAGTACGGGTCGCTGCCGCTGTCCTTCGTCGCCTCCGAGGCCGAGACCGTCTCGGCGACCCTCGGCCTCGCCTCGCTCGAGGCCGGCCTGATCGCCGGCGCGGTGGGCCTGGTACTCGTGCTGATCTTCTGCCTCGCCTACTACCGCATGCTCGGCCTGCTCACCGCGTTGTCGCTCGTGATGTCGGGTCTGGCGGTGTACGCGGTGATGGTGCTGCTCGGCCGGTACATCGGCTTCACCCTCGACCTCGCCGGCGTCGCCGGTCTGATCATCGGCATCGGCATGACCGCCGACTCGTTCGTCGTGTTCTTCGAACGCATCAAGGACGAGATCCGCGAGGGCCGCAGCTTCCGCTCGGCCGTCCCGCGCGGCTGGGCGCGGGCCCGCCGCACCATCCTGTCCGGTAACGCGGTGAGCTTCATCGCCGCCGCGGTGCTCTACATCCTGGCCGTCGGGCAGGTCCGCGGGTTCGCGTTCACCCTCGGCCTGACCACGATCCTCGACGTGGTGGTGGTCTTCCTGGTGACCGCGCCGCTGGTCCACCTGGCGTCGCGGTCCAAGTTCTGGTCCAAGCCGAGCGTCAACGGCCTGGGCGCAATCCAGCAGGTGGCGGACGAGCGGCGCCGCGCTGCCGTGGCCGCGGCGAAGGAGGCGTGACGATGACCGACACGACACAGGTGGCACCGGCCGCTCCCCGGCACGGCAAGCTCTCCGGTCTCTACACCGGCACCGGCGCGTTCGAGATCGTCGGCCGGCGCAAGCAGTGGTACATCACCACCGCCGTGATCGTGGTGGTGGCGCTGCTCAGCATGTTGCTGCGCGGCTTCACCTGGGGCATCGACTTCGAGGGCGGCACCCGCATCCAGCTGCCCGCGACCGAGGGGGTCACTGCCGAGGCGGTCGAGACCGTCTTCAGCGACACCGTCGGGTTCGAACCCGAAGCGGTGCAGACGGTCGGTGCCGGCAGTGGCGCCACCGTGCAGATCCGCTCGGTGACCCTCGACCAGGACCAGGTCGCAGCCGTGCAGACGGCGTTGTTCGAGGAGTTCCAGCCCGTCGGCGCCGACGGCGAACCGTCGCGCAATGCCATCAGCATCGCGGACGTCAGCGAGACGTGGGGCAGCCAGATCACCAACAAAGCGCTGATCGCGCTGGTGGTCTTCCTCGTGATCGTCAGCGTGTACATCGCCGTCCGCTACGAGCGCGACATGGCGATCGCGGCGATCGCGGCCCTGTTCTTCGACATGATCGTCACCGCCGGCGTGTACTCGCTGGTCGGCTTCGAGGTCACCCCGGCGACCGTCATCGGCCTGCTCACGATCCTCGGATTCTCGCTCTACGACACGGTCGTCGTGTTCGACAAGGTCGAGGAGAACACCCGCGGCATCCTGCACCTGCACCGCCGCACCTACGCCGAGCAGGCCAACCTCGCCGTCAACCAGACCCTCATGCGCTCGATCAACACCACGGTCATCTCGGTGCTGCCGGTGCTCGCCCTGATGGTCGTAGCGGTCTGGCTCCTCGGCGTCGGCACCCTCAAGGACCTCGCCCTCGTCCAGCTCGTGGGTATCGTGGTCGGCGCCTACTCGTCGATCTTCTTCGCGACACCCCTGCTGGTTACGCTCAAGGAATGGCGCGGACCCGTCGCCAAGCACACCCGCAAGGTGCTGGCGAAGCGGGAGGAGGCCGCCACCCGCGCAGCGGGCACGACCTCCCCGGCCGGGTCCGCGGGCACGGCAGCTGCCGCTCCCCAGGCCACCGACCCGCGGACCGTGCGCGTGAACGTGACGGAGGCCCCGCGTCCTGCAGCAGAACGTCCCGCGGCGCGGCGTACCCCCGCCCCGGGCGCACGTCCGACCGGAAAGCGCGGCAAGAGAAGGTCCTGACATGGCGGTGACCGAGCGGAACGACCCGACCTCCCCCCGGCGGTCGCGCCGACGGGTGGTCGCGTGCGCGGCCGTGGCGGCCGCGCTGGCGGCGGCCACGGCGGCCTGCGGCAGCGAGGAGGAACCCCTGCACTCGATCGGGTACGCGATCGACAACGTGGTGACCACCTACAACGCCAACACCGTCGACGGGGCGGCCTCGGGTGCCCCCCAGGTGTTCGCGCGCGTCCTGCCCGGCTTCGGCTACGTCGCGCCGTCCGGGCAGGTCGTCTCCGACACCGACGTCGGTACGGCCGCGGTCGTGCCGGGCGACACCCTGACCGTGAAGTACACGCTGTCCCCGAACGCGGTGTACTCCGACGGGGTGCCCATGTCGTGCGACGACCTCGTCCTCACCTGGGCGGCGTCGAGCGGCCGGTTCACCGAACCCGACGAGTCGGGCACCGAGACGAACCTGTTCGACGCGGCGCGGCGCGGCGGCTACGCCGACATCGACCGGGTCGACTGCCAGGCGGGGTCGAAGGAGGCCACCGTGGTGTTCCGGCCCGGCCGGGACGACACCGACTGGAAGACACTGTTCGGCGCGACCGAACTGATGCCCGCGCACATCGCGGCGGCCCGCGCCGGGGTCGGCGACCTCGTCGGCGCCGTCACCGGCAACGACACCGACGCGGTCCGCCGGATCGCCGAGTTCTGGAACACCGGCTGGGCGCTCACGCCCGGCGAGTTCGACGCCGCCTTGTTCCCCTCGGCCGGCCCGTACCGGATCGAGTCGTACACCGCCGAGGACGGGCTCACCCTGGTGGCGAACGAACGCTGGTGGGGCAACGCCCCGGCCACCGACCGCATCGTGATCTGGCCCCGGGGCACCGAGGCCGCCACGGCGTCCGGGGACGGGCGCATCCACGTCGTCGACGTCGCCGAGGGATCGCTCGGCTACACACCGGATCTCGGGGACGGCGCGGAGAACACGACGGTCGTCTCGCGCAATCTCGAACAACTCGTCCTGTCGACCCGCGGAGTGTTCGAGAACCCGGCCGCGCGGCGCGCATTCGCGCTGTGCGTACCCCGCGACCGGTTGTTCGACGAGTTCGGCGCCGCCGGTGAGGACGGCGGTGTCACCGGACCCGTCTCCTCACGGCTGCTCCCGCCGGACTCGCCGCTGTACCCGCAGACGGCCGAGACCGCCGAACGGTACGCCCACGCCGACGTCGACGCGGCCCGGTCCGAGCGGGAGGCGTCCGGACAGGACCGCATGGAGGTCCGCATCGGTTATCTCGGGCCGGACGACCGGCGCTCCCGCATCGTCGCGCTGATCGCCGAGTCCTGTCGCGAGTCGGGCATCGAGGTCGTCGACGCCGGTTCCGACACGTTCACCCCGTCCCGCCTCGCCGACGGTGAGGTCGACGCGCTCCTGGCCGGCACCGCCACCGCGGCGGGCGCCGGGGGCACCGCCGACATGGAGGACGCCCGCGGCGCTCTGCACTCCGGAACCGGCAGCAACGTCGGCGGCTACGCCGACGGCCGCGTCGACGAACTGCTCGACGGCCTGCTCGTGGCGAAGGACAACGCCTCCGTCGCGGGGCAGGCCGTGGAGGCGGAACGGATCCTGTGGGACCAGGTCCCGACGATCCCGTTGCTCGCGCAGCCGCGCACCATCGGATTCGCCCCCGGCCTGCACGCCGGGGTCGTGAATCCGACCACCGCGGGTGCGGGCTGGAACATGGACCGGTGGATACTCAGAGGATGAACATCGAACGGACCGGTACCACCCAGCTCGTCGAGGAAGCCGCCCTCGCCGTCGCAGAACACACCCGCTGGGTGGACGACTTCCCGACCGCCGGAGTCCGTTTCGCCGACCTGACCCCGGTGTTCGCGGACGGTCCGTCCTTCTCCGCCGTCATCTCCGCGCTCGCGTCGGCGGCCCCCGACGCCGAACTCGTCGCCGGCATCGACGCGCGCGGCTTCCTGCTCGGCGGCGGCATCGCCCGCAGCCTCGGCGTGGGGGTGCTCGCGGTGCGGAAGGCAGGCAAGCTGCCTCCGCCCGTCCAGACCTGCGAGTACACCCTCGAATACGGCACCGCCGCCATCGAGATCCCCGGCGACTCGCTGTCCCTGCAGAACCGGAAGGTGCTGGTGGTGGACGACGTCCTCGCCACCGGCGGCACGCTGGGGGCGACCGTGGAGCTGCTCGAACGGGTCGGCGCCGAGGTCGTCGGGATCACCGTGGTGACCGAGATCGAGGAACTCGGCGGCCGCGCACGGCTGCAGAACTACCCACTGACGTCGCTCGTGCGGATCTGAGGACTAGAGTTGCGGCAGGTGCCGGTGAATCCGCCGGGCCGGTACGGTCCGGTGGCGCGTGACGGTGACGAACCGGGTTCGCAGCCGCGACGGGAGGTGGAGGCATGACCCAGAATCTCGATCGGTCCCACAACTCCGGCCAGACTCCCGCGTCGACGCCGGCGGCGACCTCCGCGTCGCGTCGTGTCCGCGCCCGGCTGGCACGCCGCATCACCGGTCAGCGCGGCACCAATCTCAAGCCGGTGCTCGAGCCGCTGGTCACCATCCACCGCGAGCTCTATCCCAAGGCCGACCTGTCGCAGCTGCAACGGGCCTACGACGTCGCCGAGGAACGGCACGCGAACCAGAAACGCAAGTCCGGCGACCCGTACATCACGCACCCGCTGGCCGTCGCGACGATCCTCGCCGAGCTCGGCATGGACACCACGACGCTGGTGGCGGCGCTGCTGCACGACACCGTCGAGGACACCGGCTACTCCCTCGACCAGCTCACCGCCGAGTTCGGTGAGGAGGTCGCCCACCTCGTCGACGGCGTCACCAAGCTCGACAAGGTGGTGCTCGGATCGGCCGCCGAGGGCGAGACCATCCGCAAGATGATCATCGCGATGGCGCGCGACCCGCGGGTGCTCGTCATCAAGGTCGCCGACCGGCTCCACAACATGCGCACGATGCGCTTCCTGCCGCCCGAGAAGCAGGCGCGCAAGGCCCGCGAGACCCTCGAGGTCATCGCGCCGCTCGCGCACCGCCTCGGCATGGCCACCGTCAAGTGGGAGCTCGAGGACCTCGCCTTCGCGATCCTGCACCCGAAGAAGTACGAGGAGATCGTCCGTCTGGTCGCCACCCGCGCGCCCTCGCGCGACACCTACCTGGCGAAGGTGCGCGACGAGATCGGCCGGACCCTTTCCGCCTCGCGGATCGACGCGGTCGTCGAAGGGCGGCCCAAGCACTATTGGTCGATCTACCAGAAGATGATCGTCAAGGGCCGCGACTTCGACGACATCCACGATCTGGTCGGCGTGCGGATCCTGTGCAACGAGATCCGCGACTGCTACGCCGCGGTCGGCGTGGTGCACTCGCTGTGGCAGCCGATGGCGGGCCGGTTCAAGGACTACATCGCCCAGCCCCGCTACGGCGTCTACCAGTCGCTGCACACCACCGTCATCGGGCCGGAGGGCAAGCCGCTCGAGGTGCAGATCCGCACCCACGAGATGCACCGCACCGCCGAGTTCGGTATCGCCGCGCACTGGCGGTACAAGGAGACCAAGGGCCGGCACTCCGGCGACGTCGCCGAACTCGACGACATGGCGTGGATGCGGCAGCTGCTCGACTGGCAGCGGGAGGCCGCCGATCCCGGCGAGTTCCTCGAGTCGCTGCGCTACGACCTCGCGGTCAAGGAGATCTTCGTCTTCACACCCAAGGGCGACGTCGTCACCCTGCCGTCCGGGTCCACACCGGTGGACTTCGCGTACGCCGTGCACACCGAGGTCGGGCACCGCTGCATCGGCGCCCGGGTCAACGGCCGTCTCGTCGCGCTCGAACGCAAACTCGAGAACGGCGAGGTCGTGGAGGTGTTCACGTCCAAGGACCCCAACGCCGGGCCGAGCCGCGACTGGCAGGCGTTCGTCGTCTCCCCACGCGCCAAGGCGAAGATCCGCCAGTGGTTCGCGAAGGAACGCCGCGAGGAGGCGCTCGAGTCCGGCAAGGACGCGATCGCCAAGGAGGTCCGCCGGGTCGGCCTGCCGCTGCAGCGCTTGATGAACGCCGACCTCATGCTCGCGGTGGCGAAGGAACTGCGCTACGCAGACGTGTCGGCGCTGTACACCGCGGTCGGCGAGCACCACGTCTCCGCCCACCACGTCGTGCAGCGTCTCGTCGCGCTGCTCGGCGGTGTCGGCGGGGTCGAGGAGGAACTCGCCGAACGTTCCACCCCGTCGACGATCCCCACCCGGTCGCGGCAGAGCGGCGACTCCGGTGTGCTCGTGCCGGGGGCCCCGGGCACGGTGTCGAAACTCGCCAAGTGCTGCACCCCGGTGCCCGGAGACGAGATCATGGGCTTCGTCACCCGCACGGGCGCGGTGAGCGTGCACCGCACCGACTGCACCAACGCCGACTCGCTGCGGCAGCAGTCGGAGCGGATCATCGAGGTGCAGTGGGCGCCGTCGCCGTCGTCGGTGTTCCTGGTCGCCATCCAGATCGAGGCGCTCGACCGGCACCGCCTGCTCTCCGACGTGACCAAGGCGCTCGCCGACGAGAAGGTCAACATCCTGTCGGCGTCGGTCACCACCACCGGCGACCGGGTGGCGGTGAGCCGCTTCACCTTCGAGATGGGCGATCCCAAGCATCTCGGTCACGTGCTCAACGTCGTCCGCAACGTCGAGGGTGTCTACGACGTCTACCGGGTCACCTCGGCAGCCTGACGACGGCGGGTGAGTCCGGCCGCCTGACGCGCGTCACCGCACGTCCTGGATCACCACCGGGGTGTTCGGGATTCCGCCGCCAAGTGGGCTGGAGTCGTCGTGCCCGTCCGCCGCGGCCGCCTCGAGCACGGGGAGTCCGTCCCCGGTGATCCGGCCGAACGCCGTGAAGTCCTGGCGCAGCAGAGAGTCGCCGAGCAGCAGGAAGAACTGACTGCCGTTGCTGTCGCGCACCCCGGCGTTGGCCATCGCGACCGTGCCGCGCGGATAGGTCACCGCCGGTGGGACGTAACCCTGCGCGGTCTCGGCGGCGAACTGTGTCACCGGGTACTCGTCGGCGAAGGTGTAGCCCGGTCCGCCCGTACCGGTACCGGTCGGATCACCGCACTGGTACAACTCGCCACCCGGATCGGTGGAGAGCCGGTGGCAGGCGACGCCGTCGTAGAAGCCACGCCGGGCGAGATGGACGAAACTGTTGACGGCACAGGGCGCCTGGGCGCGTTCGAGTACCAGCGGCACCGGCCCGACCGAGGTGTCCAGGACGACCTCGACGGTGCCCACCGTAGACGCGCTCGGCGGGGGGAGCGGCCCGTCGGCGGTTCCGTCGGGGATGTACCCGCAGGAGACGGTGGGAGCCGGCGGGGGCGGAACCTCGGGCAGGGCCCGGAACACCGACAGATCGCTGGGTGGGGCCGACCGCGGGCGGGCCGCCTCTTCGACGGAGGCGCCGGTGGCGGACTTCGGGTCGGGATCCTGGGCGCAGCCCCCGAGGGCGAACGCGGCTACCGCGAGACACAGCGCTACGACGACGCGGGGGAGCGATGCGCATCGCAGTGAAGTGGGATGGATCACGATTCAGGGACGCTAGCCCATGAGATCACGATCGTATACAGATCCGATTGCGATTCGATCGACATTCACCCCGCGGATCACCCTCGATGTGCTCCGCACA
The DNA here is from genome assembly GCF_025837095.1 of Rhodococcus sp. Z13. Classification (NCBI taxonomy): domain Bacteria; kingdom Bacillati; phylum Actinomycetota; class Actinomycetes; order Mycobacteriales; family Nocardiaceae; genus Rhodococcus; species Rhodococcus sacchari. The sequence goes on from NZ_CP107551.1 coordinate 2,045,830, forward strand.
CGAAAAATGGCGTCCCGCTCCGGAACCCGGAGCGGGACGCCGCGACGAGCGGGATCAGGACCCGACGGTCACCGACTCGATCTGCACCGCACGGTTCGGGGCACCGCCTCCGGCGGCCATCGATCCGTCGTCACCCTCGGCGGCGACCTCCTCGATCACCGCGAGACCGGCCTCGTCGACCGTGCCGAACACCGTGTAGGTCGGCGGCAACTGCGAATCCTCGTAGACCAGGAAGAACTGGCTGCCGTTGCTGCCGGGGCGCCCGGTGTTCGCCATCGCGACCGTGCCGCGCGGGTAGATCACCGGCTGCCGCAGCTGCGCATCGCCGCGCGCGTACACGTTCTCCGGGTACTCGGTGTCGAATCCGTAGCCCGGACCGCCCGTACCGGTGCCCGTCGGATCGCCGCACTGCAGCACCTGCAGACCGGGGGAGGTCACCAGCCGGTGGCAGGGCGTGTCGTCGAAGTAGCCCTGCTCGGCGAGCGAGACGAAGCTGTTCACCGTGCACGGCGCCGCGGCGCGGTCGAGGGTCAGACCGATCTCGCCGACACCGGTCGCGACCGTCACCTCGACGGTCCCGGCCGCGGCCACGTCGTCCGAGGGGGGAGCGGTCACGTCCCGCGCGGCATCGCCGGACGGGTTGTAGGTGCACGAGACGGGGTCGCCGTCGGCCGGCCGGTCGGGCAGCTGCCCGGTGTACGCCGGCGACTGCGCCGCCGGGGTGCTCGTCGACGCCGATGTCGCGGTGTCGGTGGTCGAGTCGTGGGAGCACCCGGTCAGCAGCAGCGCGAGACCGGCGGTCGCGGCGAGGGTCGTACGCAGTCGAGTCATCAGTCCATCCTGACCGAGGTGAGCTTGGTCTCCGCGGCCGGGGCGCCGTCGGCGGCTCCGCCCGCCACCCCGGCGGCGGCGATCGCGTCCAGCGTCGCCAGGCCGGTCTCGTCGACCGTGCCGAACACCGTGTACTGCGGCGGCAGCACCGAATCGCCGTAGACCAGGAAGAACTGGCTGCCGTTGGTGCCCGGTCCGGCGTTGGCCATCGCGAGGGTGCCCCGCGGATAGGTCATCGGTTCCTGGGCGGCCGGATCGTCCGCCGAGAACTGGTCGGTGGGGAACTCGTTCGCGAACTGGTAGCCGGGGCCGCCCGTGCCGGTGCCGGAGGGATCACCGCACTGCAGCACCTGCAGCGACGGCGAGGTCGTCAGCCGGTGGCAGGGCGTGTCGTCGAAATAGCCCTGCGAGGCGAGCGACAGGAAACTGTTGACGGTGCACGGCGAGTCGTCGTTGTGCAGGACCAGGCCGATGTTGCCCTGCGTGGTCTGCACGCTGACGCTGATGTCGGTGTTGTTCTCACCGCTGGTGACGATGCCCTCCGTGCGCGGGGGCTGGGCCGGTTTCGCCGGCTCGCGGCCGTCGGCGGGATAGGAGCAGCTCACCGTCTCGGGCAGCGGCTCGGACCGGCCTGCGGGCAGGGCCGCGTAGTCGAACTCGGTCTCGGACACCTCGAGATCGGAGGCCTCCGTCGCGGTGTCGTCGTCTCCGCTGTTCACCGCCCACAGGGCAACGCCCGCACCGATCACCACGACCGCCCCGAGCGCGGACAGTGCGATCGTGTTGCGCCGCCGCTTGCGCTCGCGTTCGGCACGACGCTCGAGCTGCCGTTCGAGTTTGCGTTTCGCGGCCTGGCGCCGTTGCGCGTTGCTCGCCATGCAGTAGTCCTTCCGTGAACGATCGTCGGTCCGGTCGGCATCGGAGCCGACACGAGTCTGCCACCCCAACCTGGGGGCGAACCGGCAGGGCGCAGCGCATAGTCTGTAGGAGACCGCGAATGCTTACACCCCGTAGGAGCGATGCACGTGCTCGTGACCGGATTCCCCGCCGGGATGTTCCAGACCAACTGCTACATCCTCGCGCAGGACAACGCGAAGGAGTGCGTCGTCGTCGATCCCGGCCAGGACGCCGCCGAGCCGCTGATCGAGTTCCTCACCGGATCGGATCTCGCTCCCCGCGCGGTGCTGCTCACCCACGGTCACCTCGACCACATGTGGACGGCGCAGCCGATCGCCGACCGCTACGGGATCCCGGTCTACATCCACCCCGACGACCGTCCGATGCTCTCCGATCCGCTCCAGGGCATCGGGCCGACCCTCGCCCCGTTCATCGAGGGAGTCGAGTTCGTCGAACCGCAGCAGGTCGTGGAGTTCGGTGACGGGGACGAGATCGAGCACGCCGGAATCGAGTTCGTCGTCGACCACACCCCCGGGCACACCCGCGGATCGGTCGTGCTGCGCACCCGCACCACCACCCCGGACGGCGCCGAACTGGAGGTCGCGCTCACCGGCGACACCCTCTTCCAAGGGTCCATCGGCCGGACCGACCTGCCCGGCGGGAACCATGCCCAGCTGCTCGACTCGATCGCGCGCAAACTGCTCGTCCTCGACGACGGCACCAACATCCTGCCCGGGCACGGTGGGGCCAGCACGATCGGGCAGGAGCGCGTGTCGAACCCGTTCCTCGCCGGTCTCGCCGGCTCCCGCTGAGCACCGGCGGACACCCGGGTGACGACCGCGTGCCGGGGGCCGACCGCCCGACCCGAGAACCGCAAGACTCCGATGAACACCACCGAGAGAAAGCAGCACCAGTGAGCAAGGCCTCCACGTTTTCGGCGCCGAAGGGTGTACCCGATTACGTTCCCCCGCAGTCCGCGGAGTTCGTGGCGGTGCGCGAGGGCCTGACCCGCGCGGCACGCCTGGCGGGGTACGGGCACATCGAACTGCCCATCTTCGAGGACACCGGACTGTTCGCGCGGGGCGTGGGCGAATCCACCGACGTCGTGACGAAGGAGATGTACACCTTCGCCGACCGCGGCGAGCGGTCCGTCACGCTGCGCCCCGAGGGCACCGCGGGTGTGATGCGGGCCGTCATCGAACACGGCCTCGACCGCGGTCAGCTCCCGGTCAAGCTCTGCTATTCCGGTCCGTTCTTCCGTTACGAGCGCCCCCAGGCGGGTCGCTACCGGCAGCTCCAGCAGGTCGGTGTCGAGGCCATCGGCATCGACGATCCGGCTCTCGACGCCGAGGTCATCGCCGTCGCCGACGCCGGCTTCCGCTCGCTCGGCCTCGACGGTTTCCGGCTCGAGATCACCTCGCTCGGCGACAACACCTGCCGCCCGCAGTACCGCGAGAAGCTGCAGGAGTTCCTGTTCGACCTGCCGCTCGACGAGGAGACCCGCCGCCGCGCCGAGATCAACCCGCTGCGCGTCCTCGACGACAAGCGCCCCGAGGTCCGGAAGATGACCGAGGACGCCCCGCTCATGCTCGACCACCTCTCCGACAGTGCCCGCGCGCACTTCGACGAGGTGCTCGCCCACCTCGACGCGCTCGGCGTGCCGTACGTCGTCAACCCCCGCATGGTGCGCGGTCTCGACTACTACACCAAGACCACCTTCGAGTTCGTGCACGACGGGCTCGGCGCCCAGTCCGGCATCGGTGGCGGCGGCCGCTACGACGGCCTGATGGAGCAGCTCGGCGGACAACCGCTGTCGGGCATCGGGTTCGGCATCGGTGTCGACCGCACGGTCCTCGCGCTCGCCGCCGAGGGCAAGGTGGCCGGCAACCCGGCGCGCTGCGAGGTCTACGGCGTCCCCATGGGCGACGCCGCCAAGGCCGCGCTCGTGCCGCTCGCGCACCGGCTGCGTGCCGCCGGGATCCGCGTCGACCTCGCCTACGGCGGCCGCGGACTCAAGGGCGCCATGAAGGCCGCCGACAAGTCCGGTGCCCTCGTCGCTCTGGTCCTCGGCGACCGCGAACTCGAGGCCGGCGAGATCGTCGTGAAGGACCTGCGCAACGGTGAACAGCAGAACGTCGCGCTCACGGACGTCGTCGCCCGTGTGGGTGAGGTCGTTGCCCGGGTCTGACGGCCGGGGCGGCGACGTCGTCCCCCTCGACCTCGTCCCTGCGAAGTTGCTCCGGCCCCGGGCACGGCGGGTCGCACTGATCGCGCTCGCGGTCGGGGTCGTGATCGGAGTGCTCGTCTGGCTGGTGGCTCCGGTCTGGGTGGCGGTGCTCGTCGGTGCCGTGTTGGCCCTGCCCCCGGCGATCGGGGCCACGGTCGCGACCCGGCGCCACCTGACCCTCGACGGCACCGTGGTCACCCTCGCCGGTCCGTTCCGCGCACGCAGCGTCGACCTCGCCCATCTGGCCGGGATCGAACTGCTGGTGCGGGTCGGCGGCATCTCGCAGGTGATCTTGCGGGTCAACGACGGTGCCCACGGCCTCGTCTCGATCCCCCTCGCGCTCTACGCGAACGGGGGAGGACGCGAACTCGAGGTGCTGTCCCTGCGGCGCCTCGCGGATGCGCTGGCCACCAGCGACATCGCCCCCGCCGCAGCGATCTCGTCCGTGCTGGTCGAGCAGTTGCGGGCGGAGGCGCGCGAGGCGGGACTCGGGGAGCGGCCGCTGTACCGGGCCGTCGACCTCGCCCGCCGTGCCGGCCGCACCCCACAGACCACCCTGACCGACCACGAGGTCGCGTCGCTGGTGGACTGACCGCCTAGAACTCCTCGCTCGCGCCGATCACCGCGGGAACGACCATCGGCAGGTCGCCGACCACCTCGGTGCCGGACCCGGCTGCGCTGAGCAGCCGGGAGGGGGAGTGTTCCTCGTCGTCCGATCCCCGGGCCGCCGAGGCCGGGGCGATGCCTCCCGCCGGCATCCGGGAGCCGGCCGCTGCGGTCCCGGTCCCCGCGACCGGCACGCCCCCGCCTGCCGGGGACATCGCCGGGACCGCCGCGGCGACAGGGGCTCCCGCCGGCGGCAGGCCGGCCGGGGCGTATCCGGACAGGCCCCCGGCGGACGCTGTCGGGACACCGGCACCCGGGCCCGCGCTCGGCGCCGTGAGCGCGGCGGCGTGCGCCGTGGGTACCGTCCCTGCATAGGAGGTGGGCACGGTCGCGGCGTGGGTACCGGTCGTCGTGAACGGCGCGGCCATGCTCGACGCGACGTCGGGCGCGGTGCCCACGAGCTCCCGCACCTGCGGCAATCCGGCGACCGCGACGGGTTCCGGCACCGGAATCGGTGTGGTCAGGGCCGTCATCGCCGCCGTGTGCACGGCGAGTTCCCCGCGGGTGCGGGCGACGACGGCGAGCGCGGCCTGTAGGTGCTCGGCGGCCGACGCGAGCAGCGCGGCCTGACCGGCGGGTGTGGCCAGCGCGGGTGCCGCGGCGACGGCGGTCGCCGCGAACGACCGGGCGATGCCCGTCAGTTCGATGTTGCCGCGCTCCACCGTCGCGGTGGCGGCGCGGGTGACGTCACCGATCCGGTCGCCGCGCTCGGCCAGCTCGAGCGCCGTCTGCTGGGCGCGGACGGTGTGCCCGGCACTCTCGTCGGCCGTCGCGCCCTCCCACGACTCCGGAAGCGCGTGCAGGGCGGTGCGTCCCAGCGCGGTGGCGGCCTCGAGCAGGCGGGAACCCTGCTGCAGCAGCATCGACGGATCGAGACCGTCGAGGATCCCGGTGCCGAACATCGAGCCCAGCTCGGCGATCGGCCGGGTCAGCGCCTCGATCTCCGGCAGGGTGGGAAACGGGATCGATTGCAGCAGTGCGGCGATCGCATCCGGATCGGGCAGGGGCAGTATCGCATCGCACAACACCGGTTCCGGCAGCACGGGCAGCGGCACGTCGAGCCACGGGCCCACCGGCGAGGCCCGGAGGGCGTCGAGGACGGTGGGCGAGGATTCCGGTGCGACCGGCATCGCGGTCGTCTCCTGCATCACATATCTCCCGTCGCCCGGTCGAGCGCAGCGACGGTGCCGGCGTCGACGCCCTCGTAACCGGCCGCGGCCTCGTGTGCGGCCACCCCGTTGGACGCGTACGCGAGGGCGAGCTGCCCGACGGCGCGGGTGTGTTCGGACTGTGCGGCGGCGAAGGCCCCGAGGAACTCGCCGCCGATCAGGCCCATCGCGGGACTCAGTGCCGTGATGTTGGCCTGGAGATCGAACGCGCCCGCCTGTGCCACCTGCTCGGCGGCGTGGATGTTGGTGGTGCCGTATGCCCGGATCCCGTCGGGTACCACCCGTATTCCGGCATGCGAGAACAGACCGCTCATCGAATCCCCCCATCGAAGATCAGTGTGGCGAGCACTGTAACTCGAGCGCCCGCGGGCGGCCACCGGCTCGTCCCCAGGCCCGTGACGAAGCCGGGGATCGAATGTCCGTTCGACGGATCGGTTGACAGTCGATAGCACACATGTTCGACTGAAGGGCATGCGGTGGGCGAGTCAGACGGTGGACGCGGACGACGGTGCCCTGCCCGGGCTCGAACGGGCGGGGCTGGTCCGCAGTGTCCGCACCCCGGAGTTCGAGGGCATCACCTTCCACGAGGTGCTGTGCAAGAGTGCGCTCAACAAGACCCCGGAAGCGTCGCGCCTGCCGTTCCGCTACACCGTCAACACCTTTCGCGGGTGCAGCCATGCCTGCCGGTACTGCTTCGCCCGGCCCACCCACGAATACCTCGATTTCGACGCCGGGCACGACTTCGACAGTCAGCTGATCGTCAAGACCAACGTCGCCGCGGTCCTCCGTCGCGAACTCGCCCGCCGGTCGTGGCGCCGCGAGCACGTCGCGCTCGGCACCAACACCGACCCGTACCAGCGGGCCGAGGGGCGATACCGGTTGATGCCCGGCGTGATCCGTGCGTTCGCCGAGTCGGGTACCCCGTTCTCCGTCCTGACGAAGGGCACCCTGCTGCGGCGCGACCTGCCGCTGCTCGCGCTCACCGCCCGGCAGGTCGACGTGTCGATCGCCGTGTCGCTGCCCATCGGCGACCCGGAGCTGGCCCGCAGCATCGAACCCGGAACCCCCACGCCGGCGGCCCGTCTCGACCTGATCCGCGCGATCACCGAGGCGGGACTGTCGTGTCACGTCATGGTCGCGCCGGTGCTGCCGTATCTCACCGACTCGCGTCGTCACCTCGCCGAGCTGTTCGAGTCGATCGCCGCGGCGGGGGCCTCCGGCGCCACCGTCATCCCGCTGCACCTGCGCGGGTCGACGCGCGGCTGGTTCCTGTCCTGGTTGGCCCGGGAGCATCCGGCCCTGGTCGGACGTTATCGGCGGCTCTACGGCCGCGGCGCGTACGCGGCACCGGAATACACACGCTGGCTGAGCGATCGGGTGACGCCGCTGCTCGAGCACTACGCCCTGCGGGCGCGCAGTTCCGAACACCGCCCGGCGGCACCGGCACGGCCGGTCGACCTGCGCGAACCCGTGGGCGCCGCACCCACCCTGTTCTGACCCGGCTCTCGGCGCCGCACGTTCGCGCGCCGACACGAGGTTCGCCGCGCCTGCAGCAGGGGCGAACCCCGTGTCGGCGCGTCAGGTCCGGGGCTGCTCGATCAACGGATCGACTGTTGTGCACCCATGCGCTCACGCATGCGGGTGAACGCCGCGGTCATCGTCGCGACGTCGTCGGGGGAGAGGAGGTCGAACATGTTCTCCCGCACGGCCCGGACGTGCCCGGGCCCGGCTGCGGTGAGTGTGTCGAAACCCGTGTCGGTCAGTTCGGCCCAGGCGCCGCGGCGATCGGATTCGCACTCGACGCGCCGCACCCGGCCGGCGTTCTCCAGCCGCGAGACGGCGCGGGTGATCCCGCTGCGGGTGGTCGTGCCGGCGTCGGCGAGATCGCGCATGCGCATCCGGCGACCGGGCGCCTCCGACAGGAGGACGAGGATCTCGAAGTCGGTGAGGGAGATGCCCGCGTCGCGGAGCAGCTGCCTGTCGAGGTTCTGCATCAGGGTGCGGGTCGCGTCCAGGTAGGCCCGCCACAACCGGTGCTCGTCCCTGCTCAGCCAGTTCACCTCTGCCATGACCTCCAGTGTACGCCTGTTAGTTGACTGATCAATCAAATGTGGGAGACTGGGAGTGTCGTACGACGTGCTGAGAGCGAGAGGATGCGGACGAGATGAGCAACACCGATCGCCGGCCCGACGAGATCCACTGCCGGACCGAGGACCTGCACGCCGTCGACACCCTGAACCCGCGCGTGGAGATCATCACCTCCCGCGAGGTGCCGCTCGGCGGTCCGCGTGCCATGCCGGTCCGGCGCACCCTGCCCCAGCGGCAGCGGTCCCTCATCGGCGCGTGGTGTTTCGCCGACCACTACGGTCCCGACGACGTCTCCCGCACCGGCGGAATGGACGTCGCCCCGCACCCGCACACCGGGCTCCAGACGGTGTCGTGGCTGTTCGCCGGCGAGATCGAACACCGCGACAGCCACGGCGTGCACGCCATGGTGCGACCCGGCGAGATGAACCTCATGACCGGTGGTCACGGCATCTGCCACTCGGAGGTCTCGACCCCCGCCACGACCACCCTGCACGGCGTGCAGCTGTGGATTGCGCTGCCCGACTCCGACCGGGACGCCTCGCGCGACTTCCAGCACCACGTCCCGCCCCGGCTCGACCTGCCCGGCGCCACCGCCAAGGTCTTCCTCGGCAGCCTGGCGGGACACACCTCGCCGGTGAAGACATTCACCCCGCTCGTCGGCGCGGAGATCGTCCTCGAGCCGCACGCGCAGCTCGTGCTCGACGTCGACCCGTCCTTCGAGCACGGCGTCCTCGTCGACACCGGCGCCGTGACCCTGTTCGACACCGTGCTCGGGCGGGCCGCCCTCGGATACGTCGGCACCGGGGTGCCCGCGCTCCGGCTCACGAACCCGGGCGACGAACCTGCTCGCCTCGTGCTGCTCGGCGGGACACCGCTCGGCGAGGAGATCGTCATGTGGTGGAACTTCGTCGGCCGCAGCCACGACGAGATCGCCGCCTTCCGCGACGCCTGGGAACGCGGATCCGAGCAGTTCGGGCGCGTCGACGGCTACGAGGGCAAGGTCGAGCGGCTTCCCGCGCCATCGCTGCCCAACGCTCGTATCCGGCCTCGCCGCAACCCGCCCACCGCCGACCCCGGCCACCGATCCCAGTCCCCGTCGTGAGCAAGGACCCGTCATGAGCACCGCACCCCGCCTCGACGTCCGCCGCGCGGACGACCGGCTGAAGACCAGGATCGACTGGCTCGACTCGAAGCACTCGTTCTCGTTCGGTCACCACTACGACCCCGACAACACGCACCACGGCCTGCTGATGGTCAACAACGACGACATCGTGCTCGCCGGAACGGGTTTCGACACTCATCCGCACCGCGACATGGAGATCGTCACCTGGGTCCTGCGCGGATCGCTGGTGCACCAGGACTCGATGGGACACTCCGGCGTGATCTATCCCGGTCTCGCGCAGCGGATGACCGCCGGTAGGGGGATCCTGCACTCGGAGAAGAACGACTCGTGGCGTCTCGCCGGCGGAGTCGGCCGTCACGCCGAGGAACACGACGAACCCGTACGGTTCATCCAGATGTGGGTGCTGCCCGACGAACCCGGCGTCGACCCGGGCTACGAACAGCTCGAGATCGACGACGAACTGCTCTCCGGCGGACTCGTCCCGGTCGCCTCGGGGATGGACGCCTACGCCGACCATTCGGCGATCCGCATCCGCAACCGCTACGCGGCGATGCACGTCTCCCGCATGCAGCCGGGCCGGCCGGTGGTTCTTCCCGACGCGCCTTTCCTGCACGTCTTCGTCGCGCAGGGCGCTGCCGCGCTCGAAGGCGCGGGTCCTCTCGCCGAAGGGGACGCCGTGCGGATCAGCGGTGGGGGAGGACAGCAGCTCATCACGGCGACCGGCGCCGAGGTGATCGTGTGGGAGATGCACGCCGCACTCGGTGGCCCCTGATGTCCGGGACGCCCTGCAGGTGACCGGAACAGGGCACCTGCAGGGCTCGCCTTCAGGATGCAGCACCGCCGAGCGGGAGGAGGCGGGCGAGCACGTCGGACAACGTGATCAATCCGACGATCCGGCCCTCCGAGGTGACCGTCACGAGATGGGTGCGGGTCTCCCGCATCGTGGTCAGGGCCTCGTAGACCGGTGTCGCGGCGTCGATCGTCAACGCCGGGCGCATCAGTTCCGCGGCTGTGACACCGGGCTCGGCGTTCAGGCTGTCGCGCACGTGCACGACCCCGTCCACAGTCCCGTTCTTGCGCACCAGCAGTCGCAGATGACCGGTGCGGTACGCGGTCTCCCGGATCTCCTCGGCGGTCGCCGCGGGGCGCACACTGCTCGGATCCGCCCGGGGCACGACGATGTCGCCGAGGGTCAGCGCCTCGAGTTCCAATGCGCTGCTCAGATGCCCGTGATAGCGCTCGTCGAGGGTGCCCACCGTCGCCGAGTGTTCGACGAGATGCCGGAGGGCGGCCGGATCCTGACCGGTGGCCAGCTGATCGACCGGGTCGACGCCCAGTTTCCGCAGGCAACGGTTGGCCATGTGGTTCAGGCGCACGATCACCGGGCGGGTGACCCACATGAATCCGCGCATCGGCAGTGCCAGCAGGGTCGCGGACCGCTCCGGGTGCGCGATCGCCCACGACTTGGGTGCCATCTCACCGACCACCAGGTGTAGGAAGGTGACGATCAGCAGGGCGAGGACGAAGCCGGCGACGTCCGCCAGCCACAGGGGAGCTCCCCAGTTCTCGAACAGCGGGGTGAGCCAATGGTGCACGGCGGGTTTCGCGGTCGCGCCGAGCGCCAGTGTGCACACGGTGATGCCGAGCTGCGAACCGGCCAGGAGCACGGACAGTTCCGACGCGCTGCGCAACGCCGCCCGTGCCGAGCGGTTGGTGGCCGCGGCATCCTCGAGCCGGTGACGCCGGGCGGCGATCAGCGCGAACTCGACCGCGACGAAGAAGGCGCAGGCGGCGATCAGGACGATCGTCACCGCCGCGACGACCCAGGGGTTACTCATCGTCGGCCGCCTCCTCGGTCAGAAGCGTCACGTGCAGTGAGGACGGCACGTGCTTGTCGATCGCGCGGACCTCGGCCACGAGCACACGCCGCAGCGGCCGGTGTCCGAGCGCGAGGTCGGCGGGGTCGGGGTCGAGCGTCACGCGAACCGTCTCACCGACTTCGGGGAAGCCTCCGAACTCGGTGACCACGAGCCCGGCGAGGGTTTCGTAGTCGCCGTCGGGCAGGTCGTGATCGATGGTGCGGCCCACCTCGTCGAGGTGGACGTCGCCGCGGATCAGCCAGCCCTCGCCCTCGGGGCGGACGACCTCGGTGTCCATGGCCGGGTCGTGCTCGTCGGCGATCTCCCCGACCAGTTCCTCGGCGATGTCCTCGACGGTGACGACACCGGCGAAGCCGCCGTATTCGTCGATCACCAGGGCCATCTCCTCGTGGGCGTCCGCCAGGGCGTTCAGCACGTCGGGCAGCGCCAGCGTCGCCGGGACGATGACCGGCGGCCGGCAGGCCGTCGCCGCGGTGCCCTCGGTGCTGTCGAGTCCGAGCAGATCGTGCAGGTGCACGACACCGCGCAGGTCGTCGGAGGAAGTGCCCACCACGGGGTAGCGGGTGTGGCCCGTGCTCATCCGGTCGAGGATGCCCGCCACCGGCTCGTCGAGTTCGACGACGTCCACGCGGGAGCGGGGGATCATCGCGTGTTCCGCCGTGCGTGTGGGGAAGTCGAGGATGCGGTCGAGCAACGTGGACAGGTCTGCCGGCAGTTCACCGGCCTCCCGCGACGCCGCGACGATGTGTTCGAGGTCCCGTGGGGTTGCGGAGTGCTCGACGTCGTGGACCGGCTCGATGCGCAGCGCGCGCAGCAGCAGGTTCGAGGAGGCGTCGAACAGCCGGATCAGCCAGCCGAAGAGAGTGAGATACCAGGTCGTCGACAACGCCAGACGGCGGGCGACCGGTTCGGGCCGGGCGATGGCCAGGTTCTTGGGGACCAGTTCGCCGAAGACCATCTGCACGACGGTCGAGAACAGCACGGCCAGCACCGTGCCGACGGCGACGCCGACGGAGGTGGGGATGCCGACGCCACCGAGCAGTTCGCCGAGGCCGCTGCCGATCAGGGGTTCGGCGACGTAGCCGACGAGCAGGCCGGTGACGGTGATGCCCAGCTGGGCACCGGAGAGCATGAACGAGGTGCGGCGGGTGATGGACAGGGCGCGGCGTGCGCCGCTGTCACCGCCTTCTGCTCGGGCCTGGAGGCGGGAGCGGTCCACCGCCATGTATGCGAACTCCTGGGCCACGAAGTAGCCGGTCAGCGCGGTGATGGCGAGGACGACGAGAATGCCGAGCCCGATTCCGAGGGCGGTCAGCACGGGAGGAGGGAGCGGGTGACGAGTGCGTCGTCACGGTGGGGCGGGACGGGTCTTCGGGGTTTTCGCCGGGCGCGCTTCATGGCTCCTCTGTCAGTGGAGAGTCTCTGTCGGTGGAGAGTCTCTGTCGGTCGGGATTCCCGGGAGGTTCCGTTCCCAGGAGGTTCACAGGATAGGACGAACGGTGTCCGGACGAAGTTCCCACCGGCTCACGAATCCGGGGCTCCATCGGGTAACGGCGCCGTTATCGAAGATGCGCCTAATCGATATCTTTCCTTCGCGCAAGATTTCGAAGTGTGAAGCATCCCACAGCGCTGGGGAATGCACTTGGTCGGAATCCGGGTAACAATGATTGCGCGTGACGCACTGGTCGTCACAACTCCGTTATAAGCACCCACCCCCTCGAATGGAGACACACATGGACATCGGCGGCCTCATCGACGCTCTGGACTTCTTTGCCGACTTCTTCGGCTACGCCACCGACCTCTTCTCGGCGATCAGCTTCTTCGCCGGTTCGGCCGACGCTGCCACCGAGGTCTTCGGACCCTCGGGCTCGGCCATCGGCTGAGACTTCCGGTAACGACTCGGGTGACGGACTCCTTGCGGGTCCGCTGCGCTGGAGTGTGACGACCGGACGGCCCGCGGGGTGCATCCCCGCGGGCCGTTGTCGTATCCGCAGCCCGGCACCCGACGTTTGTCCCGTGACGTTTGTCCCGTAAGGACCGGGGCTATCCGCTCCTCGACAGTCGAACGTTCGACGAGAGGACGCGCGTCATGACCACCCCATCCTCGCCCGCCCGGAGCTCGATGACCGCGACGCCGGTGCAGACCGCCGCGCTCGTCGTCGGTGCGGTCTTCCTGCTCGTGGGCATCCTCGGGTTCATCCCCGGCATCACCTCCGACTACGACCAGCTGTCCGGTGCCGGCCACCATTCCGGTGCCATGCTGCTGGGACTCTTCCAGGTCTCCGTCCTGCACAACATCGTCCACCTGCTGTTCGGCGTCGCCGGGCTGGCCGCGGCCCGTGCCGTCGCAACCGCCCGCACCTTCCTGATCGCCGGTGGCGTGATCTACCTGGTGCTGTGGATCTACGGGCTGATCATCGACAAGGACAGCGGCGCCAACTTCGTCCCGCTCAACACCGCGGACGACTGGCTGCACTTCGTCCTCGGCCTCGGCATGATCGCGCTCGGTTTCCTGCTCACGCGCACCCGGCCCGCAGCCGGGACCATCCGATAGCCCCGGCGGCGGCCGACGGCCTCAGCGGAGCGAACTCGGCGGAAGGAACCCGCGTCCTCGCGGCGCGGGTTTCCCGTCGTCGGTCCTGAGCAGGTCCGCCTTCGCGATCGCCTCGAGCGACAGCGTTCGGTATCCCACCGAGTCGAACAGGACGGTGACGCGGTCGCCCTCTCCGCCCATCACCGTCCCGGCACCCCACTCGGCATGGTGCACCCGATTGTTCGCGGTGAGGGACGAGGCACCGGCGGCGGGGTCGGCGAACTCGTCCGGAACGCCCGCCCGGCAGTTGTCGCAGTTGCCGCACGGACCCTCCACGACCTCGCCGAAATAGCCCAGCAGGAACCGGCGACGGCATCCCCGCGTCTCGGCGTATCCCCGCATCATCTCCACCCGGGAACGGTCCATCCGCTCCCCCGACGCAGCGACCTCGCGTGCACGGTCGCCCACCTCGCGGACCGGCAGATCGGCTGCGGAGAAACCCCGGCGGCCCGCGGTGACGGCGCCGCACCGCTCGAGCAGGTTCACCGCGTTGGACAACCTGCGACCCCGCACCCCGAGATCGTCGCGCAACTGTCCGAGACGGCGAGGTGAGGACTTCCTCAGGATCCGGAAGACGCGGGAGATCAGAGCCTCGTCGGGTGCATGGGTCGTGAAGAAGGTCGCGAGGGACAGATCCTCGGGGCGGTAGAACGTCAGCGCGGTCGCTGCCTCCCCGTCACGGCCCGCCCGGCCGATCTGCTGGTAGTACGAGTCGACCGAATCCGGCACGGAGGCGTGCACGACGAAACGGCCACGGGAGCAAACCTGCGTCGAGAGGAGAACGTGCGGGTACCCGCGGCACACCGGACGTCTTCGAGGAGGAAGCATGAACGACACCCGACCCCTGGCCGTGGTGACCGGGGCCTCCCGCGGAATCGGGCGTGAACTGGCCGCGCTGTTCGCCGTCGACGGCCACGACCTGGTGCTCGTGGCCCGTTCGCCCGCGCTCGACGACGCAGCGGCCGAGCTGGAGAGCTCCGGTGTCTCCGTCACTCCGGTGCACGCCGATCTGCGCACCGAGGCCGGCGTCCGTGCGGTGTACGAGGCGGCGACCGCGGGCGGGCGGGTTCCCGCCGCGGTCGCCCTCAACGCCGGGACGGGGATCGGGGGAGCGTTCGTCGACGCCGATCCCGAGGAACTGCTGGCGGTCGTGGACGTGAACGTCCGTTCCACCGTGCACCTCGCGCGCCTGTTCCTCGCGGACATGGTGCGGGCCGGGTCGGGGCGTCTGTTGTTCACGTCGTCGGTCGTGTCGCTGATGCCTGGGCCCTATCAAGCGGTCTACAACGCGTCGAAAGCGTTCGTGCAGTCGTTCACCGACGGCATCCACGACGAACTCTCGGACACCGATGTGACGGTGACCTCGATGCTGCCCGGCGCCACCGACACGCACTTCTTCGCGCGGGCGGGCATGCTCGACACCCTGCTCGGGAAGGGACCCAAGGACGATCCCGCGCGAGTGGCGAAGGACGGCTACGACGCCCTCCTCCGCGGTGATCGCCGGGTGGTCGCCGGGTCGCTCCTGGCCCGGTCGATGGCGGCCTTCGGTGCTCTCGCCCCGGACGCCGTCACGGGGGCGGTGCACAAGGTCCTCGCGCGACCGCGCTCGGGTGGGTGAACGCACAGCTCGGTGAATCCGTGTGCAGTGTCGGGGGAACCGCTGTTCAGCGGACCTCGGCGATGCGGAGGGCGGGTCGGTCCGGGTGGTCGTAGCGCACCACCAGATCGGCTTCGGTCTCCGCGTCGTGATCCAGCAGGACCGGGATCGTCCATCGTTCCGGCTCGCCGGTGCGACGGTCGAGCGCACCACGCGACATCACCAGCGTCACCGAGAGGTCGAAACCCAGACCCCGGCCGAGGAGCATCGGACCCGCGACGATCAGGACCTGGTCGTCGGCGGCGGGCCGGGGGCGCACCCGGGCCGACCGGTCGGTGCTCTCGTCCCACAGGCGGGGCAACCACCGGCCGCGCTCGCGGAATGACCGCAGCACCTCTCGGTCGAGGGCGTCGTAGTCGAACCACTCCCACCGGTAACTGTGGGGATCGGTGCGTCCGTGCTCGAACCGGAGGGAGGCGGGTCGCACGTAGTCGTGCAGATCGACGACGTCCGCCGGCCGGCCCCGGCCGCGCAGGTGGTCCGCCACCGGCCGGGCGAGGGCGACGGGCTCGGATGCATCCGCCCCGCTGATCGCGACACAGCGGAGGCCGGGATGTGCGGCTGCGCGGTCGGCGATGGCGACGACGAGGGACCCGGGGGTCACCGGAGTGAACGACGGCATCCGCCCAGTCTCACCCGGAATGCATCTCGATGCAGGTCACCAGGGCGGTGCGTCCTCCTGTTGCGGCCCTGGGGTGTCCAGGAGCCGGTCGAGCCAGAGCACCGCTTCGACCAGCGCCTCCATCTGTGACGCCCAGTCCATCGCGAAGACCACCTGGTCGAGGTCGGCGCGGGCTTCCGTGACGTTGCCGGACAGGGAGTCGATCACCGCCTTCATGACGGTGCTCTCCGGCTGGGGGAGTTCCTCCGGGCGGACGTGGCGTCCGCTCTCGGTGCGGATGGTGAGTTCGAAGGATTCGTCGCCGCGCACCTGGGCGCCCATCTTGTCGACGACGACGTCGGCGATGGTCGTCACCGTCCAGCGCAGAACACCGCCGTAGAGCGGGGGATTGGTGCGCGGAGGCGTGCCGGTGCCGGCACTCGATACCAGGCCGGCGACCTCTTCGGTCAGTTCGCTGTAGCCGTTCTCGTGCGCGAGGGCCAGCAGGCGTCCGCCCATGACCGCGTCGCTGCGTGTGATGCCTGCTCGTTCCTCGTGCATGCCCGGGGGCTTCCCCGTTTCGTGGCCCATCACACATCCTCGGCCGCGCCCTGAAGCCGACCAGCCTCGGATCGTGATGTATGTCACAAAATCCTGGCTATCCTGAGGTCATGAAGCACATCTCCACTGGTCCGAAGGACGTCACGGTCGGTGTCGGGGACGTGGTCGAACTCCACCTGCCCGAGAACACCTCCCGCGACTACTGCTGGTCGACGGCACAGATCGGGGAGGGGTTGGTCCTCCACGACATGCGGTTCGTGCCGTCGAAGAATCCGCTGCCCGGAGGGGCGGGCGAGCGGATCTTCAGCTTCAAGGCGCGGCGGCCGGGAACCTGGCCGGTGCGGTTGAAGATGCGCAAGCACGCCGATCTGGTCGCCGACGAGGCCCGGATGACCGTCACAGTGGCGTGAGCGGCCCGGTGTGAACCGAACGGCCTGCAGCCGGTCCCGAGATCAGCGCAGGGCCGACGGATTGTTCAGATCGCGGGCGCCGTAGGTGTCGCACGCGTCGAGCCGGCCCGTACGGTAACCCGCCAGGAACCATGCCTGACGCTGCTCCGACGAGCCGTGCGTCCACGCCTCCGGATTCACCCGGCCGGTCGCCGCCCGCTGGATCCGGTCGTCGCCCACGGCCGACGCGGCCGACAGCGCATCGCGGATGTCGGCGTCGGTGAGCGTCTCGAGGAAGGGCTCGCCGGTGGCCGGGTCGGGCTGCTTGTCGGCGTAGTAGGCCCACACCCCGGCGTAGCAGTCGGCCTGCAGTTCGGTCCGCACGGCGCCGGACTCGGGACCACGCGGATCGGCCTGCGCGCGACCGAGGTCGCCGAGCTGGTTCTGCAGGTGATGACCGAACTCGTGCGCGACCACGTACTCCTGCGCGAGCGGTCCGCCGCTGGCGCCGAAGCGGGTCTCGAGCTCGTCGAAGAAGCTGGTGTCGAAATAGGCCGTCCGATCGGCCGGGCAGTAGAACGGCCCGATGTCGCTGGTCGCATTGCCGCAGCCGGTGGACGTGGCCGAGGTGAAGATCTCGACCTCCGGCTGGACGTACGCGACGCCGGTCTGCGCGGCCAGCTCCTGCCCCCACACCGTGTCCAGCGATCCGACGGTGTAGAGCACCCGGCAGTCGACGTTCTCGTTCGCCGCGGAACCGCCCACCTCGCACTGCTCGAGGGTGCTCGTGCCGTCCTGCGAGGTCTGGTCCGGCACACCGGATCCCAGCAGCGACGACGGGTCGCCGCCGAACAGCAACGCGAGAATGATCACGATGAGACCGCCGGCGCCGCCGCCGAGCGCGAGTTTGCCGCCGGTTCCGCCCCCGCCGGTCCGGACCCGGCCCGCGTCCATGCGGGCACCTTCTCTGAACGTCATCGCTTCCGCTTTCTCGTCTGATTGCCGGATTCGGACAAGCTTGGCACGAATCGGCGCGAACTATTCGGTACGGGTGCGCTCGGGCCGGTCGTGTCTTTCGTAGGATTACAGCCGACGAACCCGTCGCTGATCGTTTCGAAAGGAATTCCGTGCTGCGCACCCATCTGGCCGGCTCGTTGCGAGCCGAGCACGCCGAGCAGACTGTCACCCTCACCGGATGGGTTGCCCGGCGACGCGACCACGGCGGGGTCATCTTCATCGACCTGCGCGATGCCTCCGGTGTCTCGCAGGTGGTGTTCCGCAACGCCGACGTCCTCGAGCAGGCGCACCGGCTCCGCGCCGAGTACTGCGTGCGGGTCACCGGCAAGGTGGAGGTCCGCCCCGAGGGCAACCAGAACTTCGACATCCCCACCGGCGCCATCGAGGTCGACGCCGCCGAGCTCGAGGTGCTCAACGAGGCCGCGCCGCTGCCCTTCCAGCTCGACGACCAGGTCGGCGAGGAAACGCGCCTGAAGTACCGCTACCTCGACCTGCGCCGCGAGAAGCCGGGCAAGACCATCCGGCTGCGCAGCAAGGTCAACGCCGCGGCCCGCGCGGTGCTCGCCCACCACGAATTCGTCGAGGTCGAGACCCCCACGCTCACCCGGTCGACGCCCGAGGGTGCCCGCGACTTCCTCGTGCCCGCCCGCCTGCAGCCCGGCAACTTCTACGCCCTGCCGCAGTCGCCGCAGCTGTTCAAGCAGCTGCTCATGGCCGGCGGCATCGAGCGCTACTACCAGATCGCCCGCTGCTACCGCGACGAGGACTTCCGTGCCGACCGTCAGCCGGAGTTCACCCAGCTCGACATCGAGATGGCCTTCGTCAGTCAGGAGGACGTCATCCTCCTCGCCGAGGAGGTCCTGCACGCGCTGTGGCGTCTCGTCGGCTACGAGCTCGAGACCCCGATCCCGCGGATGACCTACGCGGAGGCGATGCGCCGCTTCGGTACCGACAAGCCCGACCTGCGCTTCGGCCTCGAACTCGTCGAGTGCACGGAGTTCTTCAAGGACACCACCTTCCGGGTCTTCCAGGCCGAGTACGTCGGCGCCGTCGTGATGCCCGGTGGTGCGAGCCAACCGCGCCGCCAGCTCGACGCCTGGCAGGAGTGGGCCAAGCAGCGCGGTGCCAAGGGTCTCGCCTACGTCCTCGTCGGTGAGGACGGCACGCTGTCCGGCCCGGTCGCGAAGAACCTGTCCGACGCCGAGCGCGACGGACTCGCCGACCACGTCGGTGCCAAGCCCGGCGACTGCATCTTCTTCGCCGCCGGTGCCACCAAGCCGATGCGCGCACTGCTCGGCGCCGCGCGCGGCGAGATCGCCCGTAAGCTCGACCTGATCGACCCGAACGCCTGGGCGTTCGTGTGGGTGGTCGACGCCCCGCTGTTCGAACCCGCCGCCGACGCCACCGCCAGCGGCGATGTCGCGCTCGGGCACTCGGCATGGACGGCCGTGCACCACGCCTTCACCTCGCCCAAGCCCGAGTACCTGGACACCTTCGACACCGATCCGGGTTCCGCGCTCGCCTACGCCTACGACATCGTCTGCAACGGCAACGAGATCGGTGGCGGCTCGATTCGTATCCACCGCCCCGACATCCAGGAGCGGGTGTTCAAGGTCATGGGCATCTCCGAGGAGGAGGCGAACGAGAAGTTCGGCTTCCTGCTCGAGGCGTTCAAGTACGGCGCCCCGCCGCACGGCGGCATCGCCTTCGGCTGGGACCGCATCACCGCGCTCCTCGCCGGTGTGGACTCGATCCGCGAGGTCATCGCGTTCCCGAAGTCCGGTGGCGGTGTGGACCCGCTGACCGACGCCCCGGGCCCCATCACCCCGGAGCAGCGCAAGGAGACAGGCATCGACTTCGTGCCCGACCCCGACGGCGCTCCGGCTCCCAAGGCCTGACGCAGGTCCACACACGATGACGGTGCCGCTCGTCCCCCGGGACGGGTGGCACCGTCGTGTGCGGATGTGGCACACGGGGAGTTTGGGATGCGGCGGGCGGGGTATCTCCCCGGTCCGGCGCCACGGGGGCGCTGCTCCGGTCCGGCGCCCAAGGCGCCGCGGAGGGAAGAAGGAGACATCGATGTCCGACGCCCGCGTGATCGCCCACGAGCCGCTCGCCCCCGCGGCAGGCCCGTGCGGGTGACACGCCCGTCGAACAGCAGATTCCGTCATCGGAACGGACGAATCCCACCAGCTCCCAGGGGTCGGCACGACGAAGGTCCTGCCCGATTCGAGTCCTGTGGACGCCCTTGCCGAGCCCCGAACCCTGTAGATTGGGCCGTGATGACCGCAACATTGGCAGACCCCGTGTCCGAGGTGGTGCACGCCGCCGAAGCACTGCTCACCCGCCGCACCGGCGCCCCGGTGACCCTGACCGACCCCGTCGATCTCGGGGGGAGCGGACGGTCCGTGGTGGTACGCGTGCGGGTGGCCGCCAACCCCTTCTCCCTGCCCCGCACCCTGGTGCTCAAGCAGGTACCTCCCTCCCGTGGTTCGGGGCACGTGGACTTCCACGGCTCCGAGACCGACGAGCAGGTCGCCTTCCTCCGCGAGGCCGTCTCCTACCAGTTCGCGACCGCTCTGGCGAAGGACCACCGTCCCGGTGCCGAACTGCTCGCCTACGACT
The DNA here is from genome assembly GCF_025837095.1 of Rhodococcus sp. Z13. Classification (NCBI taxonomy): domain Bacteria; kingdom Bacillati; phylum Actinomycetota; class Actinomycetes; order Mycobacteriales; family Nocardiaceae; genus Rhodococcus; species Rhodococcus sacchari. The sequence continues at coordinate 2,066,154 of NZ_CP107551.1, forward strand.
TCGACGCCCGCCTGCTGGTCCTCAGCGATCTCGGCGACGCGACCACCCTGGCGGCTGTCCTGCGCGGCAGCGACCCCGAGACCGCCAACAACACCCTCATGGCCCTCGCGCAGGCGCTCGGTCGCATGCACGCCGCGACCGTGGGCCGCGAGGAGGACTTCGCGGCGTTGCTGCGTCGCGCCGACGTCGCCCGCGTCGCCGACGCCGTGTCGCAGCAGGCCATCGACGCCGTCCGAGGCGTTCCCGAACTGCTCGCCGCCGACTTCGGCCTGACGGTCCCCGACAGCGTCCGCGACCGTGCCGAGCGCGCGTCGAAGCTGTTCACCGGTGGGCGGTTCCGCGCGTTCAGCCCGTCGGATCTGTGCCCCGACAACATCGTCGTCGGCGACGACGGGGTGCAGTTCCTCGACTACGAGTGGGGTGGTTTCCGCGACGCGACCCTGGACATCGCCTACGCTCTCAGTTCGTTCCCGCTGTGCCTGTGCTCGGTGCCGCTGTCCGCCGAGCGTGTCCGCGCGATGGCCGAGGCCTGGCGCGCCGAGGTGGTGGGCATGTGGCCGCAGCTGGCCTACGACGAGGTGCTCGAGGAACGACTGCTCGACGCACTGCTCGCCTGCGTCTGGCTGAGCACGCACCTGTTCCTGCCCGAGGACCACGCCCGCATCGCGTCGGTCCGCGGACACGGCCTGTCCGTGCCCCGGATCCCGGCGCTGCGCGCCCGGTGGTCGCTGCTCGCCGAGTTCGCCGCCGAGACGGGGCACGACGACGTCGCCGCCCACGCCCGCGACGTCCTGGCCCACCTCGACGACCGCCTCGCGGGCTGAGCCCGCCGCGCACTACAGCGGTGCGGCCGCCGGTTCGACCCGGGCCGTGCCCGCCGCGACCCGATACCCGGCGACCCGACGAGAGCCGGCCGCCGGATCACGGCGATCGGTGACGAAGAACCAGTCCATCTGCGCGGCTTCGGGGGTCACCTCCAGCACGCCGTAGCCGTGCGAATCGAGTTCGACGAACCGGATGTGGTGGTTGGTGGCCAGAAGGGTGGACTCGAGAACGGTCGAGGCGCCCCGGGGCGGGATGCCGAGCAGTTCGTCGATGTTCGCCGACGTCACGGAGGGGACCACGAATTCCGTGGCGACCGTACCGGCAGCCGGATAGGCGGCCGCGTCGACCGGGATGTCCATCGCCCACGAGGTGTGGATGTCGCCGGTGAGGAAGACGACGTTGCGCAGGCCGGCCCGGGTGATCGCGTCGAGCAGACGACGCCGGTCGGCGCCGTATCCGTCCCACTGGTCGTAGTTGAAGGCGACACCCGCAGCCGGCACTCCCGTCAGCTCGGTCAGCGCTCCGGTGGTGCGCGGATCCAGCGGCGGCAGCAGCACCGGCGCGAACATCACGGAGTTGCCGACCAGCTGCCAGCGCGTCGGGGAGGTGGCCAGCCCCGAGGTGAGCCAGTCCATCTGCTCGGGTCCGGTCATCGTGCGGGCCGGGTCGTCGGCCGCTCGGGCACCGAAGCGGGCCTGCTCGGACCGGTAGCTGCGCAGATCCAGCATCGACAACTCCGCGAGGTCACCGAACCGCAGCCGGCGGTAGAGGCGACCGGCGTTCATCCGCACCGGCATCCACTCGTCGTAGGCACGCACCGACGCGGCCTTGCGGCTCGCCCAGTGCCCTCGGTGCGCGGATCGTGGTTCTCGGCGCCGCCCGCCCAGGCGTCGTTCGCCGCCTCGTGGTCGTCCCACACCACGATCCACGGCACGGCGGCGTGCAGCGCCTGCAGATCGGGATCGGTCTTGTACTGCGCGTGCCGCACCCGATAGTCGGCCAGGCTCACGATCTCGTGCGCGGGCAGATGGGTACGCGCCGGTGCCGCGCCGGCCACCGGGAACTGCCCGGCCGCGTATTCGTACAGATAGTCGCCGAGATGCACCACCGCATCGAGATCGCCGCGCGCCGCGAGATGCCGGTAGGCGGAGAAGAAGCCACCTTCCCAGTCCGCGCAGGACACCACCCCGAAGCGCAGCCGGTCGACGGCCGCCCCGGGTGCGGGAGCGGTGCGCGTCCGCCCGACCGGCGAGACGACACCCGCCGCACGGAACCGGTAGAAGTAGACCGTGCCGGGGGTCAGACCACCGGCGTCCACCTTCACGGTGTGATCCGAGGCCGCGGTCGCCGTCACCGACCCGGCGGCCACGACCTGCCCGAAGCCATGGTCGCGAGCGATCTCCCAGGTCACCTCGACGTCGGGCCCGCGCCCGGACCCGGGGACCGCCTCCGGGCCCGGCGTCACCCGGGTCCACAGGATCACCGCGTCGGGCAGGGGATCGCCCGAGGCCACCCCGTGCCCGAAGACCGCGGGAGTCGCGGACCCGGCACGCGCCGTCGAAGCGAGGGCGGCAGCGCCGGCGAGGACCGCACCCGACCGGAGCAGCGTGCGACGGGAGGGGCGGGGGACGAACGGTGTCGTGGCCACGGCACGATCCGACCACAGCGGGGACCGTTCGTCCACGCGAACACGCCACGGGCGTCGATCGAGGGTCGGGGCGAGCTTGTAGCGTCGAACACCGTGAGTGATCTTTTCGGGGCGAACGACCCGTCGGCCGAACCGGACGCGCTGTTCGAGGCGCCACGCGAACCCGACACCGAACCCGAACCCGAGTTCCGTCGGGCGCCTGTCGGAGCGACGGGCGCCGGGGCACCTCTCGCCGCGCGCATGCGCCCGGCGAGCCTGGACGAGGTGGTCGGCCAGCAGCACCTGCTCGAACGCGGCGCGCCGCTGCGCCGGCTCGTAGAGGGATCGGGAGCCGCGTCCGTGGTGCTCTACGGCCCGCCCGGCACCGGCAAGACCACCCTCGCCTCGCTCATCTCCGGCGCCACCGGACGCCGTTTCGAGGCGTTGTCGGCGCTGTCGGCGGGGGTGAAGGACGTCCGCGCGGTCATCGACCTCGCCCGCCGGCGGCTCACCCACGGCGAGCAGACGGTGCTGTTCATCGACGAGGTCCACCGGTTCTCCAAGACCCAGCAGGACGCGCTGCTCGCCGCGGTCGAGAACCGCATCGTGCTGCTCGTCGCCGCGACCACCGAGAACCCGTCGTTCTCCGTTGTGGCCCCGCTGCTGTCGCGCTCACTGGTGCTGCAGCTGCAACCCCTCGGTCCCGGCGACATCCGGCAGCTGATCGAACGTGCCCGCACCGACGACCGTGGCCTCGGCGGTGCAGTGGACATCACCGAGGACGCCCTCGACCATCTCGTGCGGCTCGCCGGTGGCGACGCCCGGCGCGCCCTGACCGCGCTCGAGGCCTCGGCGGACACGGCGCTCGCCCGGGCCGGCGACGAGCGCGCCGTCATCGACCTCGCGACCGTCGAGTCCAGCATCGACGAGGCCGCTGTCCGGTACGACCGCGACGGCGACCAGCACTACGACGTCGCCAGCGCCTTCATCAAGTCGCTGCGCGGCTCCGACGTGGACGCCGCCCTGCACTATCTGGCCCGGATGATCGTCGCGGGGGAGGACCCGCGCTTCATCGCCCGCCGGCTGATGATCCAGGCCAGCGAGGAGGTCGGCATGGCCGACCCGACGGCCCTGCAGACCGCGGTCGCCGCCGCGCAGGTCGTGCAGCAGGTCGGCATGCCCGAGGCGCAGCTCGCGCTCGCCCAGGCCACCATCCACATCGCCACCGCCCCCAAGTCGGGCTCCGTCACCGCCGCGCTCGGCGCGGCGATCGCCGACGTCAAGGCCGGGAAGGTGGGCCCGGTGCCCGCCCACCTGCGCGACGGGCACTATCAGGGCGCGCAGAAGCTCGGCAACGCCGTCGGCTACCGGTACCCGCACGACCACCCCGACGGGGTGCTCGCCCAGCAGTACGCGCCGGACGAGCTCGTCGGCGTCGACTACTACGAGCCCACCGGCCGCGGAGCCGAGCGCGAACTGGCCGCACGACTGCCCAAGCTGCGCCGCATCGTGCGCGGTCGGGGGTGACGACACCGCCGTCCTGAAGGCCGGTCGCGGCGGCGCGATAAGCTGAAGGGCGGCCGACCGACCGGTTCGACCCGTGCCCCCGGGCAGCTCCACCCCCATCGTCAGACCACAAAGGACCATCGACGTGCAGACCCACGAGATCCGCAGGCGCTTTCTCGATCACTTCGTGAAGGCGGGACACACCGAGGTGCCGAGCGCGTCGCTGATCCTCGCCGATCCCAACCTGCTGTTCGTCAACGCCGGCATGGTCCCGTTCGTGCCCTACTTCCTCGGCCAGCAGACCCCGCCCTACACGCGGGCCACCTCGGTGCAGAAGTGCGTGCGCACCCTCGACATCGAGGAGGTCGGCAAGACCACCCGCCACAACACCTTCTTCCAGATGGCCGGCAACTTCTCGTTCGGCGACTACTTCAAGGAAGAGGCCATCACCTTCGCGTGGTCGCTGCTCACCGGCTCCGTCGACGAGGGCGGCTACGGCATCGACCCGGAGAAGCTGTGGGCGACGGTCTATCTCGACGACGACGAGGCCTTCTCCATCTGGCGCGACAAGGTCGGTGTGCCGGAGGAGCGCATCCAGCGGCGCGGCATGAAGGACAACTACTGGTCGATGGGCATCCCCGGACCGTGCGGCCCGTGCTCCGAGATCTTCTACGACCGCGGCCCGGAGTACGGCGTCGAGGGTGGCCCGGAGGCCGACGAGGACCGCTACATCGAGATCTGGAATCTCGTGTTCATGCAGAACGAGCGCGGTGAGGGCGGCGCCAAGGAGGACTACCCGATCCTCGGTCCGCTGCCGAAGAAGAACATCGACACCGGCATGGGTGTCGAGCGCGTCGCGTTCCTGCTCCAGGGCGTCGAGAACGTCTACGAGACCGACCTGCTGCGTCCCGTGATCGACAAGGCCGCCGAACTCACCGGCGCCGTCTACGGCGCGAAGCACGAGGACGACGTCCGTTTCCGTGTCATCGCCGACCACGCCCGCACCGCCGCGATGCTCATCGTCGACGGCGTCAACCCCGGCAACGACGGCCGCGGTTACGTGCTGCGCCGCCTGCTGCGCCGCATCGTGCGCTCGGCGCGTCTGCTCGGCGCGGACAAGCCCACCATGCGCGAGTTCATGGCGGTCGTGCGCGACACCATGGCGCCCTCCTACCCCGAGCTCGCCACCGACTTCGGCCGCATCGAGACCGTCGCCGTCGGTGAGGAGACCGCCTTCCTCAAGACCCTCGGCACCGGCAGCAAGCTGTTCGAGGGCGCCGTCGAGAACGTCAAGGCCCAGGGCAAGAACGTGCTCGGGGGCTCCGAGGCCTTCACCCTGCACGACACCTACGGATTCCCGATCGACCTCACCCTCGAGATGGCGGCCGAGGCCGGCCTGACCGTCGACGAGGAGGGCTTCCGCTCGCTCATGGCCGAGCAGCGGCAGCGTGCCAAGGACGACGCGCGCGCCCGCAAGCACGCCCACGCCGACCTCACGGTCTACAAGGAGCTGCTCGACCGCGGCCCCACCGAGTTCACCGGCTTCAGCGAGCTGGTCAGCGAGGCGAACGTGCTCGCCGTCATCACCGGAGGGGAGCGCCTGCACGCCGCGAGCGCAGGCCAGCAGGTCGAACTGATCCTCGACCGCAGCCCCCTCTACGCGGAGTCCGGCGGCCAGATCGCCGACATCGGCACCATCACCGGACCGGGCCTGAAGATCAAGGTCGACGACGTCCAGAAGATCGCCAAGCAGCTGTGGACGCACAAGGTCACCGTCCTCGAGGGTCAGGTCGTCGAGGGCGACGCGGTGCTCGTGCAGGTCGACCCCGAGTGGCGTAAGGGCGCGACCCAGGGCCACTCCGGCACCCACCTCGTCCACGCCGCGCTGCGCGAGGTGCTCGGCCCCAACGCTGTACAGGCCGGCTCGCTCAACAAGCCCGGCTACCTGCGTTTCGACTTCTCGTGGCCGGGTGCCCTGAGCGAGCAGCAGAAGCAGGACATCGAGGCCGTGACCAACGAGGCCGTCGCCGCGAACTACCCGGTGAACACCTTCGTCACCGACCTCGACAAGGCCAAGAAAATGGGCGCGATGGCCCTCTTCGGCGAGAACTACGGCGACGAGGTCCGTGTCGTCGAGATCGGCGGTCCGTTCTCGATGGAGCTGTGCGGCGGCACCCACGTCGCGCACTCCTCGCACGTCGGCACCGTGACCCTCCTCGGTGAGCAGTCCGTCGGCTCCGGCATCCGCCGCGTCGAGGCGTACGTCGGCCTCGACTCCTACCGTCACCTGGCGAAGGAACGCGCACTGCTCGCCGGCCTGTCCTCGACCCTCAAGGTGCCCTCCGAGGAGGTCCCCGCCCGCGTCGAGTCGCTCGTCGAGCGCCTCAAGGCGGCGGAGAAGGAACTCGAGAAGGTCCGCGCCGCGAACGTCGCCGCCGCCGCCGGCAACTACGCCGACAAGGCGAAGCGTGTCGGCGACGTGCTCGTCGTCGCCGAGGCCGCTCCGGAGGGGGTCGCGGGCAACGACCTGCGCACCCTCGCCGCCGACATCCGTGGACGCCTCGGCTCCGAACCCGCCGTGGTGCTGCTGCTCGGCAACGCCGGAGGCAAGGTCCCGTTCGTCGTCGCCACCACCAAGGCCGCGCAGGACAAGGGCATCAAGGCCGGTGAGCTCGTCGCCAGCTTCGGCCCCGCCATCGGCGGCCGCGGCGGCGGCAAGCCCGACATGGCCCAGGGTGCGGGCTCGGATCCGGCCGGCATCCCGGCGGCGCTCGACGCCTTCCGTGCCCGGCTGAGCGAGCTGGCCGGCTGATCGTGGCCGACTTGCCGCGTCCCGATCGTCCCGGCGTGGACGATCCCGGCCGAGGGCGCCGCATCGGCATCGACGTGGGGAGTGTGCGGATCGGGGTCGCGTCCAGCGACCCCGACGGCATCCTCGCCACGCCGGTCGAGACGGTTCCGCGGTCCAGGGAGCGTGGTCCCGACGCGCCGGATATCCGGCGGATCCTCGAGATCGTTAGGGAGTACGAGGCGGTTGAGGTTATCGTCGGGCTGCCGCAGACACTGCGCGGTGAGCCCGGCAAGGCCGCGAAACTGGCGAGCGAGTTCGCACGTCGACTTCGCCGCGCCCTGCCCGACGTTCCCGTGCGCCTGGCCGACGAACGCTTCACGACGGTCACTGCGGCACGCGCCCTCCGTGAGAGCGGGGTGAGTGCGCGAGGTGCGCGGCCGGTCATCGACCAGGCTGCCGCCGTGGCCATCTTGCAGGGTTGGTTGGACGAGCGGAGTTCGGTTGTGAACGAGTCGGGGCAGCAGGACGCGGGGGGCAGTCGGTGAGCCGACACGGACGGCACGACGATCATCCCGAGAACGCACGTGAGGATCTGTTCGCCGATCCTTACCGGTACGAGCAGCACCGGTACGAGCATCGCCACCCTCACGACGACCATCCCGCTCAGCCGGGTTACGACGACGGTTACGCCCCGGCGCCGGGTGACGTCTCGCCGGACGCCGAGACCACCGTCATGCACTTCGGGCCCGGAGCCTTCGACGGCCCTCCACCCGGCGGCGGATACGCCGAGGACGCCTACGGGCAACCCGGATACGACCACGCCGGATACGACCACGCCGGATACGACCACGCCGGATACGACCACACCGGATACCAGGACACCGGACACCAGGACACCGGCGAGGGGTACGGCCGGTACTCCGACGACGAGTATCCCGGCGGCTACTCGTACGCGGAGCGCGACGAGCACTACGCCCACCCGGACGTCGAACCCACCCAGCAGTCCGATCCCGCGCCGGGGTTCGATCCCGCGCCGGGGTTCGATCCCGCGCCGGGGTTCGATCCGACCGCCGTCACCGCGGAACACCGGGCCCTGCCCACCGCGGTCGGTACCGTCGAACGTCCCGCCGGCCGACGTCGTCGCCGCAGCGCCGCAGCCGAGAAGCGCAAGCGCCGCGGCCGCATCGTCGGTGCCCTCGCGGCCGTGATCATGCTCGTCGTCGTCCTCGGCGGTGGCTATTTCGCGTACGACCGGTTCTTCAGCAGCGCCCCGGACTTCACCGGCCCGCCCGGGCCCGTGGCGATCGTGCAGGTCGAGCCCGGCGACACCGCCGAGGAGATCGGCGTCGAATTCGTCGACAAGGGCATCGTCGCCAGCACCGACGCCTTCTACGAGGCGGCCGTGCAGAACTCCGGGATGAACGCCCTGCACCCCGGTTACTACGCGGTGCCCACCAACCTCCCTGCCGTGGAGGCGGTGTCGGCCCTCGTCGACCCCGAGAGCCGGGTGGGTGCCCTCGTCATCTCCGAGGGCCGCCAGCTGCACGACATCCGCGACGTCAACACCGGCGCCGTCCGCAAGGGCATCTACACCCTCATCTCCGAGGCCAGCTGCTACGGCGACCCCGGCGCCGAGACCTGCGTCAGCTACGAGGAACTCGACGCGGCGGGTTCGACCATCGACCTGCAGACCCTCGGGGTCCCGGCCTGGGCGCGCGACGCCGTCGCGAACGTTCCCGACCGGCGCCGCCAGCTCGAAGGACTGATCGCCGCCGGCAGCTGGGACTTCGACCCGTCGGCCGAACCGGTCGAGATCCTGTCCCAGCTCGTGTCGGAGAGCACCGCCGGCTACGAGTCCACCGGCATCACCGAGGCCGCAGCCCGCGTCGGACTCACCCCCTACGAGATGCTCATCGCCGCCTCCCTCGTCGAACGCGAAGCCCTCCCCAAGGATTTCGCGAAGGTCGCCCGCGTGATCCTCAACCGGCTCGCGATCGACCAGATGCTCCAGTTCGACTCGACCGTCAACTACGAACTCGACGAGACCGAACTGGCCACCACCGACGAGGACCGGGCTCGCGTCACCCCCTGGAACACCTACGCCAAGGTCGGCCTGCCCGCGACGCCGATCTCCTCGCCGAGCCTCGCGGCGCTGCAGGCCATGGAGAACCCGGATCCCGGCGCCTGGATCTACTTCGTCACCGTCGACGCCGAGGGCACCACCCTGTTCGCCGACACCTACGAAGAACACCTGGAGAACACCCGACTGGCTCTCGAGAGCGGAATCCTCAACAGTGGTCGATGACATCACCCGCGGCGCCCGCAAGGCCGCGGTCCTGGGCAAGCCCATCGCGCATTCCAAGTCGCCCCAGCTGCACCTCGCGGCGTACCGGGCGCTCGGACTGACCGACTGGACCTACGAGCGGATCGAGTGCACCGCCGAACAGCTGCCCGCCCTCGTCTCCGGTCTGGGGGAGGAGTGGGTCGGCCTGTCGGTGACGATGCCCGGCAAGTTCGCGGCCCTCGAGTTCGCCACCGAACGCACCGCCCGCGCCGTGACGATCGGCTCCGCGAACACGCTCGTGCGGATCGACGGCGGCTGGCGGGCCGACTGCACCGATGTCGACGGTGTGTCCGGTGCGCTGCGCTCGGCCGGGGTCGGCGACCTGTCCGAAACCTCCGCCGTGGTCGTGGGTTCCGGCGGCACCGCGCGACCGGCCCTGGTCGGCCTGACCGACCTGGGGGTCCGCTCGGTGACCGTCGTCGCCCGCTCGGAAGAGAAGGCCCACGCCACCTTCGACTGTCTGGGCGACGACATCGAGGCCCGCTGGCTGCCGTTCGACGCCCCGGAACTGGCCCGGGTGTGCGCCGAGGCGGGGGCGCTGGTGAGCACCGTGCCGGCCACCGCGGCCGCTCCCTACGCCGAGACCCTCGCCCACGCACCGTGCATCCTCGACGCGATCTACGATCCCTGGCCCACCCCGCTCGCGGCGGCGGCCGAGGCACGCGGCTCCCGCGTGGTCAGCGGTCTGCACATGCTCCTCAACCAGGCGTTCGGGCAGGTCGAGCAGTTCACGGGACTGCCCGCCCCGCGCGCGGAGATGGCCCGCGCCGTCGGCCTCGATCTCGGGGCGTCGCACCCGGCCTGACGTTGCCGCTCGATCCATAGACAGCGGTGAGGGCTGCCATTCCGGAAAACAATGGTCGACAAGCCCTTTCCGGCTCCTTCGCGAAGTAGTGTCGGGGACGTCCGGCGGTCGTGGCGACCGTCACAGGAATGGCCCCCGGGTCGCGAAGGAGCACACAGTGAGCGCAGTCATCGTCCAGGCCGTACGCACCCCCGTCGGGAAGAGGAACGGCGGTCTGTCCGGTGTGCACCCCGCCCAGCTGTCCGCCGTGGTGTTGAACGCGCTGGTCGAGCGTGCCGGAATCGATCCGGCCGTCGTCGAGGACGTCATCTGGGGTTGCGTGCAGCAGGCCGGTGAACAGGCCGTCGACATCGCCCGTACCGCGGTGCTCACGGCGGGCTGGCCGGAGACCGTCCCCGGCGTCACCATCGACCGCCAGTGCGGCTCGAGCCAGCAGGCACTGAACTTCGCGATCGCGAGCGTCGAGGCAGGGCACTACGACGTCGTCGTCGCCGGCGGTGTCGAGGTGATGTCGCGGGTGCCGATGGGCACCTCCGTCGCCGTCGGTGGTTCGCCGTACCCGGAAGCGTTCATGGAACGCTACGACGGGGTGCGCCCGAACCAGGGCATCGGCGCCGAGATGATCGCCGAGAAGTGGGGGCTGAGCCGCACCGACGTCGATGCCTTCTCCGCCCGGTCGCACGAGCGCGCCGCGGCCGCCCAGGACGCCGGCCTGTTCGCCGACCAGATCGTGCCGGTCACCACCCCCGACGGCACCGTCGTCTCGCAGGACGAGGGCATCCGCCGCGGCACCACCGTCGAGAAGCTCGCCGGCCTGAAGACCGTCTTCAAGGAGGACGGTGTCATCCATGCCGGAAACTCCTCGCAGATCTCCGACGGCTCCGCGGCCCTGCTCATCATGAGCGAGGAGGCCGCCGCGAAGTACGGCCTGACGCCGCTCGCGCGGGTCCACACCGCGGTCGTGACCGGCGCCGACCCGGTCATCATGCTCACCGCGCCCATTCCCGCGACCGAGAAGGCTCTCGCCAAGTCGGGTCTGTCCGTCGACGACATCGGGGTCTTCGAGGTCAACGAGGCGTTCGCGCCGGTGCCGATGGCGTGGCAGAAGGAGATCGGCGCGCCGGACGACAAGCTCAACCCCAACGGCGGTGCCATCGCGCTCGGTCACCCCCTCGGCGGTTCCGGTGCCCGCATCCTCACCGACATGATCTTCCACATGCGCCGCAACGGAATCCGCTACGGTCTGCAGACCATGTGCGAGGGCGGCGGCCAGGCCAACGCCACCATCCTCGAGCTCGTCGACGCGAAGTAACGCAGCCGGTAACCGGAGCCCGAATCTTCCGTTGTCCACCCGCGATGCCTGCGCGGGTGGACAGCGGAGTCCTTTTCCGCGCGTGTGTCCGAGCGGCGGGTCAACCGACCTCGGTGCCTGTCCGCGCGGGCTCGGCGTCCCGTCGCTGCCACGGCCACCGCCCGTCGATCTCGAGCTGCAGCGACCAGCTCAGGAAGGTCCGGATCAGGACGATCACCGCCAGCACACCCACCGAGGTGAACGTCGGTGTCACGGCGACCGTCTTGATGATGTCGGCGGCGACCAGGAACTCGAGGCCGAGCAGGATCGACCGGCCCAGATTCCGCCGGTACGGCTCGTACACCCGGGCGTCCCGGTCGCGGCGGCGCGCGGTCGCCGCGATCCACGTCGCCACCAGCGCACCGATCACCATGACCCCGACCCCGACGACGTCCACGGCCGTGCCGACGTGTTCGAGCAGCGACGAAATCTCCATCCGAGCAGATCCTTCCGACAGACCTTCCGACCCGACGAATCCCGGCAATCCTCGCAGGTGAACCGGGGGAGCGGCGGGATTTCTCCCCAGGATCCGCGAGTATCCCCAGAACGGGTCCTGCGCCGCGCGTGTCGCCGCTCGGCGCCCACCCGGCCGGGCACGCTCGGACACATGACGGGGGTGACGACCACGATCGTGATGACGGTGCTCGGCGTCGTGGCGGGAGTGACGGTGCGGCAGCTGTCCGGGCGGATGGCGGGACGCCGGCCACCACCGGGCCGGTGCGAAGCGGCATGCGCGGCGGCGGGAATGCTCGCCGCCACCGTCGCCACCGGCGCGGGGATCATCGCCGCGGCGCTGTTCGGCTGGTGGTGCGTGTGCGCGAGCACCGTCGACCTGCTCGCACGGCGCCTGCCGAACACACTCACCCTCGGGGGCGCGGCCGCGGCCCTGGTCGCGGCGACCGCGACCGGTCACGGACGATCCGCCCTCGCAGGGGCCCTCCTGCTCACGGTGCCCCTGCTCGTCGCGCACCTCGTGGCACCGTGGTCGCTGGGCGCCGGCGACGTCAAACTCGCCCTCGGGCTCGGCGCAGTCACCGGCACCACCGGCCCCGGCGCGGTGCTGCTCGCGGCCCTGCTGCCGTCGGTGCTCACGGTCCTCGCGGCGCTGGTCGTGCGGCTGCGGGAGCGCCATCGCCGCACGCAGGGGAGCGGTCCCCGCGGCCTTCCGCACGGCCCGTCGATGTGCGTGGCCGCGGTGACGGCGTCGATCTTGACCGGTTGGCCAGGGGCGGTATGACGAAGGGCGGGGCGAACATGGAAGGATGGACCCCGTGCTGCGTTGGATAACTGCTGGAGAATCCCATGGTCCCGCCCTCGTCGCGATGCTCGAGGGGATGGTCGCCGGTGTCGAGGTGACGTCGAACGACATCTCGGAGCAACTCGCGCGGCGGCGACTCGGCTACGGCCGCGGCGCACGCATGAAGTTCGAAGCCGACAAGGTCACCGTCATCGGCGGTGTCCGGCACGGACGTACCCTCGGCGGTCCGGTCGCCATCGAGATCGGCAACACCGAGTGGCCCAAGTGGGAGACCATCATGGCCGCCGACCCGGTCGACCCGGCCGTGCTCGAGGGGCAGGCCCGCAATGCGCCGCTCACCCGCCCGCGCCCCGGTCATGCCGACTTCGCGGGGATGCTCAAGTACGGCTTCGACGACGCCCGCCCCGTCCTCGAACGGGCCAGCGCCCGTGAGACCGCGGCCCGCGTCGCCGCCGGCACCGTCGCCCGCAACTTCCTGCGGCAGGTCTTCGGGGCCGAGATCGTCTCGCACGTGATCTCCATCGGCTCCTCCGATCCCTACGTCGGCCCGGAACCGCGGCCCGAGGACCTCGAGGCCATCGACGCGAGCCCGGTGCGCGCCTACGACAAGGCCGCCGAGGAATCGATGATCGCCGAGATCGAGGCCGCCAAGCGCGACGGTGACACCCTCGGTGGTGTCGTCGAGGTCGTCGTCCACGGCCTGCCCGTGGGCATCGGCTCGTTCGTCAGCGGCGCCGATCGTCTCGACGCGCGCCTCGCCGCGGCCCTCATGGGCATCCAGGCCATCAAGGGCGTCGAGGTCGGCGACGGCTTCGAGACCGCCCGCCGCCGCGGCAGCGCAGCACACGACGAGATGAAGCCCGGCCCCGACGGCGTGGTCCGCTCGTCCAACCGCGCCGGTGGCATCGAGGGCGGCATGACCAACGGCGAGCCGCTGCGGGTGCGTGCCGCGATGAAGCCGATCTCCACCGTGCCGCGCGCGCTGTCCACCGTCGACATGACCACCGGCGACGAGGCCGTCGCGATCCACCAGCGCTCCGACGTGTGTGCAGTCCCGGCCGCGGGGGTCGTCGCCGAGGCGATGGTCGCCCTCGTCGTGGCCCAGGCTGCGCTGGAGAAGTTCGGTGGCGACTCGGTCGCAGAGACCGCGAGCAACCTCGACCACTACCTGAAGGGCATCGCGGCACGTCCGCCGCGGTGACGTCATGGCTCCACGTGTTGTCCTGATCGGCCCGCCCGGCGCGGGCAAGTCGACCATCGGCCGGCGGGTGGCCAACGCCCTCGACGTGCCGCTGCTCGACACCGACGCGGAGATCGAGCGCGTCACGGGCCGCACCATCCCCGAGATCTTCGCGCAGGACGGCGAACCCGCCTTCCGGGCGATCGAGGAGGACGTGGTGGCGCAGGCGCTCGAGAACCACGACGGGGTCGTCTCCCTCGGCGGGGGAGCGATCCTGTCCGAACGCACCCGTGCCCGGCTCGCCGGCCACACCGTCGTCTACCTCGAGATCAGCGTCGCCGAGGGGTTGCGCCGCACCGGCACCAGCGACACGCGACCGCTGCTCGCCGGGGGCGACCCCGCACAGAAGTACCGCGAACTCATGCGTCGTCGCCGGCCGCTGTACCGGCAGGCGGCGACCATCCGGGTGCGCACCGACGGGCGCAGCCCGGGGCGAGTCGTCCAGCAGGTGCTCGCCAAACTCGAAGCGGCGGATGTCCCCGCCGGTCAGACCCCCAGCGAGGATCGGAGCCCCACATCGTGACCGAACCGGTACGCATCGACGTCCAGACGGCGCAGCCTTACCCGGTGATCATCGGCCGGGGCCTGCTCGGCGACGTCGTCGAACAGTTGTCCGGCACCCGCACCGTCGCGATCTTCCACCAGCCGACACTCACGGCCACCGCCGAGGTCGTCCGGGAGGCGCTCGCGGAGACCGGGATCGACGCCCACCGCATCGAGATCCCCGATGCCGAGGACGGCAAGGACCTCGCCGTGGCCGGTTTCTGCTGGGAGGTGCTCGGCCGCATCGGCCTGACCCGCTCCGACGCCGTGATCAGCCTCGGTGGCGGCGCCGCCACCGACCTCGCCGGCTTCGTCGCCGCGACGTGGATGCGCGGCGTGCGGGTCTACCACATCCCCACCACGCTGCTCGCGATGGTCGACGCCGCCGTGGGCGGCAAGACCGGCATCAACACCGAGGCCGGGAAGAACCTCGTCGGCTCCTTCCACGAGCCCTCGGCGGTGTTCGTCGACCTCGCCACCCTCGAGACGGTGCCGCGCAACGAGCTGGTCGCGGGCTTGGCCGAGGTCATCAAGACCGGTTTCATCGCCGATCCGGTCATCCTCGAGCTGATCGAGCAGGACCCGGAGGCCGCGCTCGATCCGACCGGCACCGTCCTGCCGGAGCTGATCCGCCGCTCGGTCGAGGTCAAGGCGAAGGTGGTCGCGGCCGACCTCAAGGAGTCGAGCCTGCGCGAGATCCTCAACTACGGGCACACTCTCGGTCACGCCATCGAGCGTCGCGAGCGCTACCGCTGGCGCCACGGCGCCGCCGTGTCGGTGGGCCTGGTCTTCGCCGCCGAACTCGGCCGCCTCGCCGGCCGTCTCGACGACGCGACCGCCGACCGACACCGCACGATTCTCGAAGCGGTCGGCCTGCCCACCACCTACGATCCGGATGCGTTCTCGGATCTGCTCAAGGGCATGCAGACCGACAAGAAGAACCGGGCGGGCATGCTGCGGTTCGTGGTGCTCGACGGTCTCGCCAAGCCGGGCCGACTCGAGGGCCCGGACCCGACCCTGCTGGCTGCCGCCTACTCGGAGGTCGCGCGCCAGGGCAAGGCCGACGCGGGCACCGTTCTTCTCTGACGGGTTCCACCGTCGTTCGGCTCTGACGGGTTCCACCGTCGTTCGGCTCTGACGGGTTCCACCGTCGTTCGGCACTCCCGGGTCTCACCGTGCCGCCGTCTCCGGGTTCCAGCGGGGATCGCGACCGGTGAGCCCGAGCAGCCGGTCGAGTGGCGACGCATCGTCGCCGACCGGGACGACGGGGCCGAACAGGCCTCCGTCCGCCCGATCCTCGTCGGTGGTCTGCGCCGCGAAGGCGGTGCACGCGGCGATCTCGTACGGCTCGCACTCGTACTCCTGCCCGGTGGCCACCGCGAGATCCCAGCTGTGGACGACAAGTTCGTCGAGGGCGACGAGCCCGGCGACCGGAGCGGGCAGATCCAGTCCGCCCGCCCGGGTGGTGCCCGTCCAGGCCTCGGGGTCACGCCACGCGGCGGCCAGGGCCGGTAGCAGCTCGGCGGCGACCGACCGCCAGTCCGGTGGCAGTGCGCCGGAGAAGACGGGTGGTGCGTCGGTGTGGGGTCCGTGGTCCTTGCGGGCTGCGGCGGTGAAGGCCGACGACAGTCCCAGCACGTGATCGACGAGCACGTTCACGGGGGTGCCCGTGCACGGGGTCGGCGCCGACAGTTGTGTGTCGTCGATCGCCGCCAGGATCCGCTCCATACGGCGGGTCGCGGGGGACAGGTCCAATGTCTCGGTCACGGGGGCCTCCTCGGTTCCGGTGGTCGGTAGGACGGACCGTCCTGGGGGCCGGAACCGAGCGCGCTCCACCGAATCGTGACCTGAACCGACAATGAGAGCGCGGAAAACGCCTGTTCAGGACCGTAGGAGTGGAATTCGCTGCAGTACTACTGCTTCGGATTCACCGTCGGGAACGTCGTCGTGGGAGCGTCGGCGTCGCGCCACGCCGGGTCGGCCGTGGCCGGAGTGGAAACGTGATGCTCGCTGTGCTCCGACCAGTCGTCGTTGCGTTCGGCCCTGCGTTCCTGGCGGCGGGCGAAGAACCGACCCAGGGTCACCGCGGCGGTGGCCGGCAGGAAGACCAGTAGCACCGTGAACGCGGCACCGGAGGTCACCTCGAAGAACAGGGAGGTCACACCCACAGGAATCGCCGTGACCGTGTCGACCAGCCAGGTGAGCACACCACCGACGATGCCGGTGACCGCACCGGCGGCGAGCCAGCGCAACGTCAGATCGGCGCCCTCCTCCGGATCCGGATGGGCGCGGCGGTCGCGGATCCCGTCGAGACCCGCCCACAGGAAGGCGGCGACCACCACGACGATCAGGCCCAGCCAGCGCAGAACCGATCCTTGCAGCGGCCACTGGACGAGAGCAGCACCGAGCAGTACACGCACGACCACGTGGACCAGAGCCAGACCGAGCCCGCGGAGCAACCAGGGTTTCATGTACCCGAGGGTAACGGGTGGCGAGGCCGACAGTGTGTCTCGTCCCACACCGGGTCTCCTGTCCCGCACCGGGCCGCGCGGTAGTTTGTGCCCATGCCCGCCGATCACGCCTCCCGCCGCCGCGCACTGCGCGGACTGCTCGCCGCCCGTGAACTCGACGCCCTGCTGGTGACGGATCTGCTCAACATCCGCTATCTCACCGGCTTCACCGGATCCAACGCGGCGCTGCTCGTGGCCGCCGACGGCGACGAACGCACCCTGATCTGCACCGACGGCCGCTACGTCACGCAGGTGGGGGAACAGGTCCCCGACCTGCGGGCGGTGATCGCCCGTGCCTCCGCGGCGCATCTCGTCGGTGAGTTCGGTACCGCCGGGGCCCGCTGGGGCTTCGAGAGCCACGTCGTCACCGTCGACGAACGGGCCCGCTGGGACTCGCTCGCGGCATCGGTGCACTTCACACCCGCCCCGGGTCTCGTCGAGCAGCTGCGGGCCGTGAAGGACGAATACGAGATCGGTCTCCTGCGCGCCGCCTGCGGCGCCGCCGACCGTGCCCTCGCCGACCTGATCGCCGCCGGCGGGCTGCGACCGGGACGGACCGAGAAGGAGGTCGCCCGCGACCTCGAATGGCGCATGTTCGAGCACGGCGCCGACGGCATCTCCTTCGAGACCATCGTTGCGACCGGAGCCAACTCCGCGATCCCGCACCACCGCCCCACCGGTGCGGTCCTCGCCGACGGCGACTTCGTGAAACTGGACTTCGGAGCGCAGATCTGCGGCTACCACTCCGACATGACCCGCACCTACGTGCTGGGCCGGGCCGCGGACTGGCAGAGGGAACTGTACGAACTGGTGCTGCGCGCCCAGCAGGCCGGGCGGGAGGCGCTCGCCCCGGGCGTCGAGTGCGCGGCGGTGGACGCCGCAGCCCGGTCGGTCATCGCCGAGGCGGGCCACGGGGAGCTGTTCCTGCACGGTCTCGGACACGGCGTCGGACTCGAGATCCACGAAGCACCCGGAATCGGTGCCGCGGCGACCGGTACACTTGTCGCCGGTGCGGCGGTGACCGTCGAACCGGGTGTGTACTTCTCGGGGCGCGGAGGCGTGCGGATCGAGGACACGCTCGTGGTGCGGGAGCAGTCTCCGGAGCTGCTTACGCTCACCGACAAGACATTGACCGTCGTTTGAGGGCGGTTCCTCGACCCTAGGAGACACGAAACAAGTGGCTGATACCAGTGACTTCAAGAACGGACTCGTTCTGAAAATCGATGGACAGCTCTGGCAGATCATCGAGTTCCAGCACGTCAAGCCGGGCAAGGGCCCTGCCTTCGTGCGTACGAAGCTCAAGAATGTGACGTCGGGCAAGACCGTCGACAAGACCTGGAATGCCGGTGTCAAGGTCGAGACCGCCACCGTCGACCGCCGTGACATGACGTACCTCTACAACGACGGCACCGACTACGTCTTCATGGACGGCGAGACCTACGACCAGATCACGATCTCGCCCGAGCTCCTCGGCGACGCCGCGAAGTTCCTGCTCGAGAACATGCCGGTGCAGGTCGCGACCCACGACGACACCCCGCTGTTCGTCGAGCTCCCCGTCACGGTCGAGCTCGTCGTCCAGCACACCGACCCGGGCCTGCAGGGCGACCGCTCCACCGGCGGCACCAAGCCTGCGACCCTCGAGACCGGCGCCGAGATCCAGGTCCCGCTGTTCATCAACACCGGCGACAAGCTCAAGGTCGACTCCCGTGACGGCAGCTACCTCGGGCGAGTGAACTCCTGAGTGTCCGGTAACCAGAAGAAGCTCGGGGCCCGGCACAAGGCCCGCAAGCGCGCGGTCGATCTGCTCTTCGAGGCTGAGGCCCGCGACGTGCACCCCGTCGACCTCGCCGCCGACCGCGTCGAACTCGCGATCGCCGACGACCAGGTCGCGCCGGTCCCGGCCTACGCGCAGACCATCATCGGCGGTGTCGCCGACCACCTCGACGAGGTCGACCGGACCATCGCCGATCACCTGCACGAGTGGACCCTCGATCGGCTCCCGGCGGTCGACCGGGCGATCCTGCGCATCGCGGTGTGGGAACTGTTCCACGCCACCAACGTGCCGCCCGTGGTCGCCGTCGACGAGGCGGTCGAGCTGGCCAAGCAGTTGTCCACCGACGACTCGCCGGCCTTCGTGAACGGTGTGCTCGGGCAGATCGTCGCGGTCGCCGACCAGGTGCGTGCAGCAGCCGCGGCGACGCGCGTGCGCCCGGCCGAGGACTCGGACGAGAACTGACGCGCCGCCCCGGACGGGGATGACGGACCCGGTGAACGGGCCCGGCGGGACAGTCCCGCCGGGCCCGTTCCGCGTTTCCGGACCCGTGTCCGGGGCCTGTGTCGGGCTTCACCCGCCATCCGTACCGGGCCACCCTCCGGGCGCTGCTAGGCTCGATATTCGTCAGGCATCCTTTAACGATCCGTCCAGTGAGGCGGAGAAGGAGGTCGCTGCATGGCCGTGTCCGAGGACGGGTCCACAGCTTCTACCCCCACTGCGTCTTCCGGTACCGGCGTACCGGCCCGTGAGCTGCTCTCCGCCGCCGACGTCAACCGGACCATCGCCCGGATCGCGCATCAGGTCATCGAGAAGACCGCGCTCGACAGCGACGAAGCGCCCCGCGTCGTGCTTCTCGGCATCCCCACGCGCGGCATCGCGCTCGCCCAGCGCCTCGCGGACCGCATCGAGGAGTTCTCCGGAGTCCGCGTTCCCGTCGGTTCGCTCGACATCACGCTGTACCGCGACGACCTGCGCACCAAACCCCACCGGCCGCTCGAACGCACCTCGGTGCCCGAAGGCGGCGTAGACAACACACTCGTCGTCCTCGTCGACGACGTCCTGTTCTCGGGCCGCTCCGTCCGTGCTGCCCTCGACGCACTGCGCGATCTCGGCCGCCCCCGCGCGGTCCAGCTCGCCGTGCTCGTCGACCGCGGTCACCGCGAACTCCCGCTGCGCGCCGACTACGTGGGCAAGAACGTGCCCACCGCCCGCAGCGAGGACGTGCGTGTGCTGCTCACCGAACACGACGGACGCGACGCGGTCGAGATCTCGGGAGGCAAGACCCAGTGAAACACCTGCTCACCATCGCGGACCTGACCAAGGACTCCGCGACCGAGCTTCTGGACGAAGCCGAACGGTTCGAGCAGGCTCTGCTCGGGCGTGAGGTCCGCAAGCTGCCCACCCTGCGCGGCCGCACCGTCATGACGGTCTTCTACGAGAACTCCACCCGGACCCGGGTGTCGTTCGAGGTGGCCGGCAAGTGGATGAGCGCCGACGTCATCAACGTCTCGGCGTCGAGCTCGTCGGTGAAGAAGGGCGAGTCGCTGCGCGACACCGCCCTGACCCTGCACGCCGCCGGCGCCGACGCCCTCGTGGTGCGGCACTCCGCCTCGGGTGCCGCCCACCGGATCGCGCAGTGGACCAACGAGTCCGGCTCCGGACCGTCCGTCGTCAACGCCGGCGACGGCACCCACGAACATCCCACCCAGGCCCTGCTCGACGCCCTCACCCTGCGTCAGCGTCTCGGCGCGATCGAGGGCCGCCGCATCGGCATCGTCGGCGACGTGCTGCACAGCCGCGTCGCCCGGTCGAACGCGCTGCTGCTGAGCATGCTCGGCGCGGAGGTCGTGCTCATCGCCCCGCGCACCCTGCTCCCCGTCGGTGTCGAGACGTGGCCGGTGACGGTCGCCGACTCCCTCGACGCGGAACTGCCGAGCCTCGACGCGGTGATGATGCTGCGGGTGCAGGCCGAACGCATGAACGGCGGGTTCTTCCCGTCCTCCCGCGAGTACTCGATCCGATACGGACTCAACGCCAAGCGCGCCGCGCTGCTGCCCGAACACGCCGTGATCCTGCACCCCGGCCCGATGCTGCGCGGCATGGAGATCGGCTTCCCGGTCGCCGACGCCCCGCAGTCCGCGGTGCTGCAGCAGGTGAGCAACGGGGTGCACGTGCGGATGGCGGTGCTCTTCCGGCTGCTGGTGGGCACCGAAGGGGCCCTGTCGTGACGCACTCCGCACGACCGGCCGACACAGGAACAGGAGATACACAGGTGACGCCGCAGGTGCTCATCCGCAACGTCCGGATCTACGGCGAGGGCGACCCGGTCGACGTGCTGCTCGGCGACGAGCAGATCCTCGCGATCGGTACCGGCCTCGACGCCGGAGCGGACGCCGAGGTCGTCGACGGCAAGGGACAGATCCTGCTGCCCGGCTTCGTCGACCTGCACACCCACCTGCGCGAACCGGGCCGTGAGGACACCGAGACGGTCGACTCCGGCTCCGCTGCCGCCGCCCGCGGCGGCTACACCGCCGTGTTCGCGATGGCCAACACCGACCCGGTCGCCGACTCCGTCGTGGTCACCGACCACGTGTGGCGCCGCGGCCGTGAGGTCGGGCTCGTCGACGTGCACCCGGTCGGTGCCGTCACCGTCGGGCTCGAGGGCAGGCAGCTCGCCGAGATGGGCACCATGGCTGCCGGCGTCGGCCGGGTGAAGATGTTCTCCGACGACGGCAAGTGCGTCCACGACCCGCTGCTGATGCGCCGCGCGCTCGAGTACTCCGCCTCGCTCGGTGTGCTCATCGCCCAGCACGCAGAGGAGCCGCGGCTGACCGTCGGTGCCGTTGCCCACGAGGGACCGACCGCTGCCCGTCTGGGGCTGACCGGTTGGCCGCGTGCCGCCGAGGAGTCCGTCGTCGCCCGCGACGCGCTGCTCGCCCGTGATGCCGGGGCCCGCGTGCACATCTGCCACGCGTCGACGGCCGGCACGGTCGAGCTGGTGCGCTGGGCCCGCTCCCAGGGCATCTCGATCAGTGCCGAGGTCACCCCGCACCACCTGCTCCTCGACGACTCGCGGTTGGAGAGCTACGACGGCATCAACCGGGTCAATCCGCCGCTGCGCGAGAAATCCGACGTCGAAGCGCTGCGCCGCGGCCTCGCGGACGGGACCATCGACTGTGTGGCCACCGACCACGCCCCGCACGCCGAACAGGACAAGTGCTGCGAGTTCTCGCAGGCACGCCCCGGCATGCTCGGCCTCGAGACGGCCCTGTCGATCGTGATCGAGACGATGGTCCGCCCCGGGCTGCTGGACTGGCGCGGCGTCGCGAAGGTCATGAGCGAGCGGCCCGCCGAGATCGTCGGCCTCGACGACCAGGGCCGCCCCATCGAGGTGGGCGAGCCCGCCAACCTCGTGCTGGTGGACCCCGATACCGAGTGGACGGTCCGCGGCCGCGAGCTGGCGAGCATCTCCCACAACACGCCCTACGAGGACATGACGCTGCCGGGGAAGGTGACCACCACGGTGCTGCGCGGACGGATCACCGCCCGCGACGGTGAGGTCTTCCCCCTGACCGGTGAGAGGTAGGCGGCGACATGGATCGCGTATGGCTCACCCTCGGCTTCGTGGCCCTGTGGGTCGTGCTCGTGCTGCTCATGTGGAAGGGCTGGCGGGGACGCGCCCGCCGCCAGCAGGACGTCATCGGGGAACTGCCCGCCGTCCCGGCCGAGCCGGGGGAGCGGATCCTCGAACCGACGACCGGCCTCTACGTCGGCAGCACCATCGCCCCGAGCTGGCAGGACCGGATCGCTGTCGGCGACCTCGGCTACCGTGCCACCGCGGAGCTGAGCCGCTACCGCACCGGGGTGCTGCTCGAACGCACGGGCGCATCCCCGATCTGGATCCCGCAGGAGTCGATCCGCGCGATCCGCACCGAACGGGGCCTGGCGGGCAAGGTCATGACGAAGGACGGGGTGCTGGTCATCCGCTGGCAGCTCCCGTCCGGCACGGAGATCGACACCGGTTTCCGCGGCGACGACAAGTCGGTCTACCCGCTCTGGACGAACGGGACCGGCGAACAATCTTGAGACGGTGACGATCACAACGACGATGACGATCACGACGAACAACACGACGAACACGACACGCGAGATCTCAGCCCGTGCGGCCGGCTCTGGTGCGGTCGAAGAGAACGGAGACAACGCATGAGCGGCAGAACATTCGGCGGCGGCACGGCCGTGCTGGTCCTCGAGGACGGGCGCGTCTTCCGCGGTATCCCCTTCGGTGCGGTCGGACAGACCCTCGGTGAGGCCGTGTTCAGCACCGGCATGACCGGCTACCAGGAGACCCTCACCGACCCCAGCTATCACCGGCAGATCGTGGTGGCCACCGCCCCGCAGATCGGCAACACCGGCTGGAACGACGAGGACAACGAGTCCGTCGGCCCCACCGGCGACGCGGCCGAGGCCAAGATCTGGGTGGCCGGCTTCGTGGTGCGCGATCCCTCCCGCCGCGTGTCGAGCTGGCGCGCCAACGGCTCGCTGCAGGACGAACTCGAGCGTCAGGGTGTCGTCGGCCTCGCGGGCATCGACACCCGCGCGCTGGTCCGGCACCTGCGCACCCGCGGTTCGATGCGCGCCGGCGTCTTCTCCGGCGACGCCCTCGTCTGGAAGGGCGACGACCTCGACGTCGACGCCCTGCTCGACCGTGTGAAGAGCCAGCCCACGATGCTCGGCGCCGACCTGGCCGGCGAGGTGAGCACCCCCTCCGGTTACATCGTCGAGCCCACCGGCGGCGAGGCCCGCTTCACCGTCGCGGCCATCGACCTCGGCATCAAGACCAACACCCCGCGCATGTTCGCCGAGCGCGGCATCCGCGTGCACGTGCTGCCGTCCACCGCGACGCTGCACGACATCCTCGACCTGAAGGCCGACGGGGTGTTCCTGTCCAACGGCCCCGGCGACCCGGCCACCGCGGACGGCGCCGTGCACCTGACCAAGGAGGTGCTCGGCCAGGGCCTGCCCCTGTTCGGCATCTGCTTCGGCAACCAGATCCTCGGCCGCGCCCTCGGCCTGGGCACCTACAAGATGAAGTTCGGTCACCGCGGCATCAACATCCCGGTGGTCGAGCACGAGACCGGCCGCATCGCCATCACCGCGCAGAACCACGGGTTCGCGCTCGAGGGCGAGGCCGGCCAGGAGTTCGACACCCCGTTCGGTCGCGCGGTCGTCAGCCACACCTGCGCCAACGACGGCGCGGTCGAGGGCGTCAAGCTCCTCGACGGCACCGCCTTCTCGGTGCAGTACCACCCGGAAGCGGCGGCCGGACCGCACGACGCCGCCTACCTGTTCGATCGTTTCACCCGCATGCTCGAGGGAGAGAAGAACTGATGCCACGCCGTACCGACCTCTCCCACGTCCTGGTCATCGGCTCCGGCCCGATCGTCATCGGTCAGGCCTGCGAGTTCGACTACTCCGGCACCCAGGCCTGCCGGGTGCTCCGCGAGGAGGGCCTGCGGGTCTCGCTCGTGAACTCGAACCCGGCCACGATCATGACCGACCCCGAGTTCGCCGACTCGACCTACATCGAACCGATCACCGCCGAGTACGTCGAGAAGGTCATCGCCACCGAACAGGCCAACGGCACGCCGATCGACGCGCTGCTCGCCACCCTCGGCGGCCAGACCGCGCTGAACACCGCTGTCGCCCTCGCCGAACGCGGCACCCTCGACAAGTACGGGGTCGAGCTCATCGGCGCCGACTTCGACGCCATCCAGCGTGGTGAGGACCGGCAGAAGTTCAAGGACATCGTCACCAAGTGCGGCGGCGAGTCCGCTCGCTCGCGGGTCTGCTACACGATGGACGAGGTCCGCGAGACCGTCGCCGAGCTCGGCTACCCGGTGGTCGTGCGCCCGTCCTTCACCATGGGCGGCCTCGGTTCCGGCATGGCCTACGACGAGGCCGACCTCGAGCGCATCGCCGGTGGTGGCCTCGCCGCCTCGCCGACCGCGAACGTCCTGATCGAGGAGTCCATCCTCGGCTGGAAGGAGTACGAGCTCGAGCTCATGCGCGACGGCCGCGACAACGTGGTCATCGTCTGCTCGATCGAGAACGTCGACCCGGTCGGTGTCCACACCGGCGACTCGGTCACCGTCGCTCCCGCGATGACCCTCACCGACCGCGAGTACCAGAAGATGCGCGACCTCTCGATCGCCATCCTCCGCGAGGTCGGCGTCGACACCGGCGGCTGCAACATCCAGTTCGCGTTGAACCCGCGCGACGGCCGCCTGATCGTCATCGAGATGAACCCCCGCGTGTCGCGGTCGTCGGCGCTGGCCTCGAAGGCCACCGGCTACCCGATCGCGAAGATGGCCGCGAAGCTGGCCATCGGGTACACCCTCGACGAGATCGTCAACGACATCACCAAGGAGACCCCGGCCTGCTTCGAGCCCACGCTCGACTACGTCGTGGTCAAGGCCCCGCGCTTCGCCTTCGAGAAGTTCCCCGGCGCCGACGGCACCCTCACCACCACCATGAAGTCGGTGGGTGAGGCCATGTCGATCGGCCGCAACTTCACCGAGGCGTTCGGCAAGGTGCTGCGCTCGCTGGAGACCAAGTCGGCGGGCTTCTGGACCGGCCCCGAGGTCGAGGGCACCCTCGACGAGCTGCTCGAGGAGATCCGGACGCCGACGGACGGCCGCCTGTACAAGATCGCGCGGGCCTTCGAGCTCGGTGCGACCGTCGAGCAGATCTTCGACGCCACCAAGATCGACCCGTGGTTCCTCGACCGGTTCGCCTACATCGTCGAGCTGGGCCAGGACGTCCGCTCCGCCGACGAGTTCGGTGCCGCGGAGCTGCGCTTCGCCAAGCACCACGGCTTCTCCGACCGGCAGATCGCGGCGCTGCGCCCGCAGCAGTTCGCCTCCGAGGACGACGTCCGTGCCCTCCGCTACGAGCTGGGCATCCACCCGGTCTACAAGACCGTGGACACCTGCGCCGCCGAGTTCGAGGCCAAGACGCCGTACCACTACTCGACCTACGAACTCGACCCCGCGGCCGAGTCCGAGGTGGCCGAGCAGCGCGACAAGCCGAAGGTGCTCATCCTCGGTTCCGGCCCGAACCGCATCGGCCAGGGCATCGAGTTCGACTACTCGTGCGTCCACGCCGCACTGACCCTGTCCGAGGCCGGCTACGAGACCGTGATGGTCAACTGCAACCCGGAGACGGTCTCGACCGACTACGACACCGCCGACCGCCTGTACTTCGAGCCGCTCACCTTCGAGGACGTCCTCGAGGTGTACCGCGCCGAGTGCGAGTCCGGCACCGTCGCCGGCGTCATCGTCCAGCTCGGCGGCCAGACCCCCCTCGGCCTGGCCCGCCGCCTGAAGGCCGCCGGGGTGCCGATCGTCGGCACCTCGCCCGAGGCCATCGACCTCGCGGAGGACCGCGGCGAGTTCGGCCGTGTCCTCGACGAGGCCGGCCTGCCCGCCGCCAAGTACGGCACCGCCACCACCTTCGAGGGGGCGCGGGAGATCGCCGCCGGCATCGGATACCCGGTGCTGGTGCGCCCGTCCTACGTCCTCGGTGGCCGCGGCATGGAGATCGTGTACGACGAGAAGGCTCTCGAGACCTACATCTCGAATGCCACCGAGATCTCCGACGACCGGCCGGTGCTCGTCGACCGCTTCCTCGACGACGCGGTGGAGATCGACGTCGACGCGCTGTGCGACGGCACCGACGTGTACATCGGCGGGATCATGGAGCACATCGAGGAGGCCGGTATCCACTCCGGCGACTCGGCCTGCGCGCTGCCGCCGATCACCCTGGGCCGCTCCGACATCGAGAACGTCCGCCGCTCGACGGCGGCGCTCGCGAAGGGCATCGGCGTCAAGGGGCTGCTCAACGTGCAGTACGCCCTCAAGGACGACATCCTGTACGTCCTCGAGGCGAACCCGCGCGCGAGCCGCACGGTGCCGTTCGTGTCCAAGGCCACCGCGGTGCAGCTGGCCAAGGCGTGCGCCCGCGTCATGCTCGGCGAGTCCATCGCCGACCTGCGCGCGGCGGGCATCCTCCCGGCCGAGGGCGACGGCAGCCACATCCCGCTCGACTCGCCGGTCGCCGTCAAGGAGGCGGTGCTGCCGTTCAACCGGTTCCGCCGCGCCGACGGCACGGGCATCGACACCCTGCTCAGCCCCGAGATGAAGTCCACCGGTGAGGTCATGGGCCTCGACGACGACTTCGGCACGGCCTTCGCCAAGAGCCAGACTGCCGCCTACGGCTCGCTGCCCATCTCGGGCACGGTCTTCGTCTCGCTGGCGAACAAGGACAAGCGGTCGATGATCTTCCCGGTCAAGCACCTGGCGGATCTCGGTTTCCACATCATGGCCACCGTCGGCACCGCCGAGGTGCTGCAGCGCAACGGTGTGCCCTGCGAGCGGGTCTACAAGGTCTCCGGCGAGGACCGGCCCGAGGGCGCCCTCGACGTCGTCGACCGGATCCGCGCCGGGGAGGTCGACATGGTCATCAACACCCCCTGGGGTAACGGTGGACCGCGCATCGACGGCTACGAGATCCGCAGCGCCGCCGTCGCCGCGAACATCCCGTGCATCACCACGGTGCAGGGCGCCGCGGCCGCGGTGCAGGGCATCGAGGCCGCCCTGCGCGGGGACATCGGCGTCAGCTCGATCCAGCGGATGCACGCGCGCCTGCGCGACGCGGCCGCCTCGCAGGCATGACCCCCTTCGGACAGCGGCTCGCGGACGCTCTCGACCGCCGGGGCCCGCTGTGCGTGGGCATCGACCCGCATCCCGGGTTGCTCACCGCCTGGGGACTCGGGGTCGACGTCGACGGGTTGACCCGCTTCAGCGAGCTGTGCGTCGAGGCGTTCGGCACCACGGTCGCCGTCGTGAAGCCGCAGGTGGCGTTCTTCGAGGCCTTCGGCTCGGCGGGCCTGGCCGTCCTCGAACGCACCATCGCGGCGCTCACGGAGGCCGGCGCCCTGGTGCTCGCCGACGCCAAGCGCGGCGACATCGGCTCCACGATGGACGCCTACGCCCGCACGTGGCTCTCGGACGGCTCCCCGCTGCGTTCCGACGCGGTGACGGTGTCGCCCTATCTGGGCTTCGGTTCGCTCGCTCCGGCGCTCGATCTGGCCGCCGGAACGGGCCGCGGAGTGTTCGTGCTGGCCGCCACCTCCAATCCGGAAGGGGCGCAGGTGCAGACCGCCCGGGTGGCCGACGGGCGCAGCGTCGCGCAGGTCGTGGTGGACGAGGCCGCGGCCCGCAACGCCGACGCCGTGGGGCTCGGCTCGGTGGGTGTGGTCGTCGGCGCGACCCTCGCCGAGGCACCCGACCTGTCCGGCCTGCACGGTCCCATCCTGATGCCCGGTGTGGGCGCCCAGGGCGGCACCGCCGAGGACGTGCGCCGGCTCGCCGGTGACCATCTGCGGGCGGTCGTGCCCAACGTCTCGCGGGACGTGCTGCGCCACGGCCCGTCCGTCACCGAACTGCGGGCCGCCGTCGCCCGCACCGTGGAGGGTTTCGCCTTCCTGCAGAACTGACCGTCCACGGCTCGTGCCCGGACCGCCGCCGCGGGGTCCGGGCACGAGCCGTACGTGCAGGCGGTATGTCCTCTGACCTGCGCCCCGAGGGGGTGCGACACGCGAGAGGTCGGAGAAAATTTTTCGTTCGTTCCCGACCGATCCGGGCGGGTGTAGCCCGGATCACGGTGACGACGGGCACGGATCCGGCCTCCCACCGGACACACCCGTTCTGACCTGCGGTTTCCTTTCGTTTCGGCAGGTCGGGGCGACGGGGGAGAGTTCACTGGGCGGGGCGGATCCCACGGCCGGATCCGCGTGCATTACCGCACGGATTTTCGAGAGCGACGCCGGGGGGTGGGTTCGCATTCGTCGGTGGTCGTGAGTACGGTCGCTATCGCCGCTGGTTGCAGCGGTGAAGACTCGAAAGCCAACGATGAGACGGAGGAACCGTGGCCCTTCCCCAGCTGACCGATGAGCAGCGCGCCGCTGCTCTGGAGAAGGCGGCTGCTGCCCGTCGCGCCCGGGCTGAGCTCAAGGAGCGCCTGAAGCGCGGCGGCACCGACCTCAAGCAGGTGCTCAAGGATGCCGAGAACGACGAGATCCTCGGCAAGATGAAGGTGTCCGCGCTGCTCGAGGCCCTGCCGAAGGTCGGCAAGGTCAAGGCGCAGGAGATCATGACCGAGCTGGAGATCGCCCCGACCCGCCGTCTGCGCGGCCTCGGCGACCGCCAGCGCAAGGCCCTGCTCGCCAGGTTCGATTTCGACGCCTGAGCGACCGTGGTAGCTGACGCACGAACCGTGACGGACAGCGCACCCGCAACGCGGAGGGGCCGGCTGGTTGTCCTGGCCGGTCCCTCCGCGGTGGGGAAGTCGACCGTCGTACGCCTGCTGCGGAGCCGGATTCCGGATCTGCACTTCAGTGTCTCCGCGACCACCCGGGACCCGCGCCCGGGCGAGGTGGACGGGGTGGACTACCACTTCGTCGGCCGCGCCGAGTTCGACCGGATGATCGACGCGGGCGAACTGCTCGAATGGGCCGACATCCACGGCGGGCTGCAGCGCTCCGGCACCCCGGCCAAGCCGGTGCTCGACGCTCTCGACCAGGGACGTCCGGTGCTCGTCGAGGTCGACCTCGCGGGTGCCCGCGCCGTCCGGGCCGCCATGAAGGACGCAGTGCTGGCCTTCCTCGCCCCGCCCAGTTGGGAGGTGCTCGTCGAGCGCCTCACCGGCCGGGGCACCGAGACCGAAGAGGTCGTCGCCCGCCGGCTCGAGACCGCCCGCGCCGAACTCGCGGCGAAGGACGAGTTCGACGTGGTCATCGTCAACGACGATGTCGACCGTGCGTGCGACGAATTGGTATCCTTGTTGGTTGGACCCGAAATCGACTGATCGCCCGAGCCCGACGTGTTCGCCCGGTCTCGTCCGGCGCCGGTTCCGACGTCCCTCCCATTCCGCGACATCTCAGGAGAACACCGAGTGAGCAGCATCCAGGCAGCCGCGACCGACCTCGAGGGCAATGCCCTCCCGGTCTACGACACCCCTCCGGGTATCACCAACCCGCCCATCGACGAGCTGCTCGAGCGCGCCTCCTCGAAGTACGCGCTGGTGATCTACGCGGCCAAGCGTGCCCGCCAGATCAACGATTACTACAACCAGCTCGGCGACGGCATCCTCGAGTACGTCGGCCCGCTGGTCGAGCCGGGTCTCCAGGAGAAGCCGCTGTCGATCGCCATGCGCGAGATCCACGCGGATCTGCTCGAGCACACCGAAGGCGAGTGAGCAACCCCGTCCCGGGCGGTGAGGCCGGATCGGCGCAGCACCGCCGCATCGTCGTCGGAGTCGCCGGCGGTATCGCCGCGTACAAGTCGTGCGCGCTGATCCGCGCCTTCACCGAGAGCGGACACCAGGTGCGCGTCGTGCCCACCGAGTCCGCTCTCGAATTCGTCGGACGTGCCACCTTCGAGGCGCTGTCGGGCAACCCCGTCCACACCGGGGTGTTCACCGACGTGCCGCAGGTGCCGCACGTCCGGCTCGGCCAGGAGGCCGATCTCGTCGTCGTCGCCCCCGCCACCGCCGACCTCATGGCCCGTGCCGTGGCCGGCCGCGCCGACGACCTGCTCACCGCGACACTGCTCACCGCGCGGTGCCCGGTGATGTTCGTCCCCGCGATGCACACCGAGATGTGGGAGCATCCGGCTACCGTCGACAACGTCGCGACCCTGCGTCGCCGGGGTGTCGTGGTCGTCGAACCCGCATCCGGTCGGCTGACCGGCAAGGATACCGGGGCCGGGCGCATGCCCGAACCCGACGAGATCTTCGCGCTCGCGTCGCTGCTGCTCGAACGGGCCGATGCACTGCCCCGCGACCTCACGGGCCGGCGCATCGTCGTCTCCGCCGGTGGCACCCGCGAACCCCTCGACCCGGTCCGGTTCCTCGGCAACCGGTCGTCGGGCAAGCAGGGCTACGCCCTCGCGCGGCTGGCCGCCCAGCGCGGCGCCGACGTCACCCTGGTGGCGGGCAGTGTCGCCGGGCTGGACGATCCGGCGGCGGTGGACGTGGTGCGAGTGCAGACGGCGGCGCAGATGCGCGACGCCGTCGGCAAGCACGCCGCCGGTGCCGACGCGGTCGTCATGGCCGCCGCGGTCGCCGACTTCCGCCCCACCACCTTCGCCACCAGCAAGATCAAGAAGGGTGCGGGGGAGCCGGACTCCGTTGCGCTGACCAAGAACGACGACATCCTCGCCGGGCTCGTCCGGGCCCGTTCCGAGGGATCGCTGTCCGCCGAGACGGTGATCGTCGGCTTCGCCGCCGAGACCGGCGACGAGCACGGCGACGTCCTCACCTACGCCCGCGACAAGCTGGCCCGCAAGGGCTGCGACCTGCTCGTGGTCAACGCGGTGGGCGACGGCAAGGCCTTCGAGGTGGACGAGAACAACGGCTGGCTGCTGTCCGCCGACGGTTCCGAAACGGCCCTCGCACACGGCTCCAAGGCCCTCATGGCCAGCCGCGTGCTCGACGCATTGGGATCGTTGCTGGCAGAACGCGGCAAGAATCGGTGATTTCAATACTCGCGCCGACGCTGTCGGGACAGTAGCGTCGGCACTGCGGTCGGGATCCGTCCCGATCGGGAGCACACGCTCCGCATACGGTTTCGCGCCTGGCGCGCACAGTCGAGAGGGAGTTTCGTGAGCAAGACCGGCGGTCGTCTTTTCACCAGTGAGTCCGTGACCGAGGGACACCCGGACAAGATCTGTGACGCCATCAGCGACTCGGTCCTCGACGCGCTCCTCGCCGAAGACCCCCGCGCCCGCGTCGCGGTGGAAACCCTCGTGACCACCGGACAGGTGCACGTCGTGGGTGAGGTCACCACCTCCGCCTACGCCGACATCCCCAAGATCGTGCGCGACCGGGTCCTCGAGATCGGCTACGACTCCTCCTCGAAGGGCTTCGACGGCAACTCCTGCGGTGTCAACATCGCCATCGGCGCCCAGTCGCCGGAGATCGCCGGCGGCGTGGACGTCTCCCACGAGGCGCGCACCGGGCAGCTCACCGACGACGAGGTCGCCCGGCAGGGCGCCGGCGACCAGGGCCTGATGTTCGGCTACGCCTGCTCGGACACCCCCGAGCTGATGCCGCTGCCCATCTCGCTGGCCCACCGCCTGTCGCGGCGCCTGACCGAGGTCCGCAAGACCGGCGTGCTGCCCTACCTGCGTCCCGACGGCAAGACCCAGGTCACCATCGAGTACGACGGCGACAAGCCCGTCCGCCTCGACACCATCGTCATCTCGACGCAGCACGCGGCCGACATCGACCTGAACAACCTGCTCACCCCGGATCTGCGCACCCACGTCGTCGACGCGGTGCTCGCCGATCCGAACCTCGCGGACCTCGACACCGAGGACGTGCGCCTGCTGGTCAACCCGTCCGGCTCGTTCGTCCTCGGCGGCCCGATGGGCGACGCGGGTCTGACCGGCCGCAAGATCATCGTCGACACCTACGGCGGCATGGCCCGCCACGGCGGCGGCGCCTTCTCCGGCAAGGACCCGTCGAAGGTCGACCGTTCGGCCGCCTACGCGATGCGCTGGGTCGCCAAGACCGCCGTCGCCGCCGGTCTCGCCGACCGCATCGAGGTGCAGGTCGCCTACGCCATCGGCAAGGCCGCCCCCGTCGGCCTGTTCGTCGAGACCTTCGGCACCGAGAAGACCGACCCGGCCCGCATCCAGCAGGCCATCGGCGAGGTCTTCGACCTGCGTCCGGGCGCGATCATCCGCGACCTGGACCTGCTGCGCCCGATCTACGCGCAGACCGCGGCCTACGGTCACTTCGGACGCACCGACATCGACCTGCCCTGGGAGAACACCGACCGCGCCGAGAAGCTGCGCGCGGCCGCCGGACTGTAGTTCCCGGCGATCGGGGCCGGGTGGCTGTCGATTTCACTGCCGCCGAGGTCGACCCGGTCGCGCGGGTGCTCCCGCTGCTGCCGGTGCCGCACCTCGACCGGGAGTTCGACTATCTGATCCCGGACGAACTGGACGCGGACGCCCGACCGGGCGTCCGCGTCCGCGTCCGGTTCGCCGGGCGACTCGTCGACGGTTTCCTGCTGGAGAGGGTCGCCACCAGCGACCATCCCGGCAAACTGGGGCGCCTCGACCGCGTCGTCTCACCCGAACGGGTCCTCACCCCGGAGATCGCCGCGCTCGCCGAGGAGGTGGCGACCCGCTACGCCGGCACCCGCGCCGACGTGCTGCGTCTCGCCGTGCCCCCACGGCATGCCCGCACCGAGGGGGAGCCGCCCCGCACCCCGGAACCGGTGCCCGCGCCGGACGTCGACACCGAGGCGTGGGCCCGCTACCGGCGCGGCGAGAACTTCCTCGAGGCCCTCACCGCCGGCCGCGCCCCCCGTGCGGCCTGGCAGGCCCTGCCGGGGGAGGACTGGCCCCGCCGGCTCGCCGAACTCGCGGCCCTCACCGCCGCGGCGGGCCGGGCCGCCGTGCTCGTCGTCCCCGACCAGCGCGACCTCGACCGGGTGCTGACGGCGTGCGCGGAGGTGGCGGGCGCCGGTCACGTCGTCGGGCTCGCCGCCGGCCTCGGCCCGGCCGAACGCTACCGACGCTGGCTCGCCGCGCTGCGCGGCTCCGCCCGGATCGTCGTCGGCACCCGCGCCGCGGTGTTCGCACCGACCCCCGGACTCGGGTTGCTCGTGGTGTGGGACGACGGTGACGACCTGCACTGCGAACCCCGCTCGCCCTATCCGCACGCGCGGGAGGTCGCGGTGCTGCGAGCCCACGCCGAGAGCGCCGCGATCGTGATCGCCGGCCACGCCCGCACCGCCGAGACCCAGGCCCTCGTCGACGCCGGATGGGCTCACGACCTCGTCGCACCCCGCGAGATCGTGCGCGCGTGCGCCCCGAAGGTCACCGCCCTCGCCGACAGCGACCACGCGCTCGCCCGCGACCCCGCCGCCCGGCCGCGCGGCTGCCCGCGATCGCGTTCGCCGCCGCCCGCGCGGCCCTCGGCGCGGGACGACCCGTGCTCGTGCAGGTACCGCGGCGCGGTTACGTTCCCGCCCTGGCCTGCGGCAAGTGCCGCGCCCCCGCCCGCTGCCGCCGCTGCAACGGCCCGCTCGCGTTGCCCGCGGCCGGGGGCCCCGACGAAGCGGCGATCCCGGCCTGCCGGTGGTGTGGTGTCGCCGATGCCCGGCACCGCTGCCACGCGTGCGGGGCCCGCTCCCTGCGTGCCGTGGTGGTGGGCGCCGCCCGCACCGCCGAGGAACTCGGGCGGGCGTTCCCGAACGTGCCCGTCGTGACGTCGGGTGGGAACGAGGTCAGGCACAGCGTGCCCGGCACCGCCGCGCTCGTGGTGTCCACCGTCGGCGCCGAACCCGTCGCCGAGGGTGGCTACGGTGCGGCGCTGCTGCTCGACGGCTGGGCCCTGCTCGGCCGCGCCGACCTACGGGCCACGGAGGAGACGATGCGGCGGTGGCTCACCGCCTCCGCGCTGGTGCGGCCCTTCTCCGAGGGCGGGCAGGTCGTGGTCGTCGCCGATTCGGGGATCCCCACCGTGCAGGCCCTGGTTCGCTGGGACCCGGTGGGGCACGCACGGTCCGAGGTCGCCGAACGCGCCG
This sequence comes from Rhodococcus sp. Z13, assembly GCF_025837095.1. NCBI lineage: Bacteria > Bacillati > Actinomycetota > Actinomycetes > Mycobacteriales > Nocardiaceae > Rhodococcus > Rhodococcus sacchari. Next base: position 2,100,389 of record NZ_CP107551.1, read on the forward strand.
AGGTGGGCTTCCCGCCCGCGGTGCACATGGCGGCGATCGACGGTGGCTCGGCGGCCGTCGCGGAACTGCTCGAGGCCACTCGGCTGCCGGAGGACGCCGAGGTGCTCGGCCCGGTGCCGCTGCCACCCGGCCAGCGGTTGCCCTTCGGGGCCGACGGTCCCGAACCCGAGGACGTGCACCGGATGATCGTGCGCGTCGCGCGGGCGCAGGGCCGCGAGCTGGGCCGCTCACTGCGTGCCGCGCAGGCCACCCGCACCGCGCGGCGCGCGGACGGGCCGCTGCGGGTCCAGGTGGATCCCCCGCGGATCGGCTGACCGGTCCGTTCCAGGCAGCCGAGACGACCGGCAGCATCTCGCGTTCCTCGAGTTCGAGATGGGGAAGCAGCACCCCGGACGACGACAGTGCCGCGGTGAGCGCCTCGTGGCAGCCGGGCCGGTCGGCGCGGAGATCCCGGGCGGCGGTCCCGACGGCGGTGACGGCGGGTCCGATCGCGCCGTGGTCGGCGTTCATGCGGTCCACGAGCGCGGCCGCATCGGGATTCGCCTGCACGATCCGGGGATACAGGCCTCGGTCCTCGGCCTCGTGGTGATGGTGCAGGAAGTCCGTCATCCACAGCAGGTGGTCGGCCAGTGCGGTGCGGTGGGTCTCCGGCCACGACTGCGTGGCACAGGCGACCCGGATGCGCTCGAGATCGCGGCGCAGGGCGGTATGCACGACGCCCGTGATTCGGGTGGCGGCGGGTCCGTCGGGATCGGTGTTCATGACGCCTCCGGGAACCGGCGGGAATCGAAGACGGACATCGACGGCGTCTTCGGTGGGGAACGGTGAGGGGTCACCGTGCGGACCCCGGAGGAGTCCCTCACGGGACGACGACCTGCAGGAGGTCTCGAGGGGTGCGTCACCGGTGTGAACCGTCCGGCAGGAGGAGGCAAGGATCCGGGGTGAACCTGTTTTCGACCGACCGGCGGACACCGCCCCGCGTACACGGGGATAGCATCGGTCACTGCACATCGGTGCCCCGATTGTGACCGATCCTGGTCGGCGAGTCGGGTGACGCGCGCCTGGGGAGGAGCGAACGCATGGAGCCGGATCGGACGTTCGGAGCGGGGAGGATGGCCGGCGGTGTCGTCGCAGCGTGCTGCGCGGCGATGCTGGCGACGGGAGTGGCGGCGGCCCAGCCCGCCGAACCCGGGGACCCGCCGATCCTCGGACTCGGCGAGGGCTCGACCAGTCAGGTCCCCACCCGGCCGGGCGCGGTGGCCACGACCCACGCGGAGGCTGCGGAGTACGCCGAGAACCATCCAGGGACCGCACCGGCCGGCGCCAACGACTTCTCGTGCGTGCCGACCGAGGAGCACCCCCGCCCGGTGGTGCTCGTCCACGGCACGGACTCCAACAGCTACTCCGACTTCGCGGCGCTCTCACCGCTGCTCGCCGAATCGGGTTGGTGCGTCTTCGCCCTGAACTTCGGGCTCGCACCCGGCGCCGAGGACTACGGCACCGGTGACATCCGGATCTCCGCGACCCAGCTGGGCGGCTTCGTCGACGAGGTGCGCGAGGCGACCGGCGCCGAGAAGGTCGACGTCGTCGGGTACTCGCAGGGCGCGACCGTCGCCCGCTACTGGATCGCGAAGCGCGGCGGCGCCGAACACGTCCACCACTGGGTGGGACTCGCGTCCCCCAGCTACGGCGGCACCTTCTACGGGATCGGCGCGGCCGCGGCGACGCTGCCGGGCGCCACCGACATCGTCGCGGAGGAATTCTCCGTCGCCCTCGTCCAACAGCTCGAGGGATCGGACCTGCTCACCGAACTCAACACCCCCACCGACACCGTTCCGGGCGTGCGCTACACCACCATCGGCTCGAACGTCGACGAGGTGATCCAGCCCGCCGGTAACGTCGCCCTGCACGGTGAGGGGGCGGAGAACTTCGTCGTCCAGGAACTGTGCCCGCAGAACCACACCGGGCACTTCAACATGGTCTACGACCCATACACGCTGCAGTTCACGCGGCACGTCCTGGACCCCGACCGCTACGCCCCCGGTGAGTGCCGCCCGGTGGCGCTCGGCACCGGCATCCCGGAACTGATCCTGCAGTCGAACAGCTGACGCACTACCCTCCTACCACCGGCGCACCGCCGGGGACGGAGTGCGGGGATGCCGAACACGGCGCGCACACTCCCTAGACTGTGGGGAGTCCTCGCCCGTCGACTCCTGGAGCAGCATTCGTGACTTCCCTGCAGACCCCCGGCTTCGTGCCGCGCCGACCCGCGCAGCATCTTCTCTCCCCGGCGGTGCTCTGACATGCGCGTGGTCTTCGCGGGCACACCCGAACCCGCCGTCCCGTCCCTGCTCCGGTTCATCGAGTCGTCCCGCCACGAGGTGGTCGCGGTCGTCACACGGCCCGACACCACCGCCGGCCGTGGCCGTAAGGTCGTGCGCTCCGCCGTCGGGAAGGTCGCCGACGAACACGGCATCGAGGTCCTCACCCCGGCGTCACCGCGCGACCCGGAGTTCGTCGCCCGCCTGACCGAACTCGCCCCCGACTGCTGTCCCGTCGTCGCTTACGGCGCGCTGCTCCCGCAGCACGTCCTCGACATCCCCACCCACGGCTGGGTCAACCTGCACTTCTCGCTGCTGCCCGCCTGGCGCGGCGCCGCACCGGTGCAGGCCGCCATCGCGGCCGGCGACGAGATCACCGGCGCGAGCACCTTCCGGATCGAGGTCGACCTCGACACCGGCCCGGTCTACGGGGTCGTCACCGAGACCATCCGCCCCACCGACACGGCCGGGGACCTGCTCGACCGCCTCGCCGACGCCGGCGCGAACCTGCTCGTGTCCACCCTCGACGGGATCGAGGACGGCATCCTCACCCCGGCCCCGCAATCCGCCGAGGGCGTGTCCTATGCACCCAAGGTCACCGTCGAGTCGGCGCGGGTCCAGTGGACGCTGCCGGCCCACGTCGTCGACCGGCGCATCCGCGCCGTCACCCCCGCGCCGGGCGCCTGGACCATGATCGGCGACCTGCGCGTCAAGCTCGGCCCGGTCACCGTCACCGAGGAGACACTCGAGCCGGGCGAACTCGAGATCCGCAAGAAGGCCGTGCTCGTCGGCACCGGCACCACCGCCGTGCAGCTCGGCACGGTCCAGCCGCAGGGCAAGAAGCCGATGGCCGCCACGGACTGGGCGCGCGGCGCCCGCCTCGACCCGAAGGTGCGTGCACAGTGACCGACACCGGCCGACCCCGCGGAGCGGGACGCAATCCCGGTGGCCGCGGCGGCCGGAACTCCGGCGGACGCACCGGCAGGAACACCGACCGCACGGGCAACGAGGGCAACCGCGCCGGAGGTGGCTCCGCGTCGCGCCGCCACCGCCGCCCGGCCCGCTCGGACGTCGACCCGGCCCGGATCGTCGCCCGCGACGTGCTGCGGGCCGTGCGCGAACGCGATGCCTACGCCAACCTGGTGCTGCCGACCCTGCTGCGGGAACGCAAGCTCGACGCGCGGGACGCCGCCCTCGCCACCGAACTGACCTACGGCGCCGCGCGCGCCCAGGGCCTGCTCGACGCCGTGATCGCCGACGCCGCCAACCGTCCCGTCGACGAGATCGACGGCGCCCTCCTCGACGTGCTGCGGCTCGGTGCCTACCAGCTGCTGCGCACCCGCGTCGCCCCGCACGCCGCGGTCGCGACGAGCGTCGACCTGGTGCGTTCCGAGTTCGGTTCCGGCCGCGCCGGTTTCGTCAACGCCGTGCTGCGCCGGGTGGGGGAGCGCACCGAGGAGGAATGGATCGACCGCCTCGCCCCCGACGCGGAGCGCGACCCCGTCGGCCACCTCGCCTTCCGCTACGCGCATCCGGTGTGGATCGCGCAGGCCTTCGCGCACGCGCTCGGCGCGGACGCCTCCGAACTGTCGGAGGTCCTCGCCGCCGACGACGCCCGGCCCATCGTGCACCTCGTCGCCCGGCCCGGCGTCATCACCGCCGAGGAACTCGCGCTCGTCACCGGCGGTGAGATCGGCCCGTGGTCGCCCTACGCCGTACACCTCGACCACGGCGATCCCGGCCGCCTCGAACCCGTCCGCGACGGCATGGCCGCCGTGCAGGACGAGGGCAGCCAGCTCGTCGCCCGCGCCCTGACCCTCGCGCCGCTGCAGGGCGAGGACCGGGGCCGCTGGCTCGACCTGTGCGCCGGACCGGGCGGCAAGGCCGCGCTGCTCGGCTCCCTCGCCGCCATCGACGGGTTCACCGTCGACGCCGTCGAACCCGTCGAGCACCGCGCCGAACTGGTCCGCAAGACCGCCCGCGACCTGCCGGTCACCGTGCACGTCGCCGACGGCCGCGAGCCCGGCCTCGAACCCGGCTACGACCGCATCCTCGTCGATGCGCCCTGCACCGGGCTCGGATCCCTGCGCCGGCGCCCCGAATCGCGGTGGCGGCGGCAACCCGGCGACGTCGCCGACCTCGTCCGGTTGCAGAAGGAACTGCTCGCCTCGGCGATCTCCCTGCTGCGCCCCGGCGGGGTGGTGCTCTACTCCACCTGCTCGCCGCACGTCTCCGAGACGGTCGCGGTGGTCTCCGACGCGGCGCGCCGACACGGTGTCGAACAACTCGACACCCGCGAACTCGTCCCCGGCGTACCCCGTGTGGGCGACGGCCCGGGGGTCCAGCTGTGGCCGCACCGGCACGGCACCGACGCGATGTTCATGGCGGCGCTGCGGAAACCGGTGAGCTGACGGCACACGGGCGAGGCACGCGGGTGAGGATCGTCGACGTTCCGGGCCGCGGCGCATAGGGTCGGACCCGTGCCCGACATCGTCACGCTGACCCTGAATCCGGCCCTGGACGTCACGACCTTCACCGACGCGGTCGTCCCGACCCGCAAGCTGCGCTGCGACGAGCCCCTCTACGACGCCGGTGGCGGCGGCGTGAACGTCGCGAAGGTCGCGCGGGTGCTCGGCGTATCGGCTGCCGCGGTCTACCCGGCGGGTGGGGCGCGCGGCGAGCAGATGAGCGGTCTGCTCGACGACGACCGGATCGAGGAGCACATCGTCCCGATCGCCGGGTCCACCCGCGAGTGCTTCACCGCCATCGACCGCACCAGCGGCCAGGAGTACCGTTTCGTCACCCCGGGCCCGGAACTGACGGCCGAGGAGCAGGAACGCTGCCTCGCCACCCTCGAGAAGGTCGCCGAGGGCGCGAAGTTCGTGGTGGCCAGCGGCAGCTTCCCGCCCGGCGTGCCCGGCACCTTCGTGCGCCGGATCGCCGTGGTGGCCCGCGAGGCCGGTGCCCGCTTCGTCCTCGACTCCTCGGGCGATGCGCTGACCAGCATCGACTCGGGTGTCTTCCTCGTCAAACCCAGCCTCGACGAACTGTGCGAGTGGGCCGGGCGGGACCTGCCGACCACCGGCGAACAGGTCGCCGCCGCCCGGGAACTCGTCACCTCGGGTGTCACGGAGGTCGTCGTGGTGTCCCTCGGCGCGGACGGCGCGATCCTGGTCACCGCCGACGAGGCCGTGCACGTCCCGGCCCTGGCCGTGAAGGTGCGCAGCGCGGTCGGCGCCGGCGACAGCATGGTCGCCGGTCTCGTCGTGGGACTGCTGCAGGAGCGGTCGCTGTACGACGCGCTCGCCCTCGGCACCGCCTGCGCCACCGCGGCGCTGCTCACCGCGGGCAGTCACGTCTGCCGGCGCGAGGACATCGACCGGTTCGACGTGCTCGCGCGGGCCACTCGCTCGGCCACGCGGTAGCGCAGCAGCACGGCCGCGACGGTGGCGGCGAAGAGCAGGGGATAGGCGCACTGCAGAAGGGTGCGCAGCACCGGTTCGGCGGGCGTCATGAAGATGCCGATCGCCACCACCCCGTCCGGATAGGAGCGGTACCAGGCGAGCAGGGGCACGACCACGGCCGCCGGCAACAGGTAACCCCACCAGCGCCGCCACCGCGCGGCCCGGTCCAGGCACACCACGAGCAGCGGCACGGTCCACACCCAGTGGTGTCCCCACGAGAACGGGGAGACCATCGGTGCGGTCAGTCCGCACAGGGTCAGCGCCGGCAACTGCTCCCCGTGCCGGTGGGCGAGGCGGGCGGCCCACAGTCCGGCGGCCGCGACCAGCGCCGCGCACAGCAGCCACGCCCACACCGGGGGCTCCTCGGTGTGCAGGGCGCGGGCGAGGATCCCGCGGATCGACTGGTTCGCGGGGGAGGAGATCAGCCCGATGCGGTCCGACCGCACGATCGCGTCGGTGAAGTACGTCCAGGCGTCGGAGAAGATCACCACGAAGCCGGCGAGCACGGTCGCGGCGAAGGTGACCGTCGCGACGAGCGCTGCGCGCCACTGCCGTACCACCGCGAGGTAGAGGACGAAGAAGGCGGGGGTCAGCTTCAGGCCCGCGGCCAGGCCCACCCCGATGCCGCGCAGCCGCGCGGTCTCCGGCCGGGTCAGATCCCACAGCACCAGCACCAGCAGCACCAGGTTGATCTGCCCCAGCCAGACGGTCATGCGCACCGGTTCGAGCCAGGTGCACGCCACCGCCAGCCCCAGGCTCACGACCCGCATCCGGGTGGTGTCCGCGTACCCGAGGGCCCGCCAGCTCAGCCACACCGCCAGGTACAACAGCACCGCGTTCGTCACGTGCGTGACGAGGAAGGTGGCGGGGACCGACAGCACCGACAGCGGCACGAAGACCAGCGCCGCGAAGGGCGGATAGGTGAAGGGCAGCAGGTCGAACAGTACGAAGCCGTACAGCGGCTCCGAGGTGCGCACGGTCCACCCGCCGTGGCGGTAGACCACCGCGTCGACCGCGTTGCCGAACAGGCCGTAGTGGCCGCTGAAGCCGAGCAGTCGATCGTGCGCGAGGAAGGCACCCAGGGCGAGGAGGAGGGCGACGGCCGGCCACCAACGGGGCAGCAACGCCCCCTCGGGGGTCGCGCGTTCGTGTTCCCGCTGCTCGCTCACACTCCGAACCTAGGCTGACAGTCTCGCAGAGCGGCGCATTTCGGCAGGCCGCCCGGCGCGCGCCGACCGTCACGCACCGCACTAGACTCGATCGACGTGGCCCACCCGATGATCGCTCCCTCGATTCTGTCCGCGGACTTCGCCCGCCTCGCCGACGAGGCGCAAGCCGTCGCCGGTGCCGACTGGCTCCACGTCGACGTCATGGACGCGCACTTCGTGCCGAACCTCACCCTCGGCCTGCCCGTCGTGCAGTCGCTGCTGAAAGCGACCGACATCCCGCTCGACTGCCACCTGATGATCGAGGACCCGGGCCGCTGGGCGCCGCCCTACGCCGAGGCGGGCGCCCACAACGTGACCTTCCACGCCGAGGCCGCCGACGATCCCGTCGCCGTCGCCCGCGACATCCGCGCCGCCGGCGGCAAGGCCGGGCTGTCCGTCAAGCCCGGCACGCCCATCGAGCCCTATCTCGAGATCCTGAAGGAATTCGACACGCTCCTGGTGATGAGCGTCGAACCCGGCTTCGGTGGTCAGTCCTTCATCCCCGATGTCCTCGACAAGGCCCGCAAGGTGCGACGTCTCGTGGACTCGGGTGAACTGCGCCTGCTCGTCGAGATCGACGGCGGTATCAACCCCGACACCATCGAGCAGGCCGCCGAGGCCGGCGTCGACTGCTTCGTCGCGGGTTCGGCCGTCTACGGCGCCGCGGACCCCGGTGAGGCCGTCCGCAAGCTGCGCGCGCAGGCCGGGGTCGCATCCCCGCACCTCTCCCTCGCGCCGTGACGGCACCCGGGATCACCGAGGCGCTGCAGTTCGCGCTCGACGCCTCGGAGTCCGTACGCGGCACCACGAGCCCGAATCCGCCCGTGGGCGCGGTGATCCTCGACGCCGACGGGCGGATCGCCGGGGTCGGGGCCACGGCACCTCCGGGCGGCCCGCATGCCGAGGTCCGCGCGCTGGCCGCGGCCGGTGACCGGGCCCGCGGCGGCACCGCCGTCGTCACCCTCGAACCGTGCAACCACACCGGCCGCACCGGGCCGTGCGCGCAGGCGCTCATCGCCGCGGGCATCCGGACCGTGTACTACTCGGTGCCCGACCCGAACCCCATCGCCGGGGGCGGCGCCGACACCCTGCGCGCCGCCGGGATCACGGTGCACCCCGGTCTCGGGGCCGAGGCCGTCCTCCAGGGGCCGCTGCGCGCCTGGCTGCACCGGCAGCGCACCGGCCGGCCGCACGTGACGTGGAAGTTCGCGGCGTCCCTCGACGGCCGCAGCGCCGCGGCGGACGGCACGAGCAAGTGGATCTCCGGTCCCGAATCGCGTGCGCGCGTGCACGATCAGCGCAGCCGCCTCGACGCGATAGTCGTCGGCACCGGCACCGTCCTCGCCGACGACCCGTGGCTGACCGCCCGGCTGCCCGACGGTGAACTCGCCCCGCACCAGCCGCTGCGCGTGGTGGTCGGCACCCGTGAGATCCCCACCTCCGCACGGGTTCTCGACGACGCCGCCCCGACGCTGGTGCTGCGCACCCACGACGTGCAGGAGGTGATCGCCGCGCTCGGTGACCATCCCGACGTGCTGCTCGAGGGCGGCCCGCGGCTCGCCGGGGCGTTCCTCGCCGCGGGCTGCGTCGACCGCATCCAGGCCTACATCGCCCCGGTCCTGCTCGGGGCCGGGACGGCCGCAGTCGAGGACGCGGGCGTGAGCACGATCGCCGAGGCGCTACGGTTCCGTCGGGAGCGCGTCGAGACGGTCGGCTCCGATGTGCTGTTGAGTCTCGTCCCGGAACGGGACGCGTGAGCCCGGTCCCCGATCGGGAGTGAAGGAGCGGAACATGTTCACCGGCATCGTCGAGGAACTGGGTGAGATCGTCGCCAAGGAGGATCTCGCCGACGCGGCGCGGTTCACCGTGCGCGGACCGTTGGTGACCTCCGACGCCAAGCACGGCGACTCGATCGCCGTCAACGGCGTGTGCCTGACCGTCGTCGACGTCCTCGACGGCGGCAGCTTCACCGCCGACGTGATGCTGGAGACCCTGAACCGCTCGTCGCTGGGGCAGCTCGCCGTCGGCGGCCGGGTCAATCTCGAACGCGCCGCGGCGCTGAACAGCCGGCTCGGCGGGCACCTCGTGCAGGGCCACGTCGACGCCACCGGCACCGTGCTGTCGCGCACCCCCTCGGAGAACTGGACGGTCGTGCGCATCGCGCTGCCGGCCGAGATCTCCCGCTACGTGGTCGAGAAGGGATCGATCACGGTCGACGGTGTGTCCCTGACGGTCTCGGGGCTCGGCGGCGAGCCGGGCGAGGAGTGGTTCGAGATCTCGCTGATCCCCACCACCCTGGCGCTGACCACGCTCGGGACCGCCGAACCGGGCACCCTCGTCAACCTCGAGGTCGACGTGATCGCCAAGTATGTGGAGCGCCTGCAGAACGCGCGATGACGCGTCGTAGTGTGGAGCACGACAAATGGACGCGGAGCCCGAGTCGTCCGGATAGAGAGTTGGAGTCCAGGGAAGTGACGAGGTTCGACACCATCGAGCGCGCGGTCGCCGACATCGCCGCCGGTAAGGCGGTCGTCGTGGTCGACGACGAGGACCGTGAAAACGAGGGCGACCTCATCTTCGCCGCGGAGAAGGCGACGCCCGAACTCGTGGCGTTCATGGTCCGCTACACCTCCGGGTACCTGTGCGTGCCCCTGGACGGCGAGGACTGCGACCGCCTCGGCCTTCCTCCCATGTACAGCATCAACCAGGACAAGCACGGCACCGCCTACACGGTGACCGTCGATGCGAAGGAAGGCATCGGCACCGGTATCTCCGCCGCCGACCGCGCCACCACCATGCGGCTGCTCGCCGACCCGAACAGCACCGCCCAGGACTTCACCCGCCCCGGCCACGTGGTGCCGTTGCGCGCCAAGGAAGGCGGCGTGCTGCGCCGCCCCGGCCACACCGAGGCGGCCGTCGACCTCGCCCGCATGGCCGACCTGCGTCCCGCCGGCGTCATCTGCGAGATCGTCTCGCAGAAGGACGAGGGCCAGATGGCCCGCACCGACGAGCTGCGCGTGTTTGCCGACGAGCACGAGCTCGCGATGATCTCCATCGCCGACCTCATCGCGTGGCGCCGCAAGCACGAGAAGCACGTCGTGCGGGTCGCCGAGGCGCGCATCCCCACCCGGCACGGCGACTTCACCGCGGTCGGCTACCAGAGCATCTACGACGAGGTCGAGCACGTTGCGCTGGTCCTCGGCGACATCGCCGGACCGGACGGCGACGGCTCCGACGTGCTCGTGCGCGTCCACTCCGAGTGCCTGACCGGAGACGTCTTCGGCTCCCTGCGCTGCGACTGCGGCCCCCAGCTCGACGCTGCCCTCGAGATGGTCGCCGCCGAGGGCCGCGGTGTCGTGCTCTACATGCGCGGCCACGAGGGCCGTGGCATCGGCCTGATGCACAAGCTGCAGGCCTACCAGCTGCAGGACGCCGGCTCCGACACCGTCGACGCCAACCTGCAGCTCGGCCTGCCCGCCGACGCCCGCGACTACGGCATCGGCGCGCAGATCCTCGTCGACCTCGGCATCACCTCCATGCGGCTGCTGACCAACAACCCCGCCAAGCGCGTGGGACTGGACGGCTACGGCCTGCAGATCACCGAGCGGGTGCCGATGCCGCTGCGCGCGAACCGCGAGAACATCACCTACCTGCGCACCAAGCGCGACCGCATGGGCCACGACCTGATCGGGCTCGACGAATTCGACGAGGGAGACGCCTGATGAGCGGCGAGGGCCTGCCCGAACTCCAGCTCGCCGACGCCGCCGGGCTGCGCCTGGCGATCGTCGCCGGCAGCTGGCACGCCGAGATCTCCGACGCGCTGATCGCCGGTGCGCGACGCGTCGCCGAGGAGGCCGGCATCACCGACGTCACGCTCGAACGGGTCGCCGGCGCGATCGAGCTGCCCGTCGTCGCACAGCAGCTCGCCCGCACCCACGACGCCGTCGTCGCCCTCGGTGTGGTCATCCGTGGCGGCACCCCGCACTTCGAGTACGTGTGCGACGCCGTCACCTACGGCCTGACCCGGGTGTCGCTCGACGAGAGCACCCCGGTCGGCAACGGTGTGCTCACCACGGACACCGAGCAGCAGGCCCGCGACCGGGCCGGCCTGCCCGGCTCTGCCGAGGACAAGGGCGGCCAGGCCTGCGCTGCCGCGCTCGACACCGCCGTGACCCTGCGGCGGCTGCGAGGGGCGTCGAATTGACCGACACCGGGACCGGCTGGGATCTCGAGGTTCACCCGGCGAAGATGCGCCGCTGGGTGATCGCCGGGGCGGCCGTGGTGTTCGCCCTGCACGTCTTCGTGGCACTGGTGCTCCGCGCCGGTGGCGACACCGGCGTGCACCTGCGGCTCGCCGACCAGATCGCCATCCTCGTCATCGGTGTCGCGCTCTCCGGCGCGATCCTGCTGTTCACCCGGCCGCGGCTGCGCGCCGGGGCGGACGGGGTGGCCGTCCGCAACGTCGTCGCCGAGCGGCTGATCCCGTGGCAGGACGTCCGCGGCCTGTACTACGACCACGACGCGCCCTGGGCCCGTCTGGAACTGCCGTTCGACGAGTACGTGCCCGTCGTCGCCATCCAGTCGCGCGACGGGGAGGCTGCGGTGGACGCCCTCGAGCGGTTCCGGCAGCTCGAGGCCCGCTACGCCCCGGCCGGCGGGACACCCACCACCGACGACGGCAGCGGCGTCGGGGGCGGCGACTAGCCTGGACCCGTGCCCGACCCCTCGACATACCGCCCCGCCCCCGGCACCATCCCCACGGAGCCGGGGGTGTACAAATTCCGCGACCCCCACGGCCGGGTCGTCTACGTCGGCAAGGCCAAGAGTCTGCGCTCACGCCTGAACTCCTATTTCGCCGACATCGCCTCGCTGCACCCGCGTACCCGGCAGATGGTCACCACCGCGGGCAGCGTCGAGTGGACGGTGGTGCGCACCGAGGTCGAGGCGCTCCAGCTCGAGTACAACTGGATCAAGGAGTTCGATCCGCGGTTCAACGTCCGCTACCGCGACGACAAGACCTACCCGATGCTCGCGGTCACCCTCGACGAGGAGTATCCGCGGCTGTTCGTCTACCGCGGCCCGCGCCGCAAGGGCGTGCGCTATTTCGGTCCCTACTCCCACGCGTGGGCGATCCGCGAGACCCTCGACCTGCTGCTGCGGGTGTTCCCCTCGCGCACCTGCTCGGCCGGGGTGTTCAAGCGGCACACCCAGATGGACCGGCCCTGCCTGCTCGGCTACATCGACAAGTGCTCGGCGCCGTGCGTCGGGCGCGTCTCCGCCGCGGAGCACCGCCGCATCGTCGAGGACTTCTGCGACTTCCTCGCCGGCCGCACGGACCGCCTCGTCCGCGACGTGGAGAAACGGATGCAGGCTGCCGCCGAGGAACTGGACTTCGAGGCCGCGGCGCGGCTGCGCGACGACCTCGGCGCGCTGCGCAAGGCCCTCGAGAAGCAGGCCGTGGTGCTCGGCGACGGCACCGACGCCGACCTCGTCGCCTTCGCCACCGACGACCTCGAGGTGGCGGTGCAGGTCTTCCACGTCCGCGGCGGGCGCGTGCGGGGTCAGCGCGGTTGGGTCGTCGAGAAGTCGGGAGACGTCCTCGACCGCCCCGAGGATCGCGACACTCCGCCGGAGACCGACGCAGCCGGTGCCGGTGCAGCCGGTGCCGACGCCGAGGAGACGTCACTGCTCGTCGAGCAGTTCCTCACCCAGTTCTACGGCGAGGAGGCCGCCCTCGACACCGGGGACGACACCGCGAGCGAGACCAGCGCGGTGCCCCGCGAGGTGCTCGTGCCCGCCCTGCCGCCGGACCCGGAGGAGATGAGTCGGTGGCTCGCCGGCCTGCGCGGTGGACCGGTCCGGCTGCGGGTGCCGCAGCGCGGCGACAAGAAGGCCCTCGCCGAGACCGTCGAACGCAACGCGAAAGAGGCTCTCGCCCAGCACAAACTGCGCCGCGCGGGTGACTTCAACGCCCGCTCCGCGGCCCTGCAGGGCATCCAGGAGGCCCTCGACCTCGACACCGCGCCGCTGCGCATCGAGTGCGTCGACATCAGTCACGTGCAGGGCACCGACGTCGTCGCCTCGCTCGTCGTGTTCGAGGACGGATTGCCCCGCAAGTCGGACTACCGCCACTACGCGATCAAGGAGGCCGCCGGCGACGGACACAGCGACGACGTCGCCTCCATCGCCGAGGTGACCCGGCGCCGCTTCCTGCGCCACAACCGCGACCTCGCCTCGGAGACCAACGGGGGCGACCTCGCTCCCGCGGCCGCGCTCGACCCCGCCACGGGCCGGCCCCGCCGGTTCGCCTACCCACCGAACCTGTTCGTCGTCGACGGCGGTGCCCCGCAGGTCGCGGCCGCCGCGGAGGTACTCGAGGAGCTCGGGGTCACCGACGTCGCGGTCGTCGGACTCGCCAAGCGACTCGAGGAGGTGTGGGTGCCGGGGGAGGAGGATCCGGTGATCCTGCCGCGCACCAGTGAGTCGCTGTTCCTTCTGCAGCGCATCCGCGACGAGGCGCACCGCTTCGCGATCACCTACCACCGCAGCAAGCGGTCCAAGCGGATGACGGCCTCCGCCCTCGACGGCGTGCCCGGCCTCGGTCCCACCCGCCGCAAGGCGCTCGTCACCCATTTCGGGTCCGTCGCCCGGTTGCGGGAGGCGAGCATCGAGGAGATCACCGCCGTGCCGGGGATCGGCCGGGTCACCGCCCGCGCCGTGCTCGACGCGCTGCGCGGCCCCGAAGCCGGGGTCGCGGATGCAGGCGACACGCCGGTGGGCGATGATGGCTCCGTCGGCGTGTCGGGAGTACGAGCGGAGTCTGAACAGTGACCGGAACGAGTCGGATCCCCGAGGCAACGGGCGCGAACGACGGGCAGCGCGCTGCTGAACAGGATGCGCAGCGCGCTGCTGAACAGGATGCGCAGCGCGCCGCGGAGGTCATCGTGGTCACCGGCCTGTCCGGCGCGGGCCTGAGCACCGCGGCCACCGCCCTCGAGGACCTCGGGTGGTACGTGGTCGAGAACCTGCCCCCGCAGCTGGTGTCGTCGATGATCGACCTCGCCGTGCAGGCTCGGCCGCCCCTGCAGCGCCTCGCCGTCGTGATGGATGTGCGCAGCCGGCTGTTCACCGGCGACCTCGAACGGGTCGTTGTCGACCTCGCATCGCGGCCGGTGCGGACCCGCGTGCTGTTCCTCGAGGCCACCGACCAGGTGCTCGTGCGGCGCTTCGAGCAGGTGCGACGCAGCCACCCGCTGCAGGCCGACACCGCCGACCGCACCCTTTCGCGCGGCATTGCCGTCGAACGGGCCCAGCTCGCACCCATCAAGGGCGCCGCCGACCTGGTCATCGACACCTCGGCGCTGTCCGGTCCGGAACTGCGCCGCAAGATCGAGGCGGCCTTCGGTGACGCAGGTTCCGACACCATCCAGGTCACCGTCGAGTCCTTCGGATTCAAGTACGGCCTGCCGATGGACTCCGATCTCGTCTGCGACGTGCGGTTCCTGCCCAATCCCCACTGGATCGCCGAACTGCGCCCGCACACCGGGCAGGACGCCGCGGTCCGCGACTATGTACTCTCCCGCGACGGTGCCGAGGAGTATCTCGCCACCTACCATCGGCTGCTCGATCTGACAGCGGCCGGTTACCGTCGGGAGGGGAAGCGTTACATGACGATCGCGGTCGGATGCACCGGAGGAAAGCACCGCAGCG